>NZ_BAABGS010000011.1:0-13888 GCF_039541695.1 Chelativorans composti | reverse complement strand
GGCACGCGCCAGCTATTGGTAAGCGCGCGCGCCATGGCGCAGGCCACTGCCACCTGGCCTGGTTTTGCGCCGCCGCGTGGCCGGATTTTGCACCGCCGTTGACAGTTCAGGACGCGCTGCGCATCTTTTCGACGCGTTCGGCAAGGCTCTCGGGACGTGTAGCGCCCTGCCCGGTTGGCCCATCCGGAAGCGGCGCGCTCAGGGCTGTTTCGACGGCTGATCCCGGCCCCTCGCGGTCGGCTACCATGCGGACCATTTCCGCGGCGATGGACGAAATCTCCTCGCGCAGATGCTCGACGCTGGACGTATCGGCCTTCCGACGGCCGCGCGCAGACGACGTCAAGGCCGCAATCCGGCGCCGCAGACGTGCAACCTCATCCTCTTCCCCGGTCATATCCCCCACCTCACGCTGACCGACAGTCACATCCTTGCCGTTGGAGAGAGCCTGTTCCCCGTTCGGGAGCGCCGGCTCGCCGTTGATCGGTCCCAAATCCACCAGGAACGCCGCGGCGACCCCGGGATGCCCCAATTGCGCCAATTCCCTTTCCTGGCGCTCCAATATCTGGTCGCGGTCGGACAGGTCATGCAGCAGACGATCGAGCCGTGCCTGCAGATCCTCCGCGCGGGACTTTTCGTGTCGCAGCGCATTCTCGAGCTTCGACTTCTCGCGCTCCAGCTCGCGCGCGGTGCGGTCGGCATCGCGACGCTCGTTGCGCAGGAGCCGGTTCGTGTTGTTCAGGCGGTCTATCTCCGCATCCCGGGCCGCAAGGTCGATCTTCTGGGTGCTGACGATCATGTTCAGCTCGTCATTCAGACGGGAGAGCTGCTGCACCCTGTTCATCTGCTCCGTGAGCTGGGCGGCAAGCTCCGCAACGCGGGCTGACTGGTCCCGCAGCTGCTCGTCCTTTGTCGCCAGCCGGCCTTCCAGCTGCTTCTGCTCATGCTCAAGACGGCTGATCGTCCGGTCGCGGTTCGCGCATTCCTCTTCCAGATCGCGGATCCGGTCGCGCAGGACGTTGAGCTCGACCAGATCCTCGGCTAACTTCCTGCGCAGCTGTTCCGCCCGGACCTCGAGCTTGCGGATGGCCATGGCGCTTTCCGCCCGAATGGCATCGACGGCCGCCTCCAGTTCCTCGCGGGATAGCGGCAGCGCGGCCTCGATCCGCCGACGTTCCAGATACTCCGCCCTGCGCCAGAGAGACGGCGCAATCGCCACGGCCAGACCAAGGGCGACCAGAAAGCCCAATGCCGAGTACAGCAATCCCTCAATCACGCGAGCGACCTTTCATGGCCAAGGCTGTCACCTCGGGCCGCTGGCGGCCCGGCGATACCAACGCATTCAGATTTATACCGCCAGGGGCACGGGCACAATCCGTCAGCGAAGCGCGCCACCGGCACAATCTCCGGTGGCAGTTCTTTTCCACCGCGGAACTCAGAAGGGATTCCAGGTGGGCGACGGAGTCAGCTTCAAATAGCCGAAGTTGACACCCAGCCGGGCGCCGACACCTGTCCGGATGGGGACGATGAGAATGTCCTGGTTGCCGAGCACGTTGAAGCCAAGGCCGGCCACCACGTAGGCGGAACCGGCGATTCCCGCGAACCGCCTGTAGATGTCGTTCACGGAATTCAGGTTATAGACGAGGATCATCACCTTGGAGCCCTGGGCGCCGAAGTCCCAGCCGAGCGAGGGCCCCTGCCAGTAGACGTGGTGGTCGCCGACGTTCTTCGTGTAGAGGGTGCCCTCGCCGTAGGTCAGGCCGCCGATGATCGCGCCGGACCCTTCCTCCCCGAGAACATAACCATTGGGACGGCCGTAGGACGAGAAGATCCGCTCGATGCCGGTCGCAAGGGTTTCCGAGGTCATGCCGAAGAAGTTGCTGCCGGCCTGGACAATCTCGTCCATGGTGTAGCCATCGTTGGGCGCCTGGTTCTGGGCGCGCGCGGCTGGTGCCGCCAGAAGCACCGCTCCCAGAAGCATGACCGCAAGACTTCCGAGCCGCCGTCGGGGCAGCCCAGCCCTCCCGGCACCATGGCCCCCACAGCGTTCACGACGGGAAGCAAGTCCCGCTTCCTGCAAGTCCGGTTCCGACAATTCACGCGGGGAAAACCACCCCTGGCCCTCCCGGAATTGCTTCAGAACACCGCCGACAGTGCGGAAAAGACTTGAAAGCATCGCGTTCACTCCATGTCGACCTCGCGGACAACCGCGTGCATGACCGTCCCCATTGTCGTCAAATTCCGTTTAGATCGGCATCAGGGGATGGCTCAGCGTAATGCGCAATCCTTTTTCAACCATTAAAGTCTGAAATCGCGGCGGCGGCAGACGGCGGGTGTCCGGTTGCTGCCTGCAAGGCAATATGCAAGCACGTTCCAGCACCGCATGATGGTGATTCGCAGAGACCTATCTCGCTGGACCGCAGACAGAACAAGGGGACGGCCTTCCATGACCGACATCTTCACACTCAGTGCGCTTGATCTGGGAGCGCTGCTGTGCAGCCGCGTCTGCCATGACATCATTTCCCCGGTCGGAGCAATCAACAACGGGCTGGAGCTGCTCGACGAAGGCGGTGCCGACGAGGACGCGATGCAGCTCATCCGCACGAGCGCAGCCAATGCCTCGGCCCGGCTGCAATACGCCCGCATCGCCTTCGGCGCGGCGGGATCGGCTGGCATGCAGATCGACACGGGCGATGCCCAGGCCGTCGCGACCAACTATTTCAAAAACGAGAAGCCGGAACTCGAGTGGATCGGCGAGCGGGAGCTGCTGCCCAAGAACAAGGTCAAGCTGCTGCTCAACCTGCTGCTCGTCGCGAACGCCACCATCCCGCGCGGCGGCAAGCTGACGGTCAAGCTGGAAGATCTGAAGACCTCCCCGCGGTTCGTTCTCACCGCACACGGACCCATGGTTCGCGTGCCGGCGAAGTTCCTGGAGCTGCATTCCGGCCGCAAGCCGGAGGAGCCGATCGACGCTCACAGCGTACAGTTCTATTACACGCTGCTGCTCGCCCGCGAGGCCGGCATGACCATCACGCTGCATGCTTCTCCGGAAGAGATCGTCATCACCGCGGCCTGAGTTCCCTATTCAGGCCAGGGGTGAGGTGCAGGGAAGATGCTACAGCGGAAACCTGCCCCTCGAGGTCACCCGAATGGGTATTACGCGGAATTGACAATGCGTATGGTTAATTCAGTGTAAACCTTGGCATTGTGGAATTCCAAATTTTTGTTTAGCTATACCATCGGAGCAGTTCTTATGAGCTGCCCGGAGGGCAGTGCATCGCAGAAAAAACGCACGAGGGTAGGATGAGACGGTGTCTCATCGTCGATGATTCACAAGTCATCAGAAAGGTGGCCAGGAGAATCCTGTCTGACGAAGGCTTCCTGGTGGGGGAAGCTGCATCCGGGGCGGAGGCCCTGGAAATCTGCCAGGAGGAGATGCCGGAAATCATCCTGGTCGACAGCCTTCTGCCCGACGTCGACTCCATCGACATCATCGCGCGGATCGTGTCCATTGAGGCGGAAATCGCACCGGCGATTCTGTATTCGACCCACCAGATCCAGCTCTCGCAGATCATGAAGGCAAAACGTGCAGGCGCCAAGGGCCACATCCTGAAGCCCTTCGTGCGCCAGCAGCTGCTAGAACAGCTGCGCGCTTTCGAAGATCTGTTCCAGAAGTAAACTCCATCCACAGACCTTCGCCGCAACCTACGATCCTTCACCGCTCCGCCGGCGACAAGTCCCGCCTTCGCCCTCGCGCATTCGCCTGGCTCCGAAGCACCCCGAAAAGGTTCGCACCTCGGCCCACCGCCGTGGAAAGGCTCTGACAAACAGAAAACCCGGACGTCAGAGTCCGGGTTTCGTGTCTGCAATTGACGATGTTCACTGCGTCGAGATCAGGCGCTCTGGCGCATTTCCTCCGGTTCGCGGAGCACGTAGCCGCGACCCCAGACCGTCTCGATGTAGTTCTGACCGCCGGAGGCGACATCCAGCTTCTTGCGAAGCTTGCAGATGAACACGTCAATGATCTTCAGCTCCGGTTCGTCCATGCCGCCATAGAGATGGTTCAGGAACATCTCCTTGGTCAGAGTCGTGCCCTTGCGCAGCGCCAGCAGCTCGAGCATCTGGTATTCCTTGCCTGTCAGATGCACACGCTGGCCAGCAACCTCCACCGTCTTGGTGTCCAGGTTCACGACCAGATCACCCGTCTGGATGATGGACTGGGCATGACCCTTGGAGCGACGCACGATGGCGTGGATGCGGGCAATCAGCTCGTCCTTGTGGAAAGGCTTCGTCATGTAGTCGTCGGCGCCGAAGCCGAGACCGCGCACCTTGTCCTCGATGCCAGCCATGCCGGACAGGATGAGGATCGGTGTCTTGACCTTCGACAGGCGAAGAGTGCGCAGAACTTCATAACCCGACATGTCGGGCAGATTCAGGTCAAGCAGGATGATGTCATAATCATACAGCTTGCCCAGGTCGACACCCTCTTCACCCAGATCGGTCGTGTAAACGTTGAAGCTCTCCGACTTGAGCATCAGTTCGATGCTCTGGGCCGTCGCGCTATCGTCTTCAATCAGCAGAACACGCATATCATTCCCCTTTTCGCCGCCGAATGGGGCTGGCAGTCCACCGGCACCCGAGCAATAACCGCCTGAATCAGAGGCTGCCAGTTAATAGTTAACAAAACCTGATTCGCCCATGCAAGTGGTCATTCACTTTTATTTCTTTCGGCATGCGGTTGAATCCTAATACCGAAATCAACGCTCAAGGGT
The DNA here is from genome assembly GCF_039541695.1 of Chelativorans composti. Lineage (NCBI taxonomy): Bacteria > Pseudomonadati > Pseudomonadota > Alphaproteobacteria > Hyphomicrobiales > Phyllobacteriaceae > Chelativorans > Chelativorans composti. The sequence continues at coordinate 9,119 of NZ_BAABGS010000011.1, read as the reverse complement.
TACGGGGCCAGGCCTGTTCCGGCGCATTCCCGGGCAGCCGTATCGTTACCCTTCGGTTTCGGAACTTCCTTTACCGCCCCTTAAGCGATGGCCCGTATGATTAACGATGCCCGTAAACGAATGGTTACCAGGAACCGCGGTTCTTAGGATTTTGTTTGGAAACGATAACTTTTCGCAAAACGGGCGGGGCAACAAGCATGAACAGGCCGGCGGGGTAAATCGGGCCGGGGTTCGGGAGTTAGTAGATGAAGACATCGCGTGAGAATTTGGTGAGGCTGAAGCAATTCAACGTCAATCACAAGCGCAAGCGCGTGAGCCAGCTGGATGCTATGATCGCGGAATTCGAACGCATGGCCGAAGAGCTGGATGCCCAGATCATCGCGGAGGAAACCAAGGCGGGAATCACCGACCAGTCGCACTTCGCCTATCCTACTTTTGCCAAGGCGGCCCGCCTGCGCCGCGACAATCTCCGAATCTCGCAGGCCGAACTCATCCAGCAGCGCGAACAGGCGCTCGCCGAGCTGAAGGCGCTGGAAGAAGATCTTCGCAAGGCCGAAGCGCTGGAGATGCGCGACAGAGGCAACCGTAACGCTGAACCCTCCTCCCGCGCGGCTGCCGGCTGATGCGGCACTTGAACGCCTGATTTCTGGAGGGGATTTTCTGCGGGGGGCCTGGCCCCCCTTCTCTTTTCCGCTCACCTCCCCTGCCAAGACAGGGGTCTTCCTGATCACTGGCCGGGAGCCATTCGCGCGCCGTACCCTTGCCTTCAAGAGACCGGCACAAACCGTTTTCTTAACAGATTAATTTTGGACTCGATCCGGAGACGCTTCATCCCCGGGTACAGAAACGCCCACACGTCGGCTGCCACACCGGCCGGTCGAGAAGGCGGGGGGAAACCCTGGGAAGCGTCAGGATCACAATATTTCGCGCTCTATCCGGCCATAAAGAAACTGCCCGGCGCTCACGCACCGGGCAGTTATCCGTGTCCGCTTTCCCTCACGGGGTTCCAAGTAACGCACCGTGAAGGTGCAGGCAGGGCGCCGAGACCCCGGTTCCACCCTCCTGTCAGGTTTCCCCTTCAGGTCAGGTCAGTGGCGGTATTGCTGGATACGCGTGGTGCGCAGCCCCTGCAGCCCGTAGTCATCAATCGATGCCTGCCAGGACAGGAACTCCTCCACTGTCAGCCGATAGCGCTGGCACGCTTCCTCCAGACTGAGGAGCCCGCCGCGAACGGCAGCCACAACTTCCGCCTTGCGACGGATTACCCAACGACGCGTGTTAGAGGGCGGCAAATCGGCAACCGTCAGCGGACTGCCATCGGGGCCGATCACGTACTTAACACGCGGACGCATCACATCGGTCATCGTACTCTCTACACTGAACCAAGACCTGAGAGGACCATAACCGCAGGGCTTTAAAAATTGACTAAGCGGCTGGTAAGCTTGGAGTAATAGAAGTGAATCTCCATTAGGAAATCGAAGCCGACTAAACTTCGCGCCCGTAAAAAGTCTTTCAGCCGCGGAGACGCCATAATCTGGTGATGCCTGATCCGGCTCGGCCAGATCTTGACCTTACGGTTCAAGGTTGCCATTTAGCGGGCAAGAAAACGGGTGTAAGACCATGAACAGCCTCGACCTTCCAGGACGTCCGGAGGACACGCGCGTCGTCGTCGCGATGTCGGGTGGCGTCGACTCGTCCGTCGTCGCGGGAATTCTCGCGAAGGAAGGTTACGAGGTGATCGGCATTACCCTTCAGCTGTATGACCACGGATCGGCCACCCACCGGCCGGGTTCCTGCTGTGCCGGACAGGACATCGACGACGCCCGGCGCGTCGCCGAGACGCTGGGGATTGCCCATTACGTGCTCGACTATGAGGCGCGCTTCCGCGAGGCGGTGATCGATCCTTTCGCACAGAGCTATGTCTCCGGCGAAACGCCGATTCCCTGCGTGGCGTGCAACCAGACGGTCAAGTTCCACGATCTTCTGGAGACAGCCCGCGAACTCGGCGCGCACGCGCTGGCCACCGGCCACTACGTGCGGTCGCGCCAGAACGGAGCGCACCGGGCGCTGTTCCGCCCGGTCGATGCGGACCGCGATCAGAGCTATTTCCTGTTCGCCACGACGCAGGAGCAGATCGACTTCCTGCGCTTCCCGCTCGGCGATCTCTCCAAGCCGCAGGTGCGGGCCATTGCGCAGGAGATGGGCCTTTCCGTCGCCACCAAGCAGGACAGCCAGGACATCTGCTTCGTCCCGCAGGGCCGCTACTCGGACATCATCGCCAAGCTCATGCCGAACGCGGCCACGCCCGGCGACATCGTCCACATTGACGGACGGGTGCTGGGCCAGCACCAGGGCATCATGCACTACACAATCGGTCAGCGCCGCGGTATCGGAGTCGCGGTCGGCGAGCCGCTCTACGTGGTGCATCTCGACAGCGAGAATGCGCGGGTCATCGTCGGACCCAGGGAGGCGCTGGAGACCCGCAGGCTTTACCTGCGCCAGGTCAACTGGCTGGGCGACACGCCTCTCGAGGAGCTGCCGGCGGAAGGCATGGAACTTTATGCCAAGGTCCGCTCGACACGGCCGCCGATGCCTGCCACGCTGTTTTACCGCGATGGCACGGCATTCGTGGACCTGCATCATGGCGAGGCCGGCGTGGCGCCGGGACAGGCGTGCGTGCTGTTCTCTGACGACAGCAACGACGCCCGTATCTTCGGCGGCGGTTTCATCGACCGCTCGGAACGCCGCTCCGACGCGGAGGCTCAGCTGCGCAAGCTGATCGACACGCCCCGCATTGCCCGCAGCGCCTGAAGAAGTCCAGGTTGCATTGAAACCTTGAACGGGCCGCATGTGCCTGGCAGAAGCCGGAGTCGGCCGTCAGCCGACCTGAACCTCTTCCCTCATTTCCTCGCTCGCGCTCGCGAGGTCGAGGATGCGCTGGAGCTCGGCGGCATGTCGGAAGCTCGGCTCGGTCGGCATGTTGAGACGCATCGCGTTGACGAAGCGCTCGTAGTTGGTTGCCACCGGCAGCACGTCCACGGTCCGCCAGGTGCCGGTTTCGACATCATCATCGAGACAGACGCGCATCTGTGAATCCATGTGCGTATGTATGACCTCGACCGCTCCCTTGTCGCCGTAAACGCGCAGGTGCAGCTCGTTGATGTGGCCCGTCGCCCAGCGGCTGGCATGGATCACGCCAAGCGCCCCGTTGCCGAAGGAAGCCGTCATGACGAAGCTGTCGTTGGCGTCGAGATAATACTCGCCAATGCGATTGCCCTCAGCCTTCGGGAATGTGCGCAGGCGGCAGGTCATATCCTCGATGGAGGTGGCCGCGCCAAAGGTCACGAAATCGAGGATGTGGATGCCCACGTCGCCGAGGACACCGTTGGAGCCGTGGCCCTTGGACAGACGCCACAGCCATTCCGGTCCCCTGCGCCAGTCGCCCCAGGCCTTCGAGACCAGCCAGCTCTGAAGGTAAGACGCCTCAATGTGCTTCACGGAGCCGAGACGGCCCGACAAGACCAGCTCACGCGCCGCATGGATCTGCGGCACGTTGCGGTAGCTCAGGTTTACCATGGCGACGATTCCCGCCTTTTCGGCGGCCTCCGTCATGGCCAGCGCGTGGGGATAGTTCGTCGCAAGCGGCTTCTCGCACATGACGTGCTTGCCGGCGGCGATGCAGGCCATGGTGGTCGCATAATGGGCGGCATCCGGGGTGACATTGGTCACGCCGTCGAACTCGCCCCAATCCAGAGCTTCCTCGACGCTGGAAAAGGCACGCTGAATGCCGTGAGCCTCGCAGAACGTCGCCAGACGGACGGGGTCGGTGTCGACCGCGCCAACCAGATGCACGCCAGGAATGGCCGCGAACCGCACCGCATGCTGATTGGCCATTTTGCCTGTGCCAAGAATCAAAAGGCGCATGACGACATCCTATCTGTAGCCTTCCTCGCCGGGCTTGTGCAGCTTGGGCCCGCGTTCCACGATTGGCTCCAGCGCCTCGGTCACCGGGATGTTCGGCGCGTTGTGAATGCTCCGGAGCGCCGCACCCTGCGGACGCGCCCAGCGCACGGCATTCCGCAGAACCCTCGCCACGTTCGCGTCGTGATAGGTGGGATAGGTCTCGTGACCCGGCCGGAAGTAGAAAATGTGGCCGGCGCCGCGGCGGTAGGTGACGCCGGACCGGAACACCTCTCCCCCCTGGAACCAGGAGATGAAAACCGTCTCAAGCGGTTCCGGCACGGCGAAGGGCTCACCGTACATTTCCTCGTATTCGAGCTCGAAATGCTCGGGCAGCCCCTCCGCGATCGCGTGGCGCGGGTTAACGACCCATATGCGTTCGCGTTCGCCGGCCTCGCGCCACTTCAGCGAACAGGGCGTGCCCATCAGACGCTTGAAGATCTTCGAGAAATGGCCCGAATGGAGGACGATCAGGCCCATGCCTTCCCAGACCCGTTCGGCAACGCGCTCCACGACCGCGTCGTCGACCTGGCGGTGGGCCTTGTGGCCCCACCAGACCAGCACATCGGTCGCGGCCAGAACTTCCCCGGTCAAACCGTGCTCGGGCTGCTGGAACACTGCCGTGGACACGTCAATATCTCCGTCGGCCGCAATGGCTCTGGCTATCGTGGTGTGCATACCTTCGGGGTAAATCGAGCGGACGATTTCGTCTTCCTGCTCGTGGATGTTCTCACCCCACACCAAGGCTCTGATCTTCATGTGAAAGAACTCTTTCTGACGCCTGGTTGCTACAGTTTAGTGCTGCGTAATATGAAAATTCCTTAACGACGGCATTTGGCCTGAAAATGGCGTGAAAGATCCGATCTTGCCCGCCCTGCTCCTTCGTTGCGATATGTGTCGCGCGTGCAACGCACTACCAGCCGCCCGTCCTGTAAATGGGGCAGCGCCGTCAAGGTTCCACAACAGAGCGGCCCTGGCCGGCCGGACAAGGCGGATCTCGAAAACGGGATTGCAGGAAAAGGCCTATCCCACCCGGGTGGCGCCAGCGGCAAAGGCGGCCGTTTCCGGCCGTTCGTGTCTGACCGAGCCCTCGGTCAGAATACGCAACACCTCGATCGCCTCGGTGCCGTTGGTGCGCGGCTCCGAGCGGTTGACAATACAGTCGATGAAGTGCTGCAGCTCGCGGGTAAGCGGCATGGCCTCCTGGACGGGAATGTAGGTCGGCTCTTCGGCCGTGAAGGCCCAATGACCGCTGTCGCGCCATACGGAGTGGCGGTAGACGGCGAGCTTGCGGGGCCACGGCTCCACGTCGTCGAAGACGGCCATCGCCTTGTTACCGACCACCGTCAGCCGCCGCTCGCGGTAGGGGTTGAGGCGCGAGGTGAAGAGGTGACTGCGGATGCCGTTGGCGAACCGCATGTGAACATGGGCGAAGTCGCTCAGGTGATCCAGAAGGGCGGCTCCCTCTCCCCTCACCTCCACCGGCGGCTCGCCGGTGATCGCCAGGATCATCGAGAGGTCATGCGGCGCCAGATCCCAGAGCGCGTCACTCTCGGTGTGGAACTTGCCCAATCCGAGGCGGTGCGAGTGGATGTAGCGGACGTCGCCCAGCTCACCGGCGTCGATCAGCTCCTTCAGCTTCTCGAAGGCCGGATGGAAGCGCAGCACATGGCCGACCATGAAGATGCGGCCCTGGGCCCGGGCCTCAGCCACCGCCCGCTCCGCGTCCTTGACGGTGAGCGCAATTGGCTTCTCGACAAGCACGTCCTTGCCGCCGCGAACGGCACGAATGGCCATCTCCGCATGGAACTGCGGCGGCAAGGCCATCACGATGGCATCTATGTCCGGATCGTCGAACAGCCTGTCCGGGTCGATCGCCCGGCACTCCTGCTCAATGGCGAAACCCTCAGCGCGCGGACGGTTGGCATCCGAAACAGCACTCAACGCATCCAGAGATTTGAGTGTCCGAATATGGTTCGACCCCCAGTACCCGCACCCAAGGACTGCAATCCGCGGCTTCATGTGATCATCGCACGTTTTGATTCTCGCGACACATATGCCCGCTCGGCCTGCAACTCAAGCCCGCAGCCGAATAAAGTTTTGTAATATTAGTTAAGTGACACCGTCCGATGGCCGGGGACACTGCCCGTCGCGGGGCATGTCACGGTGGAGGGATCGCGTCCGGTTCAGCCCGCTGCCGGCCACCCGTTAACACTCTATTATCCGTAATTTCGGTTCGTCCCCACGCGTATCCTTTTCCGCCGTAATTTTGTTGGCAAAGACCCGGCAACGGAATGGAAATTGTGAGGCGTATCGTGACAGGCAGACTGGGCGTTGGGGTTTTCGTGGCGGGCGCACTCCTGATACTTTCGTCTCCCTCACAGGGGCAAAGCTGGTTTTCCGGGGATTGGAGCCTGACGCTTGGAGCCGCCGGCATGCTGATGCCGGAATATGAAGGCGACAACACCTACCGCTTTTACGTGCAGCCCTTGGTGTCGTTCGGGCGGCAGGGGACGGAGCGGCGGTTCACGTCCCGCAATGACAATATCTCGATCGGCCTCATCGACACAGGCGACTTCCGTTTCGGCCCGACCGGAAAGCTCGTGTTCGGACGCGACGAAAGCGACTCCAACGATCTGCGCGGGCTCGATCCGATCCGCTTCGGCGTCGAGATCGGCGCGTTCGCGGAGGTTTATCCGACCGACTGGGTGCGGCTGCGCGGCGAAGTCCGGCGGGGTATCCGGGCTCATGACGGCGTGATCGCCGAGATCGTTGCCGACGCCTTCACGGACCTGACGGACACCGTTCAGGTTTCGGCCGGCCCGCGTCTGTCCTGGGCCAACGACCACTATTTCGATGCCTATTATGGTGTTTCGGCGAGAGAATCGGCGGCGTCCGGCCTGCCCGAATATCACCCGGGCAGCGGCGTGCGCTCCGTGGGTATCGGCGGCGCCATCAAGTGGGACGTGACCGACACGGTCGAGACGAGCGTCTTCGCAGAGTACAACCGCCTGACTGGGCCTGCGGCGGACTCGAGCCTGGTGCGCGAGCGCGGCAGCAAGAACCAGTTCCTGTTTGGCGTTTCGGCGACCTACCGGTTCGACTTCTCGCTCTGACCTCTTGCCTGCGGCTGCGGACGAGCGACAATTCCGTCCCGTCCGGAACTGACTGCCGCCCGACGGGTCCTGCCCGTCCGGCAGTCGCCCAGAGCAGGAGGCTCGCATGGCTTTCTGTCGGCTTGAACGCGAAACGGGAGCGGCAATCTGGGTCAACCCTCTCCACGTCGTCTCCCTCGAGGCGGCGGGAGAATCGGGTGACGCGACAAGGATCACCCTGGCCGCGAGCGGTGACCGCCCATCATGCGTCACGGTGAAGGGAAGCCCCGAAAGTGTGCTCGCCGCGATCGACGGCGCACTTGAGAAACATCCGCGGAAAAACCCGGAGGAAATCATCGCCTTCATCCGCAGAATGGTGGAAGAGCACAGCAAATAGGCTTTCGCCCAATCCGTCGTCCTCCGGATATTTCACCACGTCACGGCCCCGCAACATCGCCGCAACCCAGGCGGATGGACGCGTGGCACCGGTCTGTGCCGAGCCGCCCTGGCTTCTGTCAGCGGGCATTTTGCGGGGCCTGTACCGGGATGTGAAAAACCCGTCATGTTTCTGAAACATGGCGCTTGACACTTGCCGGAGCTCCCCCTTATATCCGCGCAGCTTTCCGGTTCTGCTTCGACAGGCCGCCACGGGGCGGAGTAGCTCAGTTGGTTAGAGCAGCGGAATCATAATCCGCGTGTCGGGGGTTCGAGTCCCTCCTCCGCTACCATTGTATCGCGACCAGAAAAATCAAACAGTTAGCGCGAACAGAGGTTCGAACGACTGTGAGACATCTCACGCAGATGTACGCGGAGATGTCATGGCTCTTCCTTCCTATCTCACTCGCCGTGATGGGCGGTACTATCTGCAGATCCGGTTCTCCCGACCACTCGCCCAGCTTTCCGGTGTCTCGCTCTACAGGGTCTCGCTAAGAACTGGCGATTATCGTAAGGCTCGCCAGAAGCTCACAGAATTCCTGTCGTGGATTCTCCGGATGAACGAAAGCATCAACTTCGTAGACCTCTTTCAGAAGAACGTCGTCGAGCTGCGCCAATACCTCTCGGATCAGCTTCCCATTTCCGAAGAGAGACTGCACGCGCGTCTCCACTATGAAGAGATGCTCAAGAACCTGAGACGCCGTGCCCTGGCCAGGGACTGCGATCCGGAGATGATCGCGCCGGAGTTCACCATCCTCTTCAAACGCTTCGTCGCACAGAACGTCGAGGCAGAGGGATGGTTAAGGCGAATCGAGAATATCCGGCACTACGAGCAAGGCCGAGCGGACATGCAGACCGCCATCGCCCTTGGCGTCATTCCGCAGGGCTTTGGCATGGGACTTGGGCAGCCGCCCGCCGGAGTCCCCTCCATTCCCCTCCCCACACCCTTCTCGACCGTGATGCCCTCCAATCCGTTGGGGGTGCCCGGAGTTGAGCTGCATGCCGCCGCGTCTCCGAAAGACGAGGATCGAGCTGCACTGGTATGGGAAGAGCGCAAGCAAGAACAGGATTCGGGTCCCCAGCAGGCTCACGAACCACAAGCTCAGACGACTGCCCTTCGGTTCTCCGAAGCCCTCGCGCTTTTTGAAGAGGATGACATCAGGAATGGCGGCAATGCGGATGCGCGCGCGCTGGTGCTGCTCGTCGTTCAATTCATCATCGACAAGATGGACGATCCCCTCCTGGTCGAGTTCGACAAGGAGGCTGCAGCCCGCATCGATGCGATGCTGCCCGACATCCCGGACCGCAAGAACATTCCGCGCGAACACACCGTCAGCCTTGCCGCGCGTTACGACTACGCCCGGAAGCATGGTTGGGCTGGACTGAAACGTCTCACCGAAGCAAGGCTGAAGAACGGCTATCACAATGCCCTCTCCCGCTTCTTCGGCTGGCTGATCGAGCAGAAGCTTTACCCGTTCGAAAAGTGATCCACCCCCATTGAACGGGTCCACCTTGAAGTATGGCTTTGACCATGAAGGAGGACCACAATGGCAAACAAGCGACACAAGCCCGACGAGATCGTCACGAAGCTTCGGCAGGTTGAGGTTTTGCGCGGCCAAGGCATGGCGA
>NZ_BAABGS010000010.1:0-134620 GCF_039541695.1 Chelativorans composti | reverse complement strand
TTCGTGACGATCTCGTCGGGCTTGTGTCGCTTGTTGGCCATTGTGGTCCTCCTTCATGGTCAAAACCATACTTCAAGGTGGACCCGTTCAATGGGGGTGGATCACGGCGGGCTGCTCGGTTAGCGCGCTCGCCTCGCGCGGTACTGCAAACGATGCCAGCATGGCTCCCACGCCGCCCAGGAACAGGCGGCGGTTGAGATCGCTCGATACGCGGGCGAAGGCAGCCTGAGCCGCCGGGCCACAACGGGGGCAGGTCGTAACCGCACCGGGTGATACTCGTTCACACGTTAGGCGTGTCGTTTCGCCCTGATTGCGGTGCCCAAATCCCAGCAATGAACGCATGACTCCTCCCGATCGTTAACCAGCAAAGCACCGTCTGGGATTGTTGGAACATGGCCCGGAGATTTGTGCAACCCTGCCCGGAGACAATTTCGGCCGCGTGTCGTGCTAATGGCGCATTCTCCGGCTCGGGTCGGATGGCGGAACTGCGGCAAGGCCCGCTTCCGGTTGGCCTTCGGCAGGCGGGGCAATTTCGGCCTGGGCAAGTGTGCGCTCCAGCATCTGTTCGTAAATGGGGCGGCCGCCCAACCATTGCGCGACGAGGCTCGCGCCAAGACAGGCGGCTAGCATGGGCAGAGTGAGCGCATAGGCGCCGGTCAGCTCCATTACCAGCACGATACCCACGGCGGGAGCGCGCACCGACGCGGTGAACAGGGCGGCCATCGCTACGACGCCGAAGGAGACGGGCGAGATACCCAGGCTCTTTAACAAACCGGGAGAGACAAGTTCGATGGCGGTGCCGAAGGCAAGGCCGATGCAGGTGGCAAGCGTCAGGATCGGGGCGAAGATGCCGCCGGGCGTACCCGCGGAGTAGCTTGCCACCGAAGTGGCGAGACGCGCAGCCGCCAGGAGCAGGAGCACGGACAGGGCAGGGGTATGTGCTACCAGCTCGGAAACGACGCGCTCGCCGCCCGTTACCGTTTTCGGGGCGAGAACGAGCAGGGCGCCGACGGCGAACCCCACGGCGGCGGGCCAGGCATAGGGTATGCGGCGCTGGACCGTGGCCGCGAAGTCCAGCATCCGCAGGATGCCGATGTTGAAGGCCACGCCCACTATGCCGAGGAGAGCCCCGAGCAGAGCGAAAGCGGGCAGGGCGCTCAGCGCCGCGCGTGACGTCTCGATGAACATGAAGGGCTGCCAGCCGGAGATCATCTCGGTCATCGTGGTGCCGGCCAGGGCCGCGGCAAAGACACCCATGTAGGTGCGGAAGCTGTAGGGGAACTGCCGCCGCGTTTCCTCGATCACGAAAAGCACGGCGGACATGGGGGCGTTGAAGGCGCAGGCAAGGCCCGCCGCAGCTCCTGCTGCCAGCAACGCCCTGCGATCGCTCCCATCGACACGGAAGAGGTCGGCGGCGGCAAGCGCCGCGGAGCCGCCCATGTGGATGGTCGGGCCCTCGCGGCCGAGCACCAGGCCGGAACCAATGGCGGCGATGCCGGCGGAAAACTTCACCGGCAGCACGCGCGGCCACCGGACCTCGCGCAGCCCTTCGATGGATCCTTCGATCTCGGGAACGCCGCTGCCGCCCGCCTCCGGCGCGTAGCGGCGGGTGAGCCACACGGCAAGTACCGTCGCGGCCATGGTGACGAGGCCGCAGGCAGCGACGAGCCGCCAGCCGTGGAGATGGCGGGCCAGCCAGGCGGGCCATTCAATGAGGCTTTCGATGATCAGATGGAACAGACCGCCGAAGATGCCGGTGAGGATGCCGGCCACGAGCGCGACCATGACGAAACGCGCCTGGCTAATTTGCGTATCGGGCTGTTCTCCCTGCATGAAGCCCCCCCTCTCCAGACGGTGCGCGGTGACACGCCCGCCGCCTTTGGCGAACAGAAGGGATCATGCAGAAGCGCGGACGCGCGGGGAAGGGGCCTGTTGCGCTGCGATGAAGTTATCCCGGGGGCGGGGGACTTGCGGAGTGCGTTGGCGCGGTTGCCGCTGTGGGGCCTGACATGGTCCGGTCCAGGCATGAGGGTTCGCCCCATGCCTGGTTGTTACGCGATCAATTCGGGCGCTGATCGCCGCGACGCCGGAAGATGGCCGGCGTCAGGTCGCTGATTGTACTGCAACCGAGGTGGCCCATGGTGGACCAGAATTCGTCGCGCAGCAGGTCGAGCACGCGCTTCACGCCCTCCTCGCCATCGGCGGCGAGCCCGAGAGCGGCAATGCGTCCCAGGGCGACGGCGTTCGCGCCAAGGGCGATGGCGGTGACGATGTCGCTGCCACGGCGGATACCGGAGTCGAAGATGATCGGCACGTCAGGACCGGCTTCCTCGCGGACTTCGGCAAGGGTGTCGATGGCCGCCGGGACGCGATCGACCGTCCGGCCGCCATAATTCGAGACATAGAGGCCGGCGGCGCCCGCCTTCAGGGCATTGTAGGCGTCCTTGCGACTGCCCACGCCCTTGACGATGCAGGGCAGCGGTGAGGCCGCCATGACGCGGGCCGCCTGCTCCCAGGTCCAGCGGGGCTGGGTGAAGTCGAGCAGTTCCTCCAGCATGCGGATGTCCGACTTGCCGGGGCCGAAGTTGGAAGGGGTTCCCTGTCCGGGGATCGAGAAACGGTCCTCCATCATGCGCTCGCGCCACTGGCGGATGGGCGAGAAGGTGACGCAGATGTATTCGTAGCCAGCATCCTTCGCGCGGTGGATCATGTCGAGAACCTGTGCCTCCTCGCCGCAGAAGGTCATCTGGAAGATGACTGCGGCGGGAGAGGCGGCGCGCACTTCCTCGAGCGAATGGCCGGCGGCAACCGGAACCATCTGCCGGATGCCGGCCGCATGGGCAGCTCTGCCCACGGCCAGCATGCCGTCGGGATGGAAAAGGGTTTCGCCGCCGCCGAACGGCGCCGTGAAGGCCGGGAATGTCAGCTCGTAGCCCAAAACGGTCGTGCGCGTGTCGGGATTGCTGACGCCGGTGAACAGGGGAGCGTCGAACAGGTAGCGGTCGAAGGCGGCAACGTTTTCTTGGGCGGTAACCTCATCCCCCGTGCCGCAATGGAGATAGTTCCATTCCACATCGGAAAGCTTGCGGCGCGCGGCTTCGCGAATGCCGCGCAGCGAAGCGTATTTCTCCCGAGTGGCGTAGCGATCGTCTCTGCGTATCTCTTTCATGGCAGTGTTCCAGAAAAGATCAATGTGGAATGGGGGGATGAGGCACCGCGCAAAGGGATCAGTCTACGGCGGCCGTGATCACCACCTCGATCAGCCTGCGCGGATCGCCCAGATCCGCCACGCCGATGGTGGCGCGGGCGGGCAGATGGTCCTCGCCGATCCACTCAACCCAGACCTTGTTCATTTCCTCTTTCTTCGACATGTCAGTGAGGTAGATGCGGGCCTGCAGGATCTTGGTCTTGTCGGTGCCGCACTCCGCCAGAAGTCCATCGAGCTTCTCGCAGATCTGGCGGGTCTGGCCGGCCATGTCGAGGTTCACGTCGGAGGCGCCGTGGCCGCCGCAATAGAGCACACCGTTATGCTCGACCGCACCGTGCATGATGCGGTGTTTTCTGTGACGCTTGATCATTCTTGTTCCTTCAGGTCATCCGCGGGTGGGGGGTGTAGGGGGTGAGATCAAAGCCCGGGTCTTCGCCGACCGCGATGCTTGCGAGCAGCTTGCCGGCAAGGGGGCCGATGGTGAGACCGGAAGCGCCAAGGCCGTTGCCGATGACCAGCCCCTCGATGCCTTCCACGCGCCCCAGGATCGGCGTGATGGACGGGCCGGCCGGACGGAAGCCGACGCGGGTTTCAAGGATGGTGGCGTTCGCAAGACCCGGGGCAAAGTGCAGACCTGCGCTCAAGACCTCGTGCTGTCCAGCGGCCGTCACGCGATAGTCGAAGCCGGTTCCGTTCTCGCGCGTGGCGCCAATCACGACGCGGCTGTCGTCGAAGGCGAGCAGGTAGTGGCTGGCCATGGGCAGGAGGACGGCCCAACGGGAGGTGTCCACTCCCGGCAGGGACAGGTGCACGATCTGTCCTCTCTGCGGCACGACCGGGTGGTTCAGGCCAAGCGGCGCCAGGATGCGCGAGGCCCAGGCACCGGCTGCCACGACGATCTGGTCGACCGCCACTTCCTGGTCGCGACCATCGCGGAGGATGGCGCGGCCGTTCAGGAGCTGGAGGGTTGCCAGATCGCTGCGCAGTTCGGCGCCGGCGGCTACGGCCGCGCGCAGCATGGCGGCAGACAGAAGACGGGCGTCGACACGGGCGCCGCCCGGCACGAACAGGGCCTTCATGTCCTCGCGTAGCGGTGGGAAATGGTCGCGCGCCTGCTCCGGGGAGATTTCCTGGAAACCGCCCGTTTCCGGCGCCGCGGCTGTGCGGCGGGCGAGGCGCTCGGCCGCGGCGTCGAATTCTGCTGGATCGTCGGCCACGACGAGGGCGCCGACCTTGCGGTAGCCGACCTGCGACTCGCCGCGGGCGGTCAGGTCCGCAATCAGCTGGTCATAGTAACGGGCGCCGGCGGCATAGAGCGCATACCAGCTTTCATCATCCGCCTTGGTGGCCCAAGGGCAGACGATGCCGGCGCCGGCGAGGGTGGCCTTGCCGGGGTGGCCCTCGTCAAAGACGATGACCTGATGCCCGGCAAGGGCAAGGTGATAGGCGGTGCTGGCGCCGAGCATGCCGGCGCCGATCACGGCGATCTTCATTCGACAGTCACTCCTGAAAGCCGAGAGGTTCCAAAGATGGCGGGCACGTAGCCCTTCACCGACTTGTTGACGATGGTGATGTGGTCTGCCCCGCCGAGAACAACCACCGGAACCTCCTCATGCACGATCTCCTGGATCCGGTGATAGAGCTTGGTGCGCTCCTCCTGGTCCGTGATCTGTCCGGCCTTGGTCATGATCTCGTTGTATTCGGGATTGCACCAGGCGCCGATGTTGGACGGATTGGGGACATTGTCCGAGCTGCAGGCGAGATAGTTGTTCGGGATCTGGCTCGGGTCGGGGAAGTCGTAGATGCCGCCGAACATGCCGATCTCGGCCTCGCCCTTGCGGGCGCGGTCAATGTATTCGGCCCATTCATAGGTCATGATCTCCACATTCACGCCGATCTTGGCCCAGTCCTGCTGGATCATCTCGGCGGCGCGGCGTCCGTTCGGCATGTAGGGGCGGGAGACCGGCACGGCCCAGAGCTGGACGGACAGGCCGTCGTCGAAGCCGGCTTCCTTCAGAAGCGCCTTGGCGGCTTCCGGATCATACTCCCACGGGCCGATGTCGGAGGCATGGCCCCACAGGGCAGGCGGGATGACGGCACCGGTGACATGGCCCATGCCGCTGTAGACGACCTCCACCAGGCTCTTCATGTCGATGGCCTGGGCGAGCGCCTGACGGACGCGCTTGTCCTTGAACTTTTCGAGCCGGAAGTTGAAGTGCAGCATGCCGGTCGAGGCGACGGGCGTGCGAACGGCCTCGACATTGGGAGCCTGCTCGATCGTCTCGCGGTCCGCGAGGTTTGGATAGAGGCCGATCAGGCACTCGTTGGCAAGTGCGCGCTGAAGGCGCACGGAAGCGTCGCTGGAGATGGCCATCACGACGGAATCCACCAGCGGCGTGCGGCTCCGGTCGCCGATCTGGGCGCCCCAGGTCTCCTTGAAGGGCTCGAAGCGGATCATCGTGTCGGACTGGTAAGCCTGCAGCTTGAATGGGCCGGTGCCGATGGGCTGCAGGTCGAGCTGTTCGGGCGTTCCCGCCTTCAGCATGGCATCCGCGTATTCCGCCGATGTGATCGCAAGCGACCCGTGGGCCAGCGTGCCGATGAACGGCGCGTAGGGGTTCTTCAGCGTGAAGGCGACGGTGTAGTCGTCAATTTTCTCGATCCGGTCGATGATGTCCGCCAGCTTGGCGTTGAAGGTGATGTAGTTGCCGCCGCTGACCGAATAGTACGGATGATCCTTGTTCATCATCCGCTCGAACGTGAACATGACGTCGTCCGCGTTCATCGTCCGCGTCGGCGTGAAAAGGTTATTCGACTGCCACTGCACGTTCTGGCGCAGCTTGAACGTGTAGGTCTTGCCGTCGTCGGAAACGGTCCAGCTTTCGGCAAGCGCCGGCTCGATGTTGGAACCGCCGGCTTCGACCGTGACCAGACCATCATAGATCTGGCCCAGAGCATAGATGGTGGTGCCGTTGCTTGTCAGTTCAGGATTGAAGATTTCCGGAGAGCCTTCCAGACAGACGCTCAAGACCTGAGCCTGTGCCGGTGCCGCTACGAGCGCTGCGAGAACGCCAAAGATCGCCGTCGTTTTCATTATCCCCTCGTCGAGATGTGTGAGCAGACATCCTGGGGGTATTGCACGGTGCTATTTCATGATTGTCAAATGGCTATTCTTCCGGACATTATTCCAGGAACTCATGATCGTGCGGCAGCCGGGGGAGGGAAGCCGTGAACATTCGTCAGCTCGAAGCCTTTCACGTGGTGATGGAGACCGGCTCCGTCACGCTTGCCGGCGAACGGCTCGGAATTTCCCAGTCGGCGGTGAGCAAACTGCTCAAGGCACTTTCGGAAAGCTGCGGCTTCCAGCTCTTCACCAGAAGCGGCGGCCGGATGCTGCCCACGGCGGATGCCAGGATTCTCGCAAGCGAGGTGGAGCGTCTGTTCGCGGGCACGGACCGCATTCGCCGCCTGGCGCGCGCCGTGCGCGACCGGGAATGGGGTCATGTGACGGTGGCGGCCCCGGCGGCCCTTTCCGCACGTTTTTTGGGCCTGGTGCTCGGCGACATGCTCGGCGCGCAGAATGATATTCGCGTGACGCTGCTCAACCAGGCAAGCCCGCGCGTGGCGGAGCTCGTGGCCGCTCAGCAGATCGACATCGGGGTGAGCTTCCAGCCGTTCGAGCATCCGCATGTGCAGGACGAGGCCATTGCCAGCTTCGCGATGGACTGCGCCGTTCCGGCCAACCACCCGCTCGCAGGGCGGGAGGTCATCAACATCGAAGACCTTCGCCACGAACGGCTGATCGGCACCCAGCGCAGCGACTGTTCGATCATGACCATCGACAGGGCATTCCAGCTGCAGGGCGTGCAGAGACGGGTGCATGTGGAGGTGCCCATGTCGGAAACGGCCTGCGATTTCGTCGCCAAAGGAGCGGGAATAGCGATCGTGCCGCCCTTCGTGGGGCTGGGATGGGGGCCGGACAGGATCGCGCGACGGCCTCTGCTGCCCGCCATCAGCCTGGGCATCTGGCTGTTGATGCCTTCCACGCGCCAGCCGTCGCTGGCAGCGCAGAAGGTGGCCGAGGTGATCCGCGAGGGGTTGATGCCCTTTGCCTTCGCGCCCGACGAAGCGAAACGGCAAGCGGCGGAGTGAACATCACCCAGGCCGCAATTCTGCCCCCCGCTGCTGAAAAGCATTCGGATGACGTTCCCAATGGCCGTGGATGGCGCGGGACAAGCGCTGGGAAACGGCCGAAAACATGCTATGCAGTCGCACGCGACGCACGATTTGGGAGCCGATCATGAGTGAGAGTTCAGCGCACGGGACAGGACAGGCGGCAGGGTTCGTCATTCAGCCCAATCCCGTGCCGGTCCTGCCGGTGGAGGGTACGAGCGACGTCTTTCCGGTCAACCGCATATTCTGCATCGGGCGGAACTATGCCGCACATGCGGTGGAGATGGGGCATGACCCGGACAAGGAGCCGCCGTTCTTCTTCCTCAAGCACCCGGCGGCGGTGATCACGGACGGCACGTTCCCCTATCCGAGCGAGACCTCGGATGTGCATCACGAGATCGAGATGGTGGTTGCTCTGGACAAGGGCGGCAAGAACATTCCGGTCGATGCGGCGCTGGAGCATGTCTACGGCTATGGCGTCGGGCTGGACATGACGCGGCGCGACCTTCAGGCGGAGGCGAAGAAGCTGGGCCGTCCGTGGGAAGTGGCAAAGAGCTTCGAGGCGTCGGCGCCGAGCGGGCCCCTGGTTCCCGCCAGCCGGATCGGGCATCCCGCCCGGGGCCGGGTGGAGCTCACGGTCAACGGCGAGGTGCGGCAGGAAGGCGACCTCAACCAGATGATCTGGAAGGTGCCGGAGATGATCGCGGTGCTTTCGCGCTATTTCGAGCTGCAGCCGGGCGACATCATCATGACTGGCACACCCGCGGGCGTTGGGGCGGTCCAGCGCGGCGACGTGATGGAAGCCAGCATAGAAGGCGTCGGCCGCATCACCGTGAAAGTGATCTGAAGTCATTTCAGACAACAGAAAACCGTCCGCGCCGGAGCGCAGACGGTTTCATCGAACAATCCGGAAACCGGTCAGGCGGCCTTGGCCATCTCGTTGGCAGAGGCGTCGGCGAGCACGGTCAGGGACTCGTCGGTCTTCGACTCTTCCTGCAGGGTCTCGTCGAGAAGCTTCACCGCTTCGGCAAGGCCCAGTACCTCGGCCCAGCGCTTCAGCGTGCCGTAGCGGGTGATCTCGTAATGCTCCACTGCCTGGGCGGACGAAATCAGGCCGGCGTCGAGGGCAGGCATGCCCTTGAACTCTTCCATGATCTCCTCGCCCTCCTCGATGATGCCATCAATGGCCGGGCAGGTCTTGCCCTGTGCGCGCTTGCCGAGGACCTCGAAGATCTGCTGCAGGCGCTCGATCTGGCCTTCCGTCTCCTCCTTGTGCTGCTGGAAGGCAGCCTTGAGTTCGTCGGTCGAGGCGGCGCGCGCCATCTTGGGAAGCGCCTTCAGGATCTTGCGCTCGGCGTAGTAGATATCCTTGAGCGTATCCAAAAAGAGGTCGTCCAGGGTCTTTTCTTTCGCCATTTCCAGTTCCTCCGGGGAATGTCTTGGGGTTGAGAAGTCTGCGGGTACAAGTGCTGGCGGCGGGAAAGGTTCCACCCGATAACAAAGTACCGGAGGCAGGGGTGCTGGGGCCCTCAGAGGGAACGGGGGTACAAAAAAGGCGGCGCGGGAGATGCCGCGCCACCTTATGTTGGTGACTATGCGATCGGCGTGATCAGAACGTGGAGCTCAGCTCGCGGTCGCCCTGCTCGTCGCGGATGCGGGTCGGCAGACCCAGCTTGTCGAGCACCTTGAGGAACGGACGCGGCGGAAGCTCCTCCACGTTCGCCATCTTCTTGACGTCCCACTCGCCGGTGGCGATCAGCATCGCCGCGGCGACGGCCGGAACGCCAGCCGTGTAGGAGATCGCCTGGCTTCCGACTTCCTCGAAAGCCTCCTTGTGGTCGGCCACGTTGTAGATGAAGACTTCGCGCTCCTTGCCGTCCTTCTTGCCCTTGACCAGGTCTCCGATGCAGGTCTTGCCCGTGTAGTTCGGGGCGAGAGAAGCCGGATCCGGCAGGACAGCCTTGACCACCTTCAGCGGCACCACTTCCTGGCCATTGTCGAGCTTGATCGGCTGCTCGGACAGGAGGCCCAGGTTCTTCAGAACCGTGAAGACGTTGATGTAGTGGTCACTGAAGCCCATCCAGAAGCGGACGAACGGCACGTCGAGGTTCTTCGACAGCGAGTGGATCTCGTCATGGCCGGTCATGTAGGTCGTGCGGGTGCCAACAACCGGAAGATCCCACTCCTTGCGGATCTCGAACATCTGGTTCTGGGTCCACTGGCGGTTCTGCCACGACCAGACGCGGCCCGTGAACTCGCGGAAGTTGGTCTCCGGATCGAAGTTGGTGGCGAAGTAGCGGCCGTGGTTGCCCGCATTGACGTCGATGATGTCAATGGAGTCCAGCGTGTCGAAGTATTCCTGGGCGGCCAAAGCAGCGTAGGCATTCACGACGCCCGGGTCGAAGCCGGCGCCGAGGATGGCGGTGACGCCAGCCTTCTCGCAGGCCTCGGCACGCTTCCACTCGTAGTTGCCGTACCACGGCGGGGTCTCGCAGATCTTCAGCGGATCCTCGTGGATGGCAGTGTCGATGTAGGCCGCGCCGGTCTCGATGCAGGCCTGGAGCACCGACATATTGATGAAGGGCGCGCCGACGTTGATGACGATGCTCGCCTTCGTCTTGCGGATCAGCTCCTTGGTGGCCTCGATGTCCAGAGCGTCGAGCTGGTGAACTTCCAGCACGCCCGGCGTTTTCAGATTTCCCTTCTCATGAATCGATGCGCGGATTGCCTCGCATTTGGCAACGGTGCGCGACGCGATATGAATATCGCCAAGTACATCGTTGTTCTGCGCGCATTTGTGCGCCACAACCTGGGCAACACCGCCAGCGCCTATGATAAGGACATTCTTTTTCATTTCGCCGGGAACACTCCTTTTACGTTTCCAAGGGACGGGTGGATCTAACTACCTCATGAAAGGCTAGCTTCATAGTCCGCGAAATCGAACTCGCGGACAAGGCGGATGGAGCCGTCAAGCTCCTTCACTGCGATGGACGGCATCTTGACGCCGTTGAACCAGTTCTTCTTGACCATCGTGTAGCCGGCGGCGTCCTGGATGGACAGACGGTCGCCGATCCCGACTGGCTGCGGGAAGCGGAATTCGCCGAAGATGTCGCCCGCGAGGCACGACTTGCCGCAGACCTGATAGACGTAACCACCCGCATTCGGCTCCATCTTGGCCGGTTGGCGGTAGATGAGCAGGTCGAGCATGTGCGCCTCGACGGAAGAGTCGACGATCAGCAGTTCCTTCTGGTTGACCACCTTGTCGAGGACGGTGACCTCCAGCGTGGTCGACTTCGTGATCGCGGCCTCGCCAGGCTCCAGATAGACCTGTACGCCATATTTTTCGGAGAAGGCTTTGAGGCGCGCGCAGAAGCGGTCGACCGGATAGTCCTCGCCGGTGAAGTGGATGCCGCCGCCGAGGCTTACCCAGTTCACCTTGTAGAACAGTTCGCCGAAACGCTCCTCGACGCGTGTGAGCAGCTGATCAAACAGCTCGAAGTTGCTGTTCTCGCAGTTGTTGTGGACCATGAAGCCGTCGATGCGGTCGATCACGGGGAGCACCTTCGCCGGATCCCATTCGCCGAGGCGGCTGAAGGGACGGGCCGGGTCGGCCAGGTCAAACTCCGAGGAGGAGACACCGGGGTTGAGGCGCAGGCCCACCGGAATGTGCTTCGCGCGGTCGGTAAAGCGCTCGAACTGCGAGAGGGAGTTGAAGATGATCTTGTTGGCATTGGCGATCACCTCGTCGATCTCGTGATCGGCATAGGCCACGCTGTAGGCGTGCGTCTCGCCGCCGAAATGCTTGGCGCCGAGCTTCACCTCGTAGAGGGAGGAGGACGTGGTGCCGTCCATGTGCTTGTTCATCAGGTCGAACACGCACCAGGTGGCGAAGCACTTGAGGGCGAGCAGGACCTTGGCGCCGGACTGTTCGCGGACGCGGTCCATGATCTCCATGTTGGCGAGCAGCTTCGCTTTGTCGATCAGATAGTAGGGCGTTGAAAGCTCTGACATGTTCTGGCCTCACGTCCGGTTACGGCTGGCCGATCCGCGCGCCGGGCGGGCCCGCAGGCTTGTCGACCAAACCCAATGGTGGTGTTCGCAGTTCCCTGTCCCGGGACACAAAGTTTCGCTGGGTCCTATAGGGGAGGGGGGCCGTTCGCGCAAGTTCCCGCCGGTGCGCGGAACGACGCTGGGGCCTGTGGGGACAATTTCCCTGTGAACATGTTGCTTCCGATAGCGGATTGCAAGTGCCGAGCTTATCCGCCACGGGGAGCGGCCGGAGGGCGCGCTTGACTTTCCCGGGGCAGAGGGCAAGCTAACCGCCATGAGACTGAAGCGAACCTTTCGCCGCCTCGGCTGCGCATTGAGGGTCATTCCCATCGCGGGCGAATAGCCCCGGTGCGGACGTCCGTCCGTCACCCGGGGCTGATGACATGCAGCCGGCGCGAGCGTTGAGACATTCCCGACGACAGCGTCGATCTCCATCACAAACAGGTTGAAACCGCAGGGTCCGCACGACGCAATGCATTGAGGCATGCGTCCGTTTTCTATTCCGAACGGCTTCGCCGGATCCTGCACTGGCAGGAGCAGAGATATGACGACAGACGGAGTATCCTGGCATCTGACCTCGGGGGACCATCTCATTCTCGAAGGGATGGTCACGGCATTTGCAGGAGAGGACACGGCCTATGCGCGCATGCTGCGACGGAAGGCGCGCCACGGCCGGATCTACCTGGCGGCGGATCTGCCCGAGAACGCAGCCCGTCTTGGCAGCTGGGTGACCTATACGGTCAACGGAGTCTCCTATGGTCCCCACCGGCTGGTGGAGAAGCCTGAAACAGGTTCCGACCAGCTCTCCATCGGCGGGTTGCGGGGGCTGGCACTTCTCGGGCTGCTCGAAGGCTCCGCGGTTGTTGTGGAGACCGACGACGGGTGCCGGGAAAACATCACCCTGGTGAAGGTTGCGCCGCGGAATGCCACGCCTGACACCGTGGCCACTCAAAGGAATGTGGCCGAGGTCATCGCCTTTCCGGGGCGGCGCAAGCAGGCAGGTGTCGGCCACTGGGCGCCGGAGGACGATCCGGGGCCATCCGCAGCCTAAACCCTGGGCTCATGCGAAAACGGCGGCCCCGCAGCCGCCGTTTCGTTTGGATCAGTGAGTGTTGTGCGCCACCCAGTTGTGCCAGTCGCGCTCGCTGCCGTTGAAAACGTTGAGGTCGATCTTGCCGGAGACGCCGCCCGACAGGCCGGAGCCGGAATACTGCCAGAAGACCCACTTGCGGCCCGGATAGACCTGCGAGGGATGGGCGGCGACGGAGCGGAGCCAGAACGGATAGTCGAGGAACTCGCCCTGGAGGTTGTCGCGATAGAAGTCAGGCGCGGTGTAGATGATCGGGCGCTGGCCGTAGTGCTTCTCCAGCTTGGTGAGGAAGACGCGCATCTTCTCGATCACCTGCTGGCGCGAGGGACGCTTCTTGCACTGGGACAGGTGGTTCCATTCGACGTCGAGCACCGGGGGCAACGCGCCGGGCTCGCGCGGAACGTTGCGGATGAACCAGTCGGCCTGGTCGGCGGCAGGGCTGCACCAGTAGAAGAAGTGGTAGGCGCCGTGCTTCATGCCGGCCTCGCGTGCCTCTCGCCAGTTCTTGTGGAACATCGGGTCGAGGTGGTCAACGCCGTCGGTGGCCTTGATGTAGACGAAGTTCGCGCCGTGCAGGCGAAGGTCCGTCCAATTGATGTTACCCTGCCAGCGGGACACGTCGACGCCATGCACCGGCAGGCGGTGCGGTGCGTGTTTGCCGAAATTGATGGGCTTTGCGTCCCTGAAGCGCTGGCTGTAGACCCTCTGCTTTTCCCGCTTGCGCGGTGCGGCGCGGCGAGGCGAGGGAACCATCAGGGCGGCTGTCTGGACCTGACCTTCAACGGGAGCGATCGCCAGGGCGGTGGGCGGAAGGCCGGTCTGCGACTGGGATGACGCGGACTGCGCAGGCGAGGCTGGTGCCGAATGCTTGGGCGCGTGGGCCGAAACGGAGGCGGTGGTTTCGTAGGACAGGTCCGCCAGCAGTTGCTCGATCGTCATACCGCGCGACGAACAGCCCGCAAGCAAGGCCGCACAAAGCACTGCAATCGCCGACTTGCCGAAACTACGCATGGAAACCCGCACCTGAGAACTCACAGCAAGCGCTGTTAGACGTCTGCACGGGTACGCTACGGAACAATCACCAAGAAATACTAAATGCGGTCGTAAACCATATTAGTCAGCGGCTGTGGATGAGCGCGGACGAGCCGCGCGCCATCCTATTGCGCCGGCGTAATGCGCAGAATCTCGCCGTTATCCTCGTCGGTGATCACGTAGATGGAACCGTCAGGGCCTTCGGCCACGTCGCGGATGCGCAAGCGGAGGCTCTCGAGCAGGCGCTCCTCGCCGGTGACGCTATCGCCCGAGAGGGTGAGACGGACAAGCGCTGTGGAGGCGAGACCACCTACGAAAAGATTGCCCTTCCAGTCGGGGAAGGCGTCGCCTTGATAGAAAATCATGCCGGAGGGGGCGATGACCGGTGTCCAGGTGCGGATTGCATCCACCATGCCGTCCTTGTGCTGCAAGCCCTCACCAATGGTCGTGCCGTCGTAGTTGATGCCGAGGGTGACGATCGGCCAGCCATAGTTGGCGCCGGGCTCGATGACATTCAGTTCGTCACCGCCGCGGGGGCCATGCTCGATCTCCCACAGCACGCCGGTCACGGGATTGAGGGCGGCCGCCTGGATGTTGCGGTGGCCGTAGGACCAGATTTCGGGCAGCGCTCCTTCCTGGTTTACGAACGGATTGTCGGCAGGCACGGAGCCATCCGGGTTGATGCGGACGATCTTGCCAAGGTGCGAGTTCAGCTCCTGCGCCTGGCTGCGGAAGCGCTCGTGGGAGCGTTCGCCCAGCGTGATGAAGAGGTGGCCCTCCGGATCGAAGACGAGGCGCGAGCCGAAATGGAGCTGGCTCTGGACCTTTGGCTGCTGCCGGAAGATGACCTCAACATTTTCGAGGCGCGCGTTGTCGTCGCTCAGACGGCCGCGCGCGACTGCCGTGCTGTTGCCGCCTTCGCCAGCCTCGGCGTAGCTCAGGTAGACGAGGCGGTTCTGCTCGAATGCCGGATCGAGCGCCACGTCCAGCAGACCGCCCTGGCCGCGGGCATCGACCTCGGGCACGCCGGCGATCGGGTCCGACAGGCGGTCGGTCACGAGGCGGAGATTGCCGCTGCGCTCCGTCACGAGCATGGTGCCATCGGGGAGGAAAGCGAGGCCCCAGGGATGGGACAGGCCATTAACGACCGTCTGGACGCGGATGGACGGCCCTTCGGTTTCGAACACTTCGTCAACGGCCAAAGCCGGAGACGCAAGCATGGCTGCAAGCGAGACCAGTGACAGACGACGGACAAGCTGGCGCATGACGACCTCCAGACCGGAAACGTTGAATACTCCGAAACGCGGTTCCCCATTCCACAAGAAGGCGGGAACCGGGATCTTCCTCCTCCGGAACGGCTTTCCAATCTTCAGAAGGGAAAACCGTTCCCGCAGCATTTCTGCGATACCGGCCAAATGCTGGCACTTCGAGGCTTCCGCCGCAAGCGCAAGAAGTGGAAAGCCCGTTTGAAGAGGGACGACGTGATCTGCGGAGCCGGTTCAGTTGAGGATGAACGGGTTTCCCGGGATTTCCGCGAAAGGTTACACCGGCGTCGGGCTGTGAGCGGAGACCTTCAGGTCGAGCGCCACGTGGCCTTCCGGCGCGCCGAAGCGGAGGAACGCTTCCGACATGGCGGCAAAGACCGCGCCGGCATCTCCCCGGAGCTTGGTGCAGAAATTCTTCGAGCGGTCGAAGACACCCGACTGTTTCACGAAGTCGATGCAGCCGTAGATCTCGTCCATGTGATGCGCCGCGCCAAGGGGGTAGAGCGAAAACTGGGCCGCGACCGTCAAGCCCGTCACCGGGGCCGACGCCACGGCTGCCTTCGCGGCGGCGATCCGATCGGCGAGGGGCGCCTGATTGCCGAGCTCTGAATTGGGGGTGCAGATCGGGTCATCCGGTTCACCGGGGCAGCCGCGGGAGACGGTTGCCGCGAGCACGCAATGCTTGCCTGCATTCGCAGCATGGACGAACAGATCCCGCATTGCGGGAAACAGCTGCTCGGGAGGCCCGACAAGCAGGGTGGAGAGGTCGTCGGTCTCGATGCGGAAGTTCTCGCGGTAGGGATCGAGGGCCTTCACCGCCCCCAGAATGATGCCGACGAAATCGTCGGACATTGGATACAAGGAAATCTGCGCGCCTGAAAACATCGTCGCCTCGCTCCGCTGGCATTACCCAGATCAGCTCAAAGGGACCGACGGTTTCCCGTCATCTCAGCCCTGCGAGCGCGGCAGCACGAGTTTCGGCTTGCCCGCCCGGTCGAGCGCCCCTGTCGATGGGCGCACCATGCACCATGGGCGAACAATTCTCAATAATATTGTTGTGTCGCACGTCAGGCGGCGAATCATCGCCAGAGCCAGGCTTGACACCGGCTGCGTATGTTTCAGGCGACATCCGCAGGCCCGCCGGGCAATGTTGTCCTTCGCAACATCATGGCACCCGCCTCAGGGCCGAAGCGAGCTCCGGCCTCGAGGCATGTTGCGCATTGTCTTAGTAGTAGCCGCGGGGGCAGGCTGCGGTGTAGCGGCGTCCGTACTGGTCACGGTAGACGCACTGGTTGCTGCCTTCCGACGCGCGGCCGATCAGAGCGCCAGCGATTGCGCCCGCCGCACCGCCGATCACAGCACCCTCAACGCTGTCGTTTGCCACGGCCGCGCCGATTGCAGCGCCACCGACGCCACCAATCGCCGCACCCTGCTGGGTGGGTGTGCATGCGGCAGCCCCGGCCAGAACCAGCGGCAGTACCAATAGGAGCTTTTTCATCGGACTCTCCAAGATCATTCAGCGGCAGAATAATTCCGTCGCGGCACAATTTGTTCCCAAGCTAACGAATCCGGCTATCGAGAAACGGATCGGCCGGTCGCCAGCGGGCGGAAATTTATGGAGTGGAACATGTACCGCAGATGAACGTCCGGCAGTTTCCGCGTGGAAATTTGGTTAGCCGTCTATGCGGCGGTCCGGATGGATCCCATGGGTTTGCTCCAGGTATTCGCGGTGGGATACGCAGCGGACGTCATTGCGCCGGCAAACGTCCCTGGCGAAGCTCTCGAGAGCACGCCAGTAAGCGCCGCCGTTCATCAGCGTGAAGTGCAAGCCGATCTGGAGCGGCGCGCGGCTGCCCTCGTATTCGCGTCGGAAGGCGGCCATGAAGGCCTCGTAGGCGCGCTGCTCATATATGTCGGCGGCCGCCAGGTCCTCCTCGCCGCGCGAATGGCGGACGTAAAGGTTGTAATCCATGGCGATAATCGGCCGTTGGGCCGGTCCCTCCGGAATGAGGGGCAGCGCGAAGCGGAAAACGCCATCTTCTCGCGGTACAGGCAGGGGAGCGCGGGAGACGGTGCTGGCATCATAGGTGAAGCCGCTGGCCCTCAGCGCCTTGAAGAGGCTGCCGGAGGAAGACAGATAGGGCGCGCGGAAGCCGATGACCTCGTTGCGGGCGAAGCGTCTCCAGCCCACGGGCTCACCGTCGATCCGGTTCAATTGCCAGGCGTTCTCAAGAACGGCGGCGAACTGGGCAAACTCGTGCTGCCAGTCGGCAGCCGACCACTTGCCCCCGTCGAGATGACCGCAGCCATGGCTGGCGATTTCATGCCCCTCCGCGCGGGCGGACCAGATGTGCTGCAGCCGAGCAGCCACCTCTTCCCGACCGGCCGCATAGCCCACGTTGGATTTCGGGCCGCGGCTGCCGGGGGCTGTGTACATGCCGCGGGTCTCGGGCGTGAGCAGGTAGACGCACGACAGGAAATAGGTGAAGCGGGCGTCCGCTTCCCTGCCCAGCCGGCGGCTGCGCTCCCACTGTGCGAGAGGACCGGCGCCATCGAAGGAGATCAGAACGTATTGCGGCGGCGTCCCAAACTGCGCCGAGGGTTGACCGGAGTGGGCCGGGGAAAGCGCGGACAGCAGCGAAAACGTGACAATCGCAATACGGTTGGCAGACATGATTCTTCTTTTCGGAAACGGTAAAGCCGGTTCGCTACCGCGGGAATGTGGCCGGATTGGAATGCGGACCCGGCTGTTCACAGGATTTCGACCGCCGGGGGCCGGGACGTGATGGGGAAGTGTTTTCCCCGCTCCCCCTTCCATGTGCGGGAATTTTCGTTAAAAAGCCCACAAGACCATAAGCGCCGGGCGCGTGTCCGGCTCAGGAACGAGAAATCTCATGTCGGACGACAGTTTCATTCGCGAAGTCAACGAAGAGCTTCGCCAGGACCAGCTCAAGAGCCTCTGGAAGCGCTTCGGGCCGGTGGTGATTGGCGGAGCCGCGCTGATCGTGCTCGGCACGGCGGCCTATGTCGCCTATGAGAGCTGGACCACGAGCCGCGCGAACCAGGCCGGTGACCAGTTCGCGCAGGCACTCGACCTCGCCGCCCAGGGCAAGACCGAGGAAGCCGTGGCCAAGCTGGACGAACTGCGGCAGGGCGGCGTCAGCACCTATCCGATGTTGGCGCGGATGCGCGAAGCAACGATCCTGGCCGACGCAGGCAAGGCGGCCGAGGCAATTGCCGCGTTCGACGAGGTTGCGAACGACAGCTCGGCGCCCGGCGTGTTCCGAGATATGGCGCGCCTCAGGGCCGGCATGCTGCTCGTCGATAACGGCACTTACGCGGATGTGGCCGCACGGGTGGAAAGCATGACGGCCGACAGCAATCCGATGCGCCACTCGGCGCGCGAGATTCTGGCGCTCGCCGCATGGAAGGACGGCAACCGCGAGACGGCACTGTCGCTCTTCGAGCAAATTCTCAATGACAGCGAGGCCCCGGCGGGTGTCCGCGAGCGGGCGGAGATGATGGCCGAGCTTATTTCCGGGACGGGATCGGGCTCATAATGGCTTTCAAGGTGGCAATCGTCGGCCGGCCCAACGTGGGCAAGTCGACGCTCTTCAACAGGCTGGTGGGGCGCAGGATCGCGCTGGTGGACGACACGCCCGGCGTGACGCGGGACCGTCGCATCCATCCGGCAAGGCTGCAGGACCTGCGCTTCGACGTGATCGACACGGCCGGTCTCGAATCCGCCGCGGCGCCGACGCTCGAGGGCCGCATGCGCCAGCAGACCGAGAGGGCGATCGACGAGGCCGACCTCGTGCTGTTCATGGTGGACGCGCGGACCGGCATCATGCCCGACGACCACACCTTCGCCGATCTGGTCCGCCGCAAGGGCAAGCCGGTGATCCTGGTCTCCAACAAGACCGAGGGGCGCGGTGCGGAAGCCGGCGTGATGGAAGCCTACAGCCTTGGGCTCGGAGAGCCGATTGCCATTTCCGCCGAGCATGGCATCGGCATGCCGGAGCTGCGTGACGCGATAGCCGAAATTGCCGGTGAGCGGATCGAGCAGGCGCAGGACGAAGAGGAACGCCGCGCCCTTCACGTCAACGACACGCTGCAGGGCGACGACATCGACCCGGATGCGGAAGAGCCGGCTTATGATTCGGCAAAGCCGCTCAGCATTGCCATCGTCGGCCGTCCGAACGTGGGCAAGTCCACGCTCATCAACGCGCTGCTCGGCGAGGAGCGCATGCTGACGGGACCGGAGGCCGGCATCACGCGCGATTCAATTTCCGTCGACTGGACGTGGCGGGGACGGCCGATCAAGCTCGCCGACACCGCCGGCATGCGCCGCAAGTCCCGCGTGCAGGAGAAGCTCGAGAAGCTGTCCGTGGGCGAGACGCTGAGGGCGATCCGGTTCGCGGAGGTGGTGATCGTGGTGTTCGACGCCACGCAGGCCTTCGACAAGCAGGATCTGCAGATCGCCGACCTGATCATCCGCGAGGGTAGGGCGCCGGTGATCGCTTTCAACAAGTGGGATCTCGTCGAGAACCCGCAGGAGATGCTGGCGGAACTGCGCGAGAAGGTGGAGCGCCTGCTGCCGCAGGTGAAGGGGCTCAAGTTCGTCACCATCTCGGCGGAGACGGGCCGCGGGCTCGACCGCATGATGGAAACGGCCGTCGAGGTCCACAAGGTCTGGAACCGGCGTGTCTCGACCGGAAAGCTCAACCGGTGGCTGGAGCGCGCGACGCAGATGCACCCGCCGCCCGCGGTTTCCGGCCGCCGCCTCAAGGTCAAGTACATGACCCAGGTGAAGACGCGGCCCCCGGGATTCGTCATCTCCTGTTCGCGTCCCGAGGTGATGCCGCAGACCTATATCCGCTACCTGATCAACAACCTGCGGGAAGCCTTCGACATTTACGGTGTTCCAATCCGCGTCATCCTGCGCACGTCCGAGAATCCGTTCGCCGGAAAGGCGAAGGAGAGGGATTGACCGAAGGCTCACTCAGAATGCGAACCCGAGACCCCGGCCACGGCCGGGGTTTTCTTTTGGGCGCCTTGGGGCAGGTCAGGCTTCAAGTGTCGGCCGCCACACATCTTACCGATTTCTTAATGAAATCAATGATCAAGCTGGATGGCGAATTAACCTTCGATCAAGGTTAATCAAATAATTTCCACCTCAACAGCGGCGTACGAGTATATGTGTGTGAGGTTGGGGTGTTCCGTTCAGTCCCGCGTTCGAGTCGTATTCCGGTAGAGAAACGGTCGCGTCTGGGACCCACTCTGCTCGGTCTGGCCATCTGGCTCGGTTTCCCGACGGTCGCGGCTTATCAGGATATTCCAAGCCTCATTTCTGGCGCCGAGTCGGAAACTCGATGGGCAGCGGTGATCGAGCAGTCCGTCGCCGGCTCCATTCACAAGGCCGAAATGCCGTTCTCCGACGCCGATTCCCGACTGGACGCGCTTTCCGGCAGCGGCATGGTGGCGCCGGGCATCGGCGAGGTGGCTTTCCGTTCCAAGAACAAGACACCGGTATCGACATCCGACGAGCAGCGCGTGAACCGGGACGAAAAGCAGGGCCGCGTGGTGCAGGTCGTGCCAGTTGCGCCGCCTAGCATGTTCAATGCGGGATCCATCATCGAACAGACCGGTGCGTTCCTGGAATCCGAGCCGCTTGGCGAGATACCCATGGCCTTCGTGAAACCGGAGGTAAAGGGCAAGGAAGTGCAGATTGCTTCCGCCTTCCACGTCAAACAGAAGAAGAAGCGCGAGCCCAACATGCTTCCGGCTGTCGCGAAGCTCGTGAACAACGACGAGGCCGACGTCCTGGCCACGGCCTATGCTCCGGCGGAGCCGGATTATGCGCGCACCTCCCCCTTCGCCAGCATCCTGCGCGACGAGGATGACGGCCGCTTCATTCCGCCGATCGACCCGGGCGACCATATGTGGGCCAAGGCGCCGCTGCCGCCGCACGTTTTCAGCGAGAAGGAGCAGAAGTGCCTGGCCGAGGCCATCTATTTCGAGGCGCAGGGCGAGCCCATCGAGGGACAGGCGGCGGTCGCGCAGGTGGTGCTCAACCGCGTGCGCAATCCCGCCTATCCCAACACGATCTGCGGCGTGGTCTACCAGAACGATCACTGGTACAACCGCTGCCAGTTCTCCTTCGCCTGCGACGGGATCAAGGACCGCATTACCAGCCCCGCGCACTACCGGATCGCCAAGGAAGTCGCGATGGCGGTGACCGCTGGGAAGATCTGGCTGGAGAGCGTCGGCAGTTCGACGCACTATCACGCAACATATGTGCGTCCCAAGTGGGCGAAGACGATGAAAAGGCTCACCCAGATCGGACGGCACATCTTCTATCGCACCTACGGTGGCGGCTGGAACTAGGCCGCGGAACCCTCGAAAAGAGACCTTTATCGGACGCACAAATGCGCAGATTCTCCCCGGATTTTGGGTCCGCCTGAGGCAGGCGCATTGTCGCAGTGAATTAAAGTCCTGTTTTCATTGCTGTTAATCGTCCAGCAAGAGGATATTTACGCGGCTTGACTGCAAGAATGCCTCTCACTATGTTGCCCGCGACTTCGAGACGGTCATTCTTCGAGGTTTTGCCGGCTGCTGGAGGTTCCGATGGCAGAACAGAACGGGCCTGACGACCTGGAACAGCGGCGGCGGAAACTCGAAGATGCCCTGGCAGCGCGCCAGTCCGCATCGAACGGTGAGGGCGGCGCGCAAAACACCAAAGGCGGGGGATTCGGAAACGCGTTCAAGCTATCCGGGGAATTCATCGGCGGTGTCGTGGTGGGTATAGGACTGGGATGGTTTTTCGACCAGCTTCTCGGCACCACGCCTTGGGGTCTGATCGTCTTCCTGCTGCTCGGTTTCGCGGCAGGTGTTCTGAACGTCCTGCGTGCGACAGGGCGGGTTGCTGAGTTTGGGTCAGCGAAGCCAGGCAATGGCGGCGATGATCCGCAAAGGAAATAAAGCGGAAGACACCGCAACGAAGTGAGGGTACTTCAGTGGCCACGGATCCAATTCATCAGTTTCAGATTTCCAAGTGGATTCCGATCGAGGTTGGTGGGCTGGACCTGTCGTTCACGAATGCCTCGGCATTCATGGTCGCCACTGTCGCCGCTGCCGGCGCCTTCCTGTTCCTGAGCACCTCGAACCGCGGCCTGATCCCGACCCGCGCGCAGTCCGTCGCAGAGATGGCCTACGAGTTCATCGCGAACATGCTGCGGGACAGCGCCGGAACGCACGGCATGAAGTTCTTCCCGCTGGTGTTCTCGCTCTTCATGTTCGTCTTCGTGGCGAACCTGCTCGGACTGGTGCCCTACTTCTTCACGGTGACCAGCCAGATCATCGTCACCTTCGCGCTGGCCATGCTGGTGATCGGTACTGTCATCGTGTATGGTTTCATGAAGCACGGGCTTGGCTTCCTCAAGCTGTTCGTGCCCAGCGGCGTTCCCGCCGTCGTCGTGCCGCTGGTGGTTGCGATCGAGGTCGTTTCCTTCCTCTCGCGTCCGATCAGCCTTTCCGTCCGTCTTTTCGCGAACATGCTTGCCGGTCACATCACGCTGAAGGTGTTCGCCGGCTTCGTGACTTCGCTCAGCGCGCTCGGTGCACTCGGTGTTGCCGGCTCGATCCTCCCGCTGATCATGACTGTCGCGATCACGGGTCTTGAGTTTCTGGTTGCCTTCCTGCAGGCCTACGTCTTTGCCGTCCTGACCTGCATGTACCTCAACGATGCGGTGCACCCCGGCCACTAGAAGAGATTAACGGCGGTTTTCCGCCACGGTTCCAGAGTTCAAACGCTTCACAAGGAGTTGCAAGATGGAAGCAGAAGCAGCAAAGGCGATTGGCGCAGGTATCGCATGCCTCGGCATGGGTGGCGCAGCTATCGGTCTCGGCAATATTTTTGCCAACTACCTGGCGGGCGCCCTGCGCAATCCGTCCGCAGCTGATGGCCAGTTCGGCCGTCTGATCCTGGGCTTCGCCGTGACCGAAGCTCTGGGCATCTTCTCGCTGCTGGTCGCCCTTCTCCTCCTGTTCGTCTAAGCCGCACATTCTTTTGGCTTGCCGGGCGCCCCGCAAGGCGGCGTCCGGCTCTATAGAGCAAGGGGATAGCCATGTTTGTGGCACCGGCATTCGCCCAGGAAGCGGCTGAAAACGCAACCGGCGAAATCCATACAGAGACCGGCGTCGCGGAAGAGGGCGCCCACGGCGGTACCTTCCCTCCGTTCGACAGCTCGACCTACCCGTCGCAGATCCTTTGGCTTGCGATCACCTTCGGGCTTTTCTACCTGTTTCTGAAGCGCGTGGTGCTGCCACGCATCGGAAGCACGCTGGAAGTCCGTCACGATCGCATCGCCAGCGATCTTGATCAGGCCTCCCGTCTCAAGGAAGAGGCGGACGCTGCCGTTGCCGCTTACGAGCAGGAGCTGGCCGAGGCCCGGCGCAAGTCGGCCGCAATCGCCCAGGAGGCTCGCGACAAGGCCAAGGCGGAGGCTGAAGCCGAGCGCGCGTCCATCACCAAGGCGCTTGAGGCAAAGCTTGCCGAGGCCGAGACGCACATCGAGGAGATCAAGCGCAAGGCTCTCGCCGATGTGGACAGCATCGCCGAGGAGACCGCCGCGGAGATCGTCCAGCAGCTCACCGGCAATCAGGTGAGCAAGGAAACCGTCACGGCTGCCGTAAAGGCAGTGAGCCAGTAGGAGAATCGCTATGGATGCAACATTCTGGGCGTTTGTCTCCCTGATTCTCTTCCTGGCCGTACTGGTCTACGTGAAGGTTCCTTCGATCGTCGCGAAGGCGCTCGACGCGCGCGCCGACCGCATCCGCAAGGAACTTGAGGACGCCCGCGCCCTGCGCGAGGAGGCACAGCAGCTTCTGGCCGAGTACCAGCGCAAGCGGCACGAGGCCGAGAAGGAAGCCGCCGATCTGGTCGCCGCCGCGCAGCGGGAGGCCGAGCACATCGTCGCCGACGCCAAGGCGAAGACCGAGGAATACGTGGCACGCCGCACCAAGCTGGCCGAGCAGAAGATCGCCCAGGCTGAGCGGGACGCCATCGCCGAGGTCCGCGCCCGCGCAGTTGACGTGGCCGTTGCCGCTGCTGGAAAGATCCTCAGCGATACGGTCGACGGCAAGGTGGGCAAGACCCTGTTCGAGCAGTCGCTCGCTCAGATCAAGTCGAAGCTCAACTGAGTCGCGCAGCATCATTTCCGATTGCTGAAAATGCCGCCGCTCTGGCGGCATTTTCTTTTTGGGCTTCCGGCTTCAGCACCCGGAGCGGCGCGGTGTTTCATCGAGGCTCCGCGACCAGTCGTCCAATCGTTCCCTGTCGCCTCCTGGCCTGGGAACGATTTTCTTTCCCGGCGCGCTGTTGCCGGCCCCATCGGCACCCGGCCGGAATACGGGGTGGTTGGATTGTCCCGCTAACTGAGAGCGCGACGGTACGTTTAGACGGGTGATTCCCTTTTGGTGCTAATTTGAGATAGTGTAGGCGGGAGAGGCGGCGGCATAGCCGACAGGGTCGTCAGGGCAGGGGTGTGCCGCCGGACAATGTCGCAGAGAGGTTCACATGACCCTGCTGATACTTGGCCTTGTGCTGTTTCTGGGAATACATTCCACGCGTATCGTCGCATCCGGTTTCCGTGACCGGGTGATCGCGGAAAAGGGCGAGAAGTTCTGGAAGGTAACCTACACGGTCGTGGCGCTGGCGGGGTTGGTGCTGATCGTGTGGGGTTATGCGCGTGCCCGCTATGATGCGGTGATCGTCTACGATCCGCCGGTCGGCATGCGCCATCTGGCGCTGCTGCTGATGCTGCCGGTATTCCCGCTGTTTGCCGCCTCGCACAACAACGGTTTCATCAAGGCGAAGCTGCAGCATCCGATGCTGATCGGCACGATCCTCTGGGGCGTGGCGCATCTGGTCGCAAACGGCACGCTGGCCGACGTGGTGTTGTTCGGTGGCGTGCTGGTCTGGGCCATTGTGGACCTGATTTCCTCCTTCAGCCGCGGGCCGGTGACGCTCAGGGGCGAGCCGGTGCTGCGGAAGGACATTTCCGCCGTGGTGGCCGGGCTGGTGATTTATGCGGTCCTCGTCCTCTGGTTGCACGAATTCCTGTTCGGTGTATCGCCGATCGGATAGCAGTGTTGCTGCCGAAGCATTTCAGGCTTTCCGCATAGGTCTTTCGTCGGCCGACGCGGGTTTGAGACCTGCAGCCCTCGACAGACTCAGAGCGAGGGCGCGGGTGACGGAACCCGTATTATGTCCGCGGCGTGACGCCAAAAATCTTCAATGCTTCAGACTAGCTCCCGACCCGGGTCCGTCGCGATCGGTGTTTCGGCAGGGCTGGCCTTCAAGGGCGCGAAGGACATGCGGTGCAGGCGTGCGAGGGGACCGTAGACCGAGATGGCGTCGCGGTGCTTCTTCGTTGCGTAGCCGACGTGGCTGTCAAAGCCGTAGGCGGGGGCGTGCAGACCCGCCCGGACCATCATGCGGTCGCGCGTGACCTTGGCCACGATGGATGCTGCGGCAATGGATTGTGAGCGCTGGTCGCCCTTGATGATCGCCTTGCAGGGGCAGGGGAGCCCCGGTGGTACATCGCGGCCGTCGACAAGCGCGTAGGCCGGCGTCACGCAAAGGCTGGCGACGGCGCGGCGCATGGCCTCAAGGCTTGCACGCAGGATGTTGGACCGGTCGATGGACAGGGCACAGAGAGACGCTACGGACACCGCTTGCGCGGTGGCAAGGATGTCTTCGTAAAGCGCCTCACGGCCGGCTTCTGGCAGCTGCTTCGAGTCATGGAGCCCATCGGGGATGCGCTCGGGGTCCAGGATGACCGCAGCGGCCACGACGGGTCCAGCCAGCGGACCGCGCCCGACTTCGTCCAGACCGACCACGGGCGCGTGGCCGTCACGCATCAGCCCCGTCTCGATGGTGAAATCGGGACGGAGCGGGATTTCCTCAAAAAGAAGCAGAGAATCGGATTGCGAGCCAGCCATGGGACGCATGGTTGCACCCGCATCCGATTCTCCGCAAGCCTTAACCCCGGGGTGCGGCGGAAAGGGGTTAGGGCAATTTCGCGACGGACCGCCGTGCGGCGAAAGGCGGAAACCGCCGCGATCTCAAAAAAGAGGCCCGCCCAGGCAAGTCAGGACGTCCGCAACGCCGGACGACCCGGCGTCCGTTCCTCCGGCGGCGTGGGACAGCGGTAGGGCACCGATATTCCCAAACCGCCTACCTCCGGCTACCGGGCGCCCCAGGCAAACCCAGGGCCCGGCACCGCCCCGAACCACGCACCGACCGCCGGACGCGATCCACGGCGTGAAGCGCCTGACCGCTTGAGCCTCCAACAGGTAGCGCCGCGCTTCTCGCACAGCCGCGGGTTCCGCACCGGAAGCCGAGAGCCGGCCTGCAGACGCACCGTCATTCACGCGGTCCTTGACGGAAAACCGGCCCGCTTTTCCTGGCGCCTCACTTCTTTGAGCGTGGCTCCGGACGGAAAAACCGGTTCCCGCTTTTCCCGGAACTTCACTTCTTGGAGCGCGGTTCCTGACGGAAAACCGGTTCCCACTTCCCCGGAACCGTTCAGAGCAACACCAGCTGCTCCGGACCACGGGAAAGCGGACGGAACAGCTCCGTCGTCAGTCTCACGCGCTCCCTGTTGAGCCCGAGGCGGCGGGCGGCGATCTCGAAGCGGCGGCCGATCTGCCAGGCATAGGGGCCGGTGCCACGCATGCGCTTGCCCCACTCCGCGTCGTAATCCTTGCCGTCGCGCATGGAGCGGATGAGCGACATGACGTGACGGAAGCGGTCGGGGTAGTGGCGCAACAGCCAGTCCTTGAAGATCGGGCTCACCTCCAGCGGCAGGCGCAGCATGATGTAGCCGGCTTCCTTCGCCCCCGCGGCCCGGGCGGACTCCAGGATGCGCTCGATCTCGCTGTCATTGAGGCCCGGGATCACGGGACCGATCATCGCGGCGACCGGAATGCCGTTCTCGATCAGGGCACGCATCGCCTCGAGACGCCGCGTCGGCGTGGCCGCGCGCGGCTCCATGGCGCGGGCGAGCTTGCGGTCCAGAGTGGTCACCGACAGTGCGACCTTGACGAGGTTCTTCTCCGCCATGCGGCCGAGGAGGTCGATGTCGCGCATCACCAGCGCCGACTTGGTGACGATGCCAACCGGATGATTGAAGGCCTCCAGCACCTCGAGGATCTCGCGCATGATGCGCCACTTCTTCTCGATGGGCTGATAGGGATCGGTGTTGGTGCCGATGGCGATCGTGCGGGGCTCGTAGCCGGGCTTGGAAAGCTCGCGCTCCAGAAGCCGCGGCGCGTCGGGCTTGGCGAAGAGCTTCGACTCGAAGTCCAGCCCCGGCGAGAGCCCCATATAGGCATGGGTCGGACGGGCGAAACAGTAGACGCAACCGTGCTCGCAGCCGCGATAGGGATTGATCGAGCGGTCGAAGGAAATGTCCGGCGAGCTGTTGCGGGTGATGATGGTCCTGGGCTTTTCGACCTGTACCTCGGTCCTGAAGGGGGGAAGCTCCTCCAGCGACTCCCAGCCGTCGTCGAAGACTTCGCGCGACAGCGGCTCGAAACGGCCGGACGGGTTGATGCCG
Source organism: Chelativorans composti (assembly GCF_039541695.1). Lineage (NCBI taxonomy): Bacteria > Pseudomonadati > Pseudomonadota > Alphaproteobacteria > Hyphomicrobiales > Phyllobacteriaceae > Chelativorans > Chelativorans composti. The sequence goes on along the minus strand of NZ_BAABGS010000010.1, from coordinate 107,179 downwards.
GCACCACGGCCGCGGCGGCGGTCAAAGTCGATACGGATGCCGCTGTGTTCGACAAAAGCATTCGCAATGCCGGCGCGCCCGCCGCCGAGCGAAGCGATCTGATCAGCCTTTGCTATCTGTTCCATCAACCGCGCCTCCGCGCTTATTCCATCGCTGGCATTTGTAGCGTCGAAATGAGAACAAAGCAAGAACAAATCTACGGATCAGCGGCTGGCAGGAACATCCGGCCAGAGCAATTCAGCTTTTCTGGGAAATTCTGAATTGCTCCAACGGGTTGTTTTTCGCCGTGTCGGGTCGAAAGCCGGTTCCGACCTTCCCGCAACCGCTCTAGCCGGAATGGCGGCGGAGGTGCTCGTCGAGGCGGGGAAGGATTTCCACGAAGTTGCAGGGCATCTGGCGGTAGTCGAATTGTTCGCGCAGGATGCCGTCCCAGGCGTCCTTGCAGGCGCCGGGAGAGCCCGGCAGGACGAAGATGAAGGTCTGGTCGATCAGGCCGGCGGTGGCGCGGGACTGAATTGTGGCGGTGCCAATCTTCTCGAAAGAAATGCGGTGAAAGATGGCGGAGAAGCCGTCCATGCGCTTGTCGAACATCGGTTCCAGGGCTTCGGGCGTCACGTCGCGGCCGGTGAAGCCGGTGCCGCCGGTGGTGATGATCGCGTCGATGCGCGGGTCGGCTGTCCAGGCGCGGACCTGGGCGCGGATCCGCTCGATGTCGTCCGGCACGATCTGGCGGTCGATCAGATGGTGGCCGGCGGAGGTAATGCGATCGGCAAGGGTGGCGCCGGACTTGTCGTCATCCAGTGTGCGGGTGTCCGAAACGGTGAGAACGGCGAAGCCCACGGGAATGAAGCTGCGGACGGTTTCGCTCATCAGACAGGATCCTCCGAAGCAAAGGTGGTCGTGGCCGCAATGAACCAGTCGGGGTGGCGAGCGGCGAGGCTTTCCGCGGCGCGGCGGGCCCCGGCTTCGGTCGGGAACAGGCCGAAGCAGGTGGCGCCGGAGCCGGACATGCGGGCGAGGCTCGCGCCTTCGGCGGAGAGCATGGCTATGACGCCGGCGATTTCCGGGACGATGGACGCAGCCGGGGGTTCCAGATCGTTGCGGGTGGATTGCAGCCAGTCGATGACGTCCGACACCGAAGACAGGGAGCGCAGGGGCGGCAGCGCCGGATTGGTCTTGTGGGCAAGCGCGCGGAACACCGGCGGCGTGGAGAGCGGTATGCCCGGATTGACGAGGACGATTGGAAGCGCGGGAAGGCGCACGGGCTCGAGTTTCTCGCCGACGCCCCGGGCAATCAGAGGCCTGGCCAGCGCGCACATGGGAACGTCCGCGCCCAAGGGCTGGAGAAGGGAAGCAAGGTCGCGGCCGGACAGCGGAAGCTGCCAATGACAGGCGAGCAGGCGGGCCGCCGCGGCGGCGTCGCTCGAGCCTCCACCGATCCCTGAGGCGACTGGAAGATTCTTTTCCAGCGTGAAACGCACATGACCTTTGGCCTGGTGCGGGAAAGCCTCCGCCAGCAGATTGCGGGCGCGCAGGATCAGGTTGGAGCCGTCGAGCGGTACGCCCTCCGCGAAATGGCCGGTGGCCGAGAGGGTGGTCGCTTCGGCCGGCTCGAGTGAAAGAATGTCACCGAAACGGGTAAAGACGACGAGGGACTCGAGAAGATGGTAGCCATCTTCCCGCAGGCCGGTGACGTGCAGCGCAAGGTTGATCTTGGCCGGCGCGAGCTCAGTCAGGACGGATGACTTGCAAGCCATCTCAGTCCTTTTCGACATAGTATTCGCCTGTGACCGGATCCTTCACCAGCGTGCCGGAGCTGCCGTTCGCCATCTCCTTCCTGCGCCGCTCGGCGCGGGCGGTGACGCGCTCGGCCTCACGGACGAAGGAGCGGTAGCCGTAGTAGGCCACCACGGCGAGAATGATGAGCAGGATTAGCTGGGGCATCCGCGCCTCCTCAAAACATGCAGCCGTTCACCTCTCCGGCTGCGGGGTTGCCAATTCTACAGCCCGAAACGCTGCCATGCAGCCTTTTCCTCCGCCGCGTCCAGCAGTCCGGACGCGAGTTCGGCGGCAATATCCGGCGCCGAAGGAAGCTTCGCACCGAAAAGCGGTATCTTTCGGGTCAGGAAGCCGCGCACGGGGCTGATGAGCCGCAATTGCGTCTTGGGGCCGAAACGGCGTTTCAGGTCCGATCGCATGTCGCCGACGCCGTCGGCCAGGCCGAGGTCGCAGGCCTTCTGGCCCACCCAGAAGAGACCGCTGAACAGGTCTTCGCTGTCCGCCAGCTTCGTGCCGCGACGGCTTTTCACGAGGTCGATGAAGACCTGATGGATCTGCTGCTGCAGTTCCTTCAGATGGGCGATGTCCTCCTCCTTCTCGGGCTGGAAGGCATCCAGGATCGCCTTGTTGCGACCGGCTGTGTAGACGCGGCGCTCGACGCCGATCTTGCGAATTATCTCGTGGAAACCGAAGCCCGCCGAGATCACACCGATGGATCCGACGATGGAGGAGGGATCGACGATGATCTCGTCGCCCGCGCAGGCGATCATATAGCCGCCGGAGGCGGCCACGTCCTCCACGTAGACCAGGACCTTCCGCTGCTTCTCCTCAGCCAGGTCGCGGATGCGCTTGTAGATCAGGCGCGACTGGACCGGCGAGCCGCCAGGCGAATTAACGGAAATGGCGACGGCGGGGGCGGGCAAGGCAAAGGCCTTTTCAAGGATACCGGCGACGGTGGCGAGCGACAGGGCCGGACGCATGGGGGTTGTCGACGCCATGACCGTCCCGTGGAGACGGACCACGGGAATCACGTCAAAGCCTGGGTTGATGAGGTTTGGAAACAGGCGGGACAATTGGTACTTCAAGGCAGACCCCGAGCAATGGTTTTAGGGCATATGTAAGCATCCGATCATTGCGCACAATGCCCTGCCTTTCAGACCGAAAAAAGACACCTCTCGCCATTGATCAGGGCATTGGCTTCCGGCGTGAACTCGCGGCCTTCCTCACCGTGCAGCATGACCGGGGGGAGGATTTTGAGAAGGCCGCGGGCTCCCTTGCGGGCGCGTAGCACGATGCGGATCGCGGCCGCGCGCGGGCGGGAGTGGATCGGGCGGATCTCGATCGAGCCGAAGCGGCCCGAGCAGGCGCCCAGGATTTCCTCCAGCGATTCCGGCCGGGCGATGATGGCCAAGCCGCCATTGGCCGCGGCAATGGCGGCGGCACAGCGGATCCAGCGTTCCAGCAGCCCTTCCGTCATCACATGGGCGTCGCGCCGCAGGCTGTCGGGCGAGGCGCGGTCGTTCGGATCGTTGAAGGGCGGGTTCATGATCACGAAGCCAAAGCGGTTGTCCGCCAGACCAGCCTGGACGCGCTGGCGCCCGGAGACCTCCACGTCTGCCTGGAGAACCTCGATCCGGCCGGCGTAGGCCGCGTTATCGGGCAGGGCAACGCTCCTGCGGGCGCATTCGACCATTTCCTGTGACCGCTCAACCAGCAGGATGCAAGCCTCCGCACAGCGGGATGCAACGGCCATGCCGGCCGCGCCCGCGCCGGCACCGAGATCGGCCACGAGGCCGGAAAAGCCATCGGGGACGGCAGCGGCCAGCAGCATGGCGTCAAGGCCGGCGCGGTGACCCTTGCCGGCAGGCTGGAGCAGATGGAACCGGCCCCGGTGGAAGGCGTCTATCGTGAAGTTACCGTCTTCGAGCATGGGTCAGGGAGTCCCGGAGTCTCCCACGATGCCAGCGCCGCGCAGCAGCTCCTTCGCCTGTCCAGCCGAGTCCTCTGCCACGAGAACCCGTCGCGGCAGCACACCAAGCGAGCCCTCGAGGACGCTCATGTTCCGGTCGGCGACGAGAAATTCAATGCCGGCATCCCGCAGCAGGCTCTCAACGAAGGAGAGGACGACCGGGTCATTCGTGCGCAAAAGCTCTATCATGCCTGGAAGTTGGCAGTAATTGAAAGCGATGTAAATCCGTGCCAGTTGTACCGGACGGCTGAGCGCGCTATTTGGCAATTGCCGGATATTAATTTTCCACGTGAACTTTCTGGCGAAGTTACGCGATCAAGGCGAAGGAGCTTGCGGTGGGCGTTGTAGTGAATCTGGATGGCAAGAGAAGCATGGCCTCGGTTGAGCCTCTGATCGCCCTCACGCAAGAAGAGATGGGCAGGGTCAACGAGCTCATCCTCTCCAAGGCCGGGTCGGATGTCGAACTCATCCCCAAGCTTGCCCATCATCTGATTTCGTCCGGAGGCAAGCGGCTGCGTCCAATGATCACACTCGCTGCCGCGCAGATGTTCGGCTACTCGGGCGACGGCCACGTCAAGCTCGCCACCAGCGTCGAGTTCATGCACACGGCCACGCTGCTCCACGATGACGTGGTGGACGAGAGCGACATGCGCCGCGGCAAGAAGACGGCCCGCATGATCTGGGGCAACCAGGCAAGCGTGCTCGTGGGCGACTACCTGCTGGGCCAGGCCTTCCGCATGATGGTGGATGTCGGGTCGCTGGATGCGCTCGACGTGCTGTCGACCGCCGCGGCCATCATCGCCGAGGGCGAGGTGATGCAGCTCGACGTCGCCAAGAACCTGGAGACCACCGAGGACGAGTATCTGCAGGTGATCAAGGCCAAGACTGCGGCGCTGTTCTCGGCGGCGGCGGAAGTCGGTCCGATCATCGCGGGCGCGTCCAAAAACGATCGCGCTGCTCTCAAGTCCTACGGCACGAACCTGGGCCTCGCGTTCCAGCTGGTGGATGACGCGCTCGACTACGGCGGAAGCTCGAAGGATCTCGGCAAGAATGTCGGCGACGACTTCCGCGAGGGCAAGATCACCCTGCCGGTGATTCTCAGCTATCGCAGGGGATCGGAAGAGGAGCGGCGATTCTGGAAGAGCGCGATCGAGGAGGGCCAGAACGACGACGAGGCGCTGGCGAAGGCGCAGAGTCTCATGACCAAGTACAACGCCGTGGCGGACACGATTGCGCGGGCGCGTCACTTCGGCGAAATTGCCCGGGATGCGCTGGCGCCGCTCAAGAACAGTCCGCAGAAATCGGCTCTCATAGAAGTGATAGATTTCTGTATCAGTCGCGTGACATAATCACCGATAACCATATCTCCTTTACTTCCGGTATGGCATAAAGATCTGGCATGTTCGCAAAATGGCCATGCTTCAACCGTACCGGAGCTGAAGCTGGGTACGGGTGGTCTGTGGGTCTTCCAGCCGATGAAAGGAAAATGATGCGGCGAATGAAGGCAGGGTTTCGGATTACAGCTTCAGTTGCAGCAGTTCTGGCTCTGACCGCCGGCAGTTTCGCGGCGACTGGGGACACCCAGACGACGGAGATCGTTCCCGTGCACTCGTTCTCCGGCGCCTATCTCGCGGCGCGTGTGGCGGAAACGGACAACGATCTCGACTCGGCCATTGCCTATTACAAGCGCGCGCTGAGCTTCGATGCCGACAATGCAATGCTGCAGCGGCGGCTGCTGAGGGCGTTGATCGCCAATGGCGAGCTGACTGAATCCCTGCCTTACGCCAAGGCTCTCACCGATGACGAGGAAGCCTCGCGGCTGGCGCGGCTCGTGCTGGCCATCGACGCTTTCCGGCACAATGATTATCCCGGCGCGGAGAACTGGCTTGCGGTCGATGCCGACTCGGATCTCGACCGGCTGATCATCGAGACGATGAGGGCCTGGGCCAAGATCGGGGAAAAGGATTTCGAGAACGGGCAGAAAATCCTAGACGGGCTCAACCGGCCCGAGTGGTTCACGCCATTCCGGGACTACCAGCTCGCAATCGCCTACGCCTATGAGGGGCAGAACAAGAAGGCCACCGAGGCTTTCGAAAGGCTGATCGGCGGCGCGCAGGCCGCCATGTCGGCCGAGACCTTCGCACGCGTTGTCGAGGCCTATGCGACCTTCCTTTCGAGCATCGGCGAGAACGACAAGGCGCTGGCGATCCTGACCGACACGATCGAGGCGGGGCTCGGCATTTCGCCGCTGCCGGTGCTGCGCGACCGCGTGGCGGGCGGCGAGAAGCTCGAATTCATCATCGACTCACCTTCGGCCGGCGCTTCTGAGGTTCTGCTGGCGGTGGCGACGGAACTCGCCAGCGGGGGCGGCGATACGTTCGTGCAGCTTTACCTGCACCTTTACCTGCATTACGGGCTCGCCCTGAAGCCCAACAGCGATCCGATCCTGGTGCAGCTGGCGCGGGTTGCCGAGCGGCTGCAGCAGCCGCAGAAGGCGATCGACTACTATCAGAAGATCCCGTCGAGCTCGCCTTGGGCGCGCTTCGCGGAGTTCCAGATAGGCCTCAACCTCGCCGACATGAAGCGGTACGACGAGGCGGTCTCGCACCTCAAGTCGGTGCTGGAGGAGGACCCGTCGGACATCCGCGCCTACCTTTCGCTGGGCCGGGTCTACACGGCTCAGGAGGATTTCAAGTCGGCGGCCGAACTCTATGACGAGGCCGTAGAGGTGCTGGGTCCGCCGCAGCCGCAACACTGGAACATCTATTACCAGCGCGGCATTGCCTATGAGCGGCTGAAGCAGTGGCCCAAGGCGGAGCCGAACTTCAAGGAAGCGCTGAAGCTTTATCCCGACCACCCGCAGGTTCTGAACTATCTGGGCTACTCCTGGATCGACATGAACATGAACCTCGAGGAGGGGATGAGGCTCATCAAGCGCGCGGTGGAGCTGCGGCCAAGCGACGGTTACATCGTCGATTCCCTCGGCTGGGCCTATTACAAGCTTGGCGACTACGACAAGGCGGTCGAGAACCTGGAGCGGGCCGTGTCGCTGCAGCCGGAAGACCCCGTCCTCAACGACCATCTCGGTGACGCCTACTGGCGCACCGGCCGCAAGCTCGAGGCCCTCTACCAGTGGTCGCACGCGCTGAGCCTGGAGCCGGACGAGGACCTGAAGAAGAAGGTAGAGGAAAAGCTCGAGAAGGGCCTGCCCGAGGAAGAACCGAAGAAGATGGCCAACGCGGCCGGCACGGCGGCGAGCGTAATGAATGATGTGTCCGAGACCGCGACCAGGCCGAACGCCAGCGGGACCGGGAACTCCGGCGACAGCGAACGGTCCAGCAGCCAGCCCGATCAGCCGGGCCCGGACGGCAAGGGTGACAAGGTGGAGCCGGCAAAGGACCGGGATGGCGCGGAAGGCGATGCCAATTTCTATACGGTCAAGGCCGGGCAGACGCTGTGGTCGATTGCCGTGGAACAGTTGGGCGATGGCGAACGCTTCCGCGAAATCCTGCGGCTTAACCCGCAACTCAGGAACCCGAACGCCATTTATCCCGGCCTGCGGCTGAGGATGCCGGAATAACGACAACGCGTGGAAAGGTGCGAAACGGCGCCTTTCCACTCAGCCTCATCCGGCAGCATGGATCCCCCGGCGGGTCGCCGGGCAGGGGCGTTTCGTTCACCCGCAATGGCTCAGGTTCAGGCCGGGAAGCATCTCCTCAATTGCGTTGACCGATGCTCATCCGGGACGGGGATAACGGCCTCTATGCTGACGACAGGCCACATGGTTCGACAGCGACTTGATGCGGATCTGGCGGGAGCGTCGGGTGGTCATGAAGAAGGCCGGACTCCGGAACAGGAGCCAGGCCCTGCTTCTGATCGCGCGTTTGCAGGGAAGCGGCTGACTTGAGCCTGAGGCGTTGGGCGAAGCCCGACGCACAAAATGTCGAAAGTGGGGGCTCAGGCGGTCCGCTGCTGAGCGCCCTTGTGGAAGTGGCTCAGGAAAGCCTGGGTGGCTTCCATCTTCGGCGTGTCGATGACTTCCCGCGCAGGTCCCTCCTCGACCACATAGCCGTCGCGCATGAAGACCACCCGGTCGGCGACATCCCGTGCGAAGGCGATCTCATGGGTCACGACGACCATCGTCATGCCTTCGGCGGCGAGCTTCTGCATCGCCTGCAGGACCTCACCTACGAGTTCCGGATCGAGCGCGGAGGTCGCCTCGTCGAAGAGCATCACTTCCGGCTCCATGGCCAGGGCACGAGCGATGGCGACACGCTGCTTCTGGCCGCCGGAAAGGGTGTCTGGCATCTGCGAGGCGCGGTCGGCAAGGCCGACCCGTTCAAGCTGCTCCATGCCCTTCTCGATGGCCGTCTTCCTGTCGAGGCCCTTCACGTGGATCGGCGCCTCGATGACGTTGTCCAGCACCGTCATGTGCGGAAACAGGTTGAAGTTCTGGAAGACCATGCCGGTGCGGGAGCGGAACTCGGCCAGCACCCTTGCTCGGGGGAGCTTTTCGGACTCCCTGAACTCGAAGGTTCTCTCGCCGACACGGATGGAACCTCCATCGGGGACGACCAGCAGGTTGATGCAGCGAAGCAGGGTCGACTTGCCGGAACCCGAAGGGCCGAGCAACGCCACCACGCTGCCGGGATCAACATGCAGGTTGATGTCCTTCAGAACCTCCAGGCTGCCGAAGCTTTTCCGGAGGCCCTTGATCTCGATCTTTGGCGTTCTTGCGCTCATTCGGATTTCCCCAGCCGGCGTTCGAGGTGGCGGACCAACAGGGTCAGCGGGAAGAGAATCATGAAATAGGAGACGGCAACGGCCGTGTAGGTTTCAAGCGGACGGAAGCTGTCATGCGCAGCAATCTGCCCCTGATAAACCAGATCCGGAACGGCAAGTACGGAGACGAGCGAGGTGTTCTTGAACTGCAGGATCGACTGGTTCATGAGCGCGGGCAGCATCCGGCGCAGGGCCTGGGGCAGGATGATGCGCCGCATCGCCAGAGCCGGCGTCATGCCAAGCGCTGCAGCGGCTTCCGACTGTCCGCGGTCGATGGAGACGATGCCGCCGCGGATGATTTCCGCATAGAACGAGCCGCCGTAGCAGGAGAGCGCGAGGACCGACGCGGTCACCGGCGTCATCTCGATGCCAGAGATCATCGGCAGCGCGTAGTAGCACCAGATCAGCTGGACCAGGACGGGCGTGCAGCGGAAGACTTCGATGAAGGCGAGGGCAGTGGCCCGAAGGATCCTGAAAGGAGAGAGCAGGCAGAATGCTGCGGTCATGCCGACGGCGAGGCCGCCGAGAACGGTGGCTGCCGTAAACGCTATGGTTATCCCTAAACCTTCAAGAAACAGCCATCGGTAATTCCAAAGTATAGAAAAATCCCATTCGTACATGCTGACTGGTCCCGCATCCAGAGTGGGCATGGAGAGGCAGGGTCCCTCCATGCCGGCCGTAATCAATACTAGAACTGGAAGTTCGGCGGGAGATCGCTTTCCTTGATCCCGACGAGGGTCATGTTGCGAATGATGTCCTCCTTCACGAAGCCGTTTTCGCGCTGCTCGTTGATCCAGTTGTTGACGAACTCCTGCCAGCTCTTGTCCTCCTCGCGGCGGAAGCCGGCATGGGAGGTGGTGAACTCGATCGGCTCAGGAATGACGACATCGCCCGTGCTGGGGTTCTTTGCGCGCAGCGACAGGGCAATGATCAGTGTCAGGCACTGGGCGTCCGCACGGCCCGCCTGGACGGCGGCTGTTGCATCGCTGACGGTCTTGAGGCGGATGATCTGCGCGTTCGGCGTGAGACGCGAGACCAGCGAGTCGTGCGCGGAGCCGGCGTCGATCGCGATGCGGACGTTGGGGTTGTTGAACTCTTCCCAGGTGGTGGCGTTGATCCCCTTGACCGTCATGGTAAAGGCGCTGCGGAACACCGGCACCGAGAAATCGATGACCTTCTCGCGTTCAGGCGTCCGGTTCAGGCCGAAAAAGACGTCGGTCTTGTCAGCCTGCAGGTCGAGAACCGCATTGCCCCAGGTCGTTTCGAGGATCTGCAGCTCGACACCGAGATCCTCGGCGAGCTTGCGGTAGAGATCGACGTAGAACCCGCGCCAGCTGCCGTCCGCGATCGACTTCTGGTAGTTCGGAGCACCGTCGGCAATCGCACCCACGCGCAGGACGCCGGACGACTTGATGCGCTCAAGCGACGAGGCGGCCGAAGCCTTGTCGGTGAAAAGTGACGTCGTTGCCGCTGTAGCCGCACCGAGGCCCATGAGCCTGTTGAATTCTCTTCTGTTCATTGTTCCCCTCTCAACAAGAAGTGGCCATGATTGAAGAATTTGTTGAAAGCATTGCTTGCAGCGTATTCTTTCATTCCCATGAGGGCGCATCCGCCATGGACTTGCGTAAACCGTCGCCTGTCACAGGAACAAAGAACCTCCCCCATTATTTCTGCTGTTCAATATTGAAAGCATGTCTGCTCTGGATATTGCGCAGGCATGGATGGTTGGTTTGAGGATAATCGACGGGCCTGCACCAACAATACTAAAGTACCGCGCTGCCCTGACGGTTTTTTGTATGTTCAGCGGAGGTCCCGCGGGCTTCCGCAGGCAGGAAAACGGGAGTTCCGCAATGCGCCAACGCCCATAGAGAGGTATTCATCGTGAAGTGCCTTCTCGGGCACGGCGGGATCCCGAGAGCCTGCTGCGGCGAGATGCAGTCCGGAGCGCGAGCGCAGGCGTCTCCGTCAAGTTGCCGGTAGGCGTGCCCGCTCTTCGTCCGACAGCGGGTCGAGCACAGTGCCGCAGAGTTCGGTGCTGCAGTCATCAAAAAGCTGGCGCACGCCGGGATGGTTCTGGAGGAAGCTGGCGGTGCCAAAGTAGACGCGCACTTCAGGAAGCGCTGTCAGCTGGACGCTGCAGACCCGATCGTCGTCCGGGCTGATGCACCAGGACGGGATGATCGAGAAGCCCAGCCCTGCCTCCACGCAGCGCAGGACGCTGGAACTGCCGGAGGTGGAGATGGCGGGCTGGATGGTCGCGCCGCCGCGATGGAGGAAGTCGATTCCGATGTTGCGCAGCGTCTGGCCCGGCTCATAGGTGATGAAGGGCTTGCCGCTCGCCCAGGCGGGAATGTCCTTCTGTGCGGGCGGAGGGCCCCATTCGCGGGGATAAACGAGGCTCAGGCGATAGCCGCCCAGAAGCCGCTGGGGAACCACGGGATCGCCGAAGTAGCGCTCGGATATGCAGACGTCGAGCGAGCCGTTCTTGACCATTTCGGCAAGCACGGTGTCGCGCTCGTAAACGGAGATCTCGGTATCGGGGAAGCGCTCCTGGAAGCGTTTCAGGATACCCGGAAAGAGGTAGTAGAATATAGCCTGTGGCATGCCAACGCGCAGGCAGGAGCGGTGGTTCTCGATGATCTTGTCGAGGCGCTCGAGCATGATATCGAGCTCGGGGTGAAGGAGATTGTATAGCGCCCGGCCCCGCGGGGTGAGGGAAATGCGCTTGGCACCCTGTTCGGACTCTATCAGCTTGCCCTTGAGAATCTGTTCCAGCCGGCGGACGTGGTTGGCCGCAGACTGGTAGCTCAGCTCGAGGTCGCGCGCGGCCCCCGAAAAGGAACCGTGACGTGCCACATGATAGAAGGTCTGGATTAGCGTCAGGCTGATCTTGGGCATGTGGAGACCTCCGCGCAACACCGACACGGGGCTGCTAACACAAGCTTATTTGCCGAACAAGCTTGCAACTATTGGACAATCTTACGCATCGCAGCCGTTCCAAAAAACTTGCGTACTACTCGCAATGATCTTGTATCGACTGCCTTCAGGGGCGAGGCCACAATCGCGGCACGAATTCCGACAGTGGTTCTGCCGTGCTCAAAACCCCATTTCCCAAATCAGTTATCATAATCGGTTGCGGCATTGTCGGCGCGGCGACGGCGTTCTTTCTCGCCGGCCGCGGCGTGGACGTGACAATCATCGAGAGGGAGGGGCCTGCCGCAGCGGCCACGGGCGCCGCCGACGGGGCGGTTTCCGTCGCGAGCAAGAAGCCCGGGCCGATGATGACCGCCGCCCTCGCAGGCATATCCGTTTACCGCGATCTTCTCGCGCAGGGCATCCTTGAGACTGTGTTCAAACCGCGTCCCACCTATGTGCTTGCCTCTTCCGACGAGGAGGTGCCGGTGGTCGAGGCGCATGTCGGAGCACTCAGGTCGGCGGGTGTTGCGGTCAACCTGCTCGACAGGAAGGATATTCACGGGCGTTTCCCGGCACTTTCGCCCGAGGTGCGGCTGGGGGCCGAGGTCAAGGATGACGGCCATGCCATCGGATATGCAGTCGTCCATCGCCTGCTGACCGCCTCGGGCGTCAAGGTCAGGCGCCGGGTGGAGGCGAGATCCCTGATCGTTAGCCGTCCCGGTCATGTGACCGGTGTCGAAACGGCAGAGGGAAGGATCGAAGCCTCTGCGGTCGTCATCACCGCGGGCAGCGGCAGCGACCGGCTGCTGGGGCTCGACGGCGTGCTGATGCCGCGCAAGGGGCAGCTGCTCGTCACCGAGCGGGCGCCGGAGCTGAATGCCAGCATGCCCGGCTCGATCATGTCAGGGCGCTATCTGCTTTCCAAGGGCACGCAGAAGGGGGGCGCGCCGTCGGAGCGGGGCTACGGTCTTGTAATCGACCCGCTTACGACCGGACAGTTCCTGATTGGCGGCACGCGGGAAAACAACAATGCCGGAAAGTCCAACGATCTGGAGGCCGTTGCGCGCATCCTGCGGGATGCCGTCGCGCTGGTGCCGCGGCTTGCGCAGGTGCGGCTGCTGCGGGCGTTTGCGGGCATCCGGACCGCTGTCGCCGACGGACTTCCGCTCATCGGGCGGGCGCCTGCGATCGAGAACGTGTTCGTCGCCACCGGTTTCGAGGGGGATGGAATCTGTCTCGGTCCGATGGTCGGCAAGGCTGTAGCCTCGCTCATCCTTGGCGAGCCTGCTCCGCTCGACCTGTCCGCATTCAATCCGGCCCGCTTCGCTCCGAAAGAGATCGCCGCATGAGCACTGCCGGTGTCTTTCATTTCCAGGGACGCGCCATCCCCTTCCGGGAAGGGGAAACAATAGCCGCGGCGCTCACCGCGGCGGAGATCGTCTGTTTCGGGCAGGATTCGAGCGGGCGGGCAACGCGCTATTTCTGCGGGATCGGCGCCTGCCAGTGCTGCCTCGTGCGCGTGGACGGCAATATCGTCGAAGCGTGCCTGACGCCGGCGCGGGAAGGGCTGCGCGTCACCGCTGCGGGAGAGAACGATGCCGGCGCCTGACATGGTCATCATCGGGGGCGGACCGGCCGGTCTTGCCGCTGCAGGCGAAGCTGCGCGGGCCGGTCTCACCGTCACGCTCATTGAGCAGCGCGCAGCGCTCGGCGGCGCCATTTTCCGGCAGCCATCGAGCGGAGAGGTGGTTGCGTTGCCTCGCAGCCGTGCTGCCGAACGGCTTTGGCGCTCGCTGCTTGCGGGCATTGCGCAGCCGAAGGTGAAGGTGCGGTTCTCCACTTCCTTCCTGGGGGTGGATGGCGACGGGCATGTGCTCATCCATGATCGCGCAGCCCAGACGGTCGAGCGCCTGCGGCCGAAGGCGGTCATCATCGCGTGCGGCGCGGTGGAGCGGGTGCGGCTGCGACCGGGCTGGGACCTGCCGGGCGTGGCGACCGCGGGCGGGTTGCAGGTGATGATGAAGGAAACCGGCGCTGCCCCTCGCGGACGTGTACTGCTCGCGGGCAGCGGACCTCTGCTGGTGGCGCTGGCGGCACAGATGATCAGGGCGGGCAACCCGCCTCTGGCAGTCGTCGAAGCCGGAGATCCGCTGTCGAAGCCGCTGGCCGGCCCGCCACTCGTCGGCCATCCGGCGATCCTGTCGGAAGCGGTCTCATATACCATGACGCTGTTGAGATCCCGTGTGCGGTGGCTGCGCGGGGCACATGTGGAGCGGATCGAGCGGCGCGGCGAGGTTCTGCAGGCTACGGTCGCCCTCCGCGACGGCAGCCGAGAGGTCATCGAAGCGGACCGGATCGGACTGCATGACGGCATTGCCGAGAATGACATCGGCCTGCCGGATCAGGCGGAATCCGCATCCCCAATCGTGATCCACGCCGGGGATTGCCGCGAGGCGCTCGGCGCGCTGGGGGCGATCCTCGACGGGCAGCGCGCGGGCCGCAGGGCCGCGGCGCTCGTTAAGAACGAGACGGTTTCGATGGCATCGCTTGACAAGCAGCTGGAACGCGCCCGCGCGGTACAGCGGGCGATTGCCCGCCTGTTCGGGCCTGTCGTTACGCTGCCTGGCGCCGGGGAGTTGCCGGACGACACGGTGCTGTGCCGCTGCGAGGGCCGCACGGTCGGGGATCTTAAGGCGCTGCTTCAGCAGCCCGGCATCTCCGGACGGGAAGTCAAACACGTTGGCCGCTTTGCCATGGGCAGCTGCCAGGGCCGTTTCTGTGCCGCCAATACGACGGCGCTGATGGCCGAGCTGCAAGCCGGGGGCAGGCGGCCGGAGCAACAGGACCTGACAGGCCAGCGGTGGCCCGTGCGGCCGACACCGATCGCCGCATTCGTGAACGCCGGCCCGCTGGACCCAGCCGAAGACAAAGAGGAGCTTTCATGAGCATCTATAACGCACTGAAGGTCGCGGCGCGCGCGATCGAAGTCCGCAGTCCCTACGATGGCCGACTGGTCGGCGAGGTGGGCGAATCTTCCACCGGCGAAATCCTCGCCGCCATTTCCCGTGCCAAGTCCGCCCAAGAAATCTTCCGGCGCTCGCTTCCGTCCGAGCGACGCGCCATGCTGGTGGCGCTTGCCGAGGAAATCGCCCGCGACGCGGAGAACCTTGCGCGACTGATTTCCGACGAGATGGGCAAGACCATCCGCGAGGCGCGCAATGAGGTACGCCGCGCCCAGAACACGCTGAAGCTGTCGGGCGATGCGGCCACGTTCCTCGATGGCGAGGTTCTGCATTGCGGTATCGTGGAGGGGGGTGTCGACCGGCAGGCGACCATTACCTATGAGCCGGCGGGCGTAGTAGCCGCGATCACGCCGTTCAACTATCCGCTGAACCTGCTGTGCCACAAGCTTGGGCCCGCGATTGCCGCGGGAAACGCCGTAGTCGCCAAACCCTCGCCGAAGGCGCCACTGACGGCTACCCGTCTGGCGGAGCTAGCGCGCAAGGCCGGGTGGCCCGACAACCTCTTCCAGGTCGTCCACGGCGGCGCGGAGGCAGCGCTTGCGCTGGCGCGCGGACCGATCGACCTCCTGTCCTTCACGGGCGGACCTGCGGCCGGTCTCGCGCTCAAGAACGCTTCGGGCCTCGTGCGCTGCCTGATGGAACTCGGCGGCAATGATCCGTTGTTCGTGTTCCCGGATGCCGATCTGGAACGGGCCGTGATGACGACCATCGGCCACCGCTTCGAGATCGCTGGCCAGAGCTGCGCGGCCATCAAGAAACTGTACCTGCACGAGGACATCGCAGAGCAGTTCATCGAGAAGCTGCTGCCGGCGGTAGCGGGCATCCGCCACGGCGATCCCTCCCTCGAGGAAACAGACATGGGCCCGGTGATCGACAGCGCCGCGGCCGAGGTCGTGGAGAGCCGGATCCAGGCCACGCTCAAGTTACCCGGCGTCGAGCTGCTTGCCGGCGGTACGCGTACCGGCACGCTGATGGCGCCCACCGTCATCGCGAATGTGCCCGCGGATGCGGCGGTGATCGCAGAAGAGACATTCGGACCGGTGATCGCCATCCGCGTTTTCCGGGATGCCTCGCAGGCCATCGCGGAAGTTAACGCCGGGGACTACGGGCTGCAGGCGGGCATCTTCACCAACGACCACGCACTGATCCGGCAGTTCTCGCGCGAGCTTCGCGTGGGCGGCGTCATGGTCAACGAGGGCCCGGATTTCCGCGCGGAGCATGTGCCGTTCGGCGGCATCAAGAAAAGCGGGCTCGGCCGCGAGGGCGTGCGCATCGCGCTGCGCGAGATGTCGGAGCCGAAGGTCGTCATCGACTAGTTTTCGTGGTTCCGAACGGAAAACCCGTCCACTTTTCCTGGAACCGCTCGGGAGAGGAAAATGCGCATCGGAATCCTGGGAGCATCCGGCCGCATCGGGACGCGGCTGGTCGAGCTCGTCCTGGCCACTCCGGGCCTCGAGCTGGCGGCGGCGTATGTGTCCGCCAACTCGCGCCATCTCGGCCGGAAGGTTGCCAGCAGCGCGCTCGAGTACAGGACGCCCGACCCGAACATGAAGGCCCATTGCGACGTGGTGATCGACTTCTCGTCCCCTGCAGCATCCCTCGCGTTCCAGGAGCTGCTCGGAACATCTACGTTGCCTATGGTCATCGGAACGACGGGGTTCAGCGCCGCAGAGTTCGAGGCGCTGTCACGGTTTGCGGCCTACCGGCCGCTGCTGGTCGACGCGAACTTCGCCTACGGCTTCGAGGCATTCAAGCAGGCGCTGCTCGATTTCGCGCGGCACGTGCCGGGGGCGGTGCCGCAGATCTTCGAGACCTATCACATCCGGAAGAAGCGGGAGCCATCCGGCACTTCCCGGATGCTCGCCACGGAACTCCACGCGGCGCGGTCGCAGGCGATGGGGTTCGATGCGGGGCCGACGACGATCCACGTTTTCCGCGAGGGTGACTGCGTCGGCACGACAGAGGTGCGCTTCGACCTCGGCTCGGCGGAGCTTGTCTGCACCTTTGCGGTGCAGACCACGGAGGCTTATGCGGCAGGGGCCATTGCCGCCGCTCGCTGGCTCGTGAGCGAGGCGCCCGGGTCCGGACGCTACAGCGTGGCGGACACGCTCGCCCGGACGGGCGGCGCGCGCAGGGGCTGACGCCCCCAAGAATTCTAACTGATGGATGCGGGGGAGGGGAGGTCATCCCGGACCCGCGGGAGATAAACAGAGGATTGCACGTCATGGGTGATCTGCGGGATCGGTTCAAAGGTGTTTTCACGGCGCTCATCACGCCGTTTCGCGATGGAACGATCGACCACGATGCATATGGTGCGCTGGTTAACCGCCAGCTCGAGGCGGGAGTAGCCGGGCTCGTGCCGGTCGGTACCACCGGCGAGGCGGCAACGCTGTCGGATGACGAGGCGGAAGAGCTGATCCGCCGGACGGTGGAGCTTGCCAGGGGGCGCGCCCTCATCGTCGCCGGTGCCGGGGCGAACGACACGAAGAAGGCGGTGGAGAAGGCCCGCCGCGCCGAGAAGGCGGGGGCCGATGCGCTGCTGGTCGTGACACCCTACTACAACAAGCCGACGCAGGCTGGCCTGATCGCCCATTGCAGGGCGGTGGCGGAGGCCACCAGCCTGCCGGTGATGCTCTACTCCGTGCCGGGCCGCTGCGGTGTGGAGATCGCGCCGGAGACCTGCGCGAGGCTGGTCGCAGAGTGTCCGAACATCGTCGCGATCAAGGAGGCGGGAGGCAATCCGCTGCGCGTGACGCAGTTGCGAGCTGCGTGCGGCGACGAGCTCATCATACATTCCGGCGACGATGCACTGACGCTGCCGTTCCTGGCACTGGGCGCAGTCGGTGTCACGAGCGTCGTGTCAAACGTCGCGCCGCGCGAGATGGTGGCGATGGTGGACGCCTGGTTTGCCGTCAACATGGCCGAGGCGCTGGCGATACACGAACGGATGTCCGAGCTCGCCGAGGCGATGTTCATCGAGAGCAATCCCGGACCGGTGAAAGCGGCTCTATCCATCCTGAAACTAGCTGGACCGGAGATGCGGCTGCCGCTGGTTCCCGTCTCGACGGTCACTCACGGGCGCCTTGTGGATGTGCTGAGCCGGTTCAGCAATACGGTCGGCGAGATCGGCGAGCTTCAAAAAGCCTGTTAAGCGAATGCGCATATTTTGCATTGCCGCAGCTTCGCCGATCGGGAAACCTCGGCTTGCGGGATGCTGGCGTCCTGTCTCCTGCGAGCAGGGTGGGGGGACCGCAGGAGATGCGGGCCAGCAGGAGAGGACTGCCCGCCCGCAACCCGCTGCATGGAACCGGGGAAGCGGCAAACCGGACCATGTGATGATGTCGGGGGTAAGATTGTCTCAGGGTGACCAGAAGTTTCGCGTGACGATCATGGGCGGCGGCCGGATTGGCACCGCGCTTGCGCTCATCCTTTCGCAGGCGCCGGAGTTTGCCGTGACGCTCGCGGATCCGACGGAACCGGCCCGGGACCGTGCCCGCGAACTCGATCTGCCGCTGCTTGACATCGATCCGTCCGACCACGGTGGCCTCGACCGCCTGCTGCGCAACGCGGATGCGGTGGTCGCCGCCATGCCCGCGAGCGCATGCCTGCCGGTGGCCGAGGCAGCAAAGCGGCACGGAACGCATTACCTCGACCTCAACGAGGATTCCGCCATCGCGGAGAAGATTGCCGAAATCGGCAGGAGCGCGAGCCGCAGCTTCGTGCCCCAATGCGGCATCTCGCCGGGGCTCATCTCGCAACTGACGCTTGACTTTGCCAACCGGACACCCGGGGCCAGGGAAGTCCAGATCCGGATCGGCATCCTGCCGCGGCATTCGACCAACCGCCTCGGCTACGCGCTGACCTGGGACATCAACGGGCTCATCGCAGAGTACACGCGTCCGTCCATGGCGCTGCGCGACGGCAGGCCGGTGGAGCTGCGGCCGCTGTCGGACAGGGAAGTGCTGCATATCGACGGATGCCGCTACGAGGCGTTCGTGTCGGGCAGCGTTCCAAAGAGTCTCTGCCAGCGGCTCGAGGGCAGGATCGACACGCTCATGTCCAAGACGATCCGATATCCCGGCCATCTGGATTATATCCACTTCCTGCTGGACGACCTGCGGCTGCGCGAGCGGCAGGACATCCTCTGCAACATTCTGCGCAACGCTTTGCCGGAACTCAACGACGATCAGGTGCTGATGCTGATCTCCGTCCGCGAGCAGCGTCAGACACGGGGAACGGAAGCCATCTGGTGGAAGCGGATCGTTCCGGCCCGGATCGGCGGCGCGTTGGTGAGCGCCACGCGCAGGACCGCTGCATCGCACGTGGCTGCGGTGCTCGATCTGTTGCGGACGGCCGAATTGCCGCTCGAGGGCCTCGTCGCGCAGGAGGACATTCCGCTCGCCAGGCTGCGCGAGAACCGGTTCCTGGGCTGGGTCTTCAGTGAGGAAGGACGGCCGGCGGCCGCGGCCTGACCGGACGAGTTCAAGATCTGCAGGGCTTTCCCGACGAATTCATGAGGCCGGGAAACGGGCGGGGAGCGCGCGCGGCAACCGGGCAGCGGGGCCGGTTGAAAAGCGCGGAAACGGCACGTTCGCTGCGGCTTTCCCGCATCCGCGCTTGACGCATCCCAAGCGTAGCAATAGGACGGTCCCCGCTGCTGTCATGCATGCCGGAGAAGAAGCGTGGACGTTCCATCCCATCTGCATCCGACCCGCTCGTTCCAGGGTCTGATTCTTACCTTGCACAACTATTGGGCCGAGAAGGGCTGCGTGATCCTGCAGCCCTATGACATGGAAGTTGGCGCCGGTACGTTCCACCCGGCCACGACGCTGCGCGCGCTGGGTCCGCGCCCGTGGAACGCGGCCTATGTCCAGCCGTCCCGCCGTCCCAAGGATGGCCGCTACGGCGAGAACCCGAACCGGCTGCAGCACTATTACCAGTACCAGGTCATCCTGAAGCCGAATCCGTCGAACCTGCAGGAGCTCTACCTCGGGTCGCTGGCGGCGATCGGCATCGATCCGATGCTGCACGACATCCGCTTCGTCGAGGACGACTGGGAGAGCCCGACGCTCGGCGCCTGGGGTCTCGGCTGGGAGTGCTGGTGCGACGGCATGGAGGTTTCCCAGTTCACTTATTTCCAACAGGTCTGCGGCATCGAATGCGCGCCGGTCGCGGGCGAGCTGACCTATGGTCTCGAGCGCCTCGCCATGTACGTGCAGGGCGTGGACAATGTCTACGATCTCAACTTCAACGGTCTGGAAGGGCCGGAGAAGGTCACCTATGGCGACGTATTCCTGCAGGCCGAGCAGGAATATTCCCGCTACAATTTCGAGCATGCCGACACGGCGCTGCTGTTCCAGCATTTCGTGGATGCCGAGAAGGAATGCCGGCACCTGCTGGAGGCCGGAAAGCCGCAGAAGGAAGGCGAGGTGCACAAGCTGGTGTTCCCGGCCTATGACCAGTGCATCAAGGCCAGCCACCTGTTCAACCTGCTGGATGCTCGCGGCGTGATCTCGGTCACCGAGCGGCAGAGCTACATCCTGCGCGTCCGGGAACTCGCCAAGGCCTGTGGCGAAGCGTTCCTGCTCACGGAGGCCGGCGGCGTGAACTACGTGCCGCCAGCGGCCTGAAGTGAACAATCCGAGCGGTGTAACCGCGTCCTGACACGATAACTGGTCCAGAGCTGTCCCATGCCCGATCTTCTTCTTGAACTGCGCAGCGAAGAAATCCCCGCGCGAATGCAGCGCAAGGCTGCGGCTGACCTCAGAAAGCTCATTACCGACGGCCTGGTGGAGGCGGGGCTCACCTATGAGGCCGCGCGCGAATACTGGACGCCGCGCCGCCTGACGCTCGACGTTCGTGGCCTCACGCCGCGCTCGAAGGACGTGCGCGAGGAGATCAAGGGCCCGTCCACCAAGGCGCCGGAACAAGCGATCCAGGGATTTCTGCGCAAGGCGGGCCTTGCCCACATCTCGCAGGCGCAGATCCAGTCGGACCCAAAGAAGGGCGATTTCTACGTCGCGCAGCTGGTGAAGCCTGGCCGCGCGGCCGAGGAGATCATTACGGAACTGGTGCCGCAGGTCATCCGCAACTTCCCCTGGCCCAAGTCCATGCGCTGGGGCAAGGAGTCGGCGAAGCCGGGTGCGGTGCGCTGGGTGCGCCCGTTGCAGTCCATCCTCTGCCTCTACGGACCGGAGACGGAGGAGACCGAAGTCATCGACTTCGAGGTGGGCGGCATCCGTTCGGGCAACACGACCGTCGGCCACCGCTTCATGAGCGGCGGCGAACCGATCACCGTCCGCCGCTTCGACGACTATGTGCAGAAGCTGGAGAACGCCTTCGTTGTCCTCGATGCGGACCGCCGCAAGGAAATGATCCTCTCGGACGCACGTAACCTCGCTTTCGCCTCGGGCCTCGAGCTCGTCGAGGACGAGGGGCTGCTGGAGGAGGTCGCAGGCCTGGTCGAGTGGCCGGTGGTGCTGATGGGCGAGTTCGAGGAGGAATTCCTGTCGATCCCGCCGGAGGTGATCCGGCTCACCATCCGCGCCAACCAGAAGTGTTTCGTCACGCGGCCGGCGGGCGGCGATGGCCAGCAGCTTTCCAACAAGTTCATCCTCGTCGCAAACATCGCGGCGAAGGATGGCGGCAAGGAGATCGCCTTCGGCAACGGCAAGGTGGTGCGGGCGCGCCTGTCGGATGCGCTCTATTTCTGGAACACCGACCAGCACGACGTGCCCGACCTCGACCGGCTGACCGCTTCTGCCGAAAAGTTCGGTCTGGATCTTTCCAAGCCGCTCGACCAGCGCATGGCGCGGCTCGACGCGCTGAACGTGACCTTCCACGCCAAGCTCGGCACGCAGGGCGAACGCGTGATGCGCATCCGCGAGCTTGCGAAGCACATCGCGCCGCTGATGGGCGCCGATGCGGCGCTGGCTGCCCGTGCGGCGGTGCTGGCCAAGGCCGACCTTCAGACGGAAGTGGTGGGCGAGTTCCCCGAGCTGCAGGGCGTGATGGGCCGCAAGTATGCGGCTCTCCAGGGTGAGCATCCGTCCGTGGCGGCGGCCTGCGAGGAGCACTACAAGCCGCAGGGCCCGTCAGACATCGTACCGAAGGACAAGGTTTCGGTCGCCGCGGCGCTGGCCGACAAGATCGACACGCTCGTAGGCTTCTGGCTCATCAACGAGAAGCCGACCGGTTCCAAGGATCCCTATGCGCTGCGCCGCGCGGCGCTGGGCGTGATCCGGCTGATCCTTGAGAATGACCTGCGCCTCGCGCTCATTCCGGTGCTGGAGACGGCAGCCGGTTTCTATCCGGTTTCCATCGGCGGCGACCGGCGGGAAGCGCAGGAGGATCTGCTGTCGTTCATCCACGACCGCTTCCGTGTGTATCTGCGTGACGAGGGCGCGCGCCATGATGCGATCGATGCGGTGCTGAACCCGAACACGGACAATCTGCTGCTCGCGGCCCGCAGGCTTGAGGCGCTGATCGTGTTCCTCGACACCGAGGACGGCCAGAACCTGATTGCGGGCACCAAGCGCGCGGCGAACATCCTGGCCGCCGAGGAGAAGAAGGGCACGGTGATTGGCTCGGAAGTCGATCCGGCGCTGTTCTCCGAGGACGCCGAGCGGGCGCTCTACGAGGCCATCAAGATTTCCCGCGCTGACGCAGAAGCCGCGATCGCGAGGGAAGACTTCTCCGGTGCGATGCGGGCGCTGGCGGCGCTGCGCGGGCCGGTGGACACGTTCTTCGACAAGGTGCTTGTCAATGACGAGAACGAGAAGATCCGCGCCAACCGCCTGGCGCTGCTGACCAAGATCCGCGAGGCGACCGGCGAAGTGGCAGACTTCTCGAAGCTGGCGGGCTGAACCCGGACAGGCTCCGGTGATGCCGGAGCCGCCGCAATTCCGGACCGGGATGTTGCAGTCTCTCCTCCGGAACAGGATGACATGGAGAACGGTGTGCCCAGGGTGCTGAGGTTTGACGGGGAGGCGGTGGGGCCTGCGACCGACGTCCTGCGGTGCGGCGGGCTGGTGGCCGTCCCCACGGAAACAGTCTACGGGCTTGCGGCCGACGCCACCCACGGCGAGGGCGTGGCGGGCATCTATGCAGCCAAGGGACGGCCGAGCTTCAACCCGCTCATTGCCCATGTGAGCGACATCGCTATGGCGGAACGGTACGTTACGTTCGATCCGCTGTCGCGCAAGCTTGCCGAGACCTTCTGGCCGGGGCCGCTCACGCTGGTGCTGCCGCTGAGAGAGGATTCCGGCATCCATCCGCTTGTGACGGCGGGACTTTCCACGCTGGCCGTGCGGATGCCGCGGGGAGATGTGGGCAAGATCATCCGGGCGCTCGGGCACCCGATCGCCGCACCCAGCGCCAACACCTCCGGAAAAATCAGCGCGACGACGGCGGAAGCCGTGCGGGACGATCTTGGCGACAGGGTCGACCTCATCCTCGACGGCGGGCCGTGCTCGGTGGGGGTCGAGTCCACCATTGTGAAGATCGACGGCGACAAGGCCTATCTGCTCCGCCCGGGCGGAATCGCGGCGGAGGAGATCGAGGCGGTGATTGGGCGGAAGCTCATCCGGCTCGACCAGAGGGCGGCAATCGAAGCGCCGGGCATGCTGGCTTCCCACTATGCGCCGGACGCCGCCGTGCGGCTCAACACGACCGAGGTCAAGCTTGGCGAGGCGCTGCTAGCCTTCGGGCCGGTGCGGGCCAAGGGGGTGGAGAATGCGGTCGCGGTGCTCAATCTCTCCGAACGCGGAGACCTGCGCGAGGCGGCAGCCAATCTCTTCAGCTATATGAAACAACTGGACGCCTCCGGTGCGCGGACGATTGCCGTGGAACCGATCCCGGAAACAGGGCTGGGCGAGGCGATCAACGACCGGCTGCGCCGGGCGGCCGCGCCGCGCGAGGGGGCGTGACAGAAGCCGTCTTCGTGCGTAGTCTCGCGCGCGGAAACTGACAGGCCTGCCATGACACTCGATCCTCAGCTCATCAGCCGTTTTGCGGCAATCGTCGGTGAAAGACACGCGCTCACCGCGCCCGAAGACATCGCGCCCTACGTATCGGAGCCGCGCGGGCTCTATGGCGGTGTCACGCCACTGGTGCTGCGGCCGGCCAACACCGAGGAGGTGAGCCGGATCATGCGCCTTGCCACGGAGACGCGCACGCCGATCGTACCGCAGGGCGGCAATACAGGGCTTGTGGGCGGGCAGATGCCGGACGGTTCCGGCACGCAGGTAGTGGTGTCGCTGTCGCGGCTCAACCGGATCCGCGAGATCGACCTGGCATCCAACACCGCCACCGTGGAAGCGGGCGTGGTGCTCCAGACGCTGCAGGAGGCGGCGGAGGAGAAGGGCAGGCTGTTTCCGTTGGCGCTCGCCTCGCAGGGCTCGTGCGAGATCGGCGGCAATCTTTCCACCAATGCCGGGGGCATCGGGGCGCTGGCCTATGGCACTGCGCGGGATCTCTGCCTGGGGATCGAGGTGGTGCTGCCCACGGGCGAGGTGCTGGACGATCTGCGCAAGCTCAAGAAGGACAACACCGGCTACGACCTCAAGGACCTGTTCATCGGGGCGGAAGGGACGCTGGGCGTGATCACGGCAGCGGTGGTGAAGCTGTTCCCGATGCCGAAGGGCAGGGAACTCGCCTGGGCTTCGGTGGCCTCACCCGCGAAGGCGCTGGAACTTTATCAGAAGGCAACGGAGATCGCGGGGCCGTCGCTCACCATGTTCGAGCTGATGGCGCAGACGCCGCTCGACTTCGTGCTGCGGCACATGCCGGAAACTGCCTATCCGCTGACCGAGGAATCCCCCTGGCATGTGCTGATGGAGGTCTCTTCCGCACGTTCGGCGGGCGACGCGCGGGAGGTGATGGCGATCCTGCTTTCGGAGGCTTACGAGGAAGGGCTGATCTCGGATGCGACCGTCGCGCAGAACGAGGGGCAGCGGGGCAAGCTCCTGCACCTGCGTGAATCCATGTCGGAAGCGCAGAAGTTCGAGGGCGGGTCGATCAAGCACGACATCTCGGTGCCGGTGGTGGCCATTCCGGAGTTTCTGGAACGGGCGGAAAGGGCCGTGCAGGCGGTGGTGCCCGGCGCGCGTGTGGCCTGTTTCGGGCACATGGGCGACGGCAACCTCCACTATAACGTCTCGCAGCCGGTCGGGATGGACAAGGCAGAGTATCTGAGGCGCTATGCCGCCATGAACGAGGCGGTCTATGCGATCGTGCAGGAGCTGGGCGGTTCGTTCTCCGCCGAGCACGGCATCGGCAGCCTCAAGCGCGAGCAACTCGTTGCCACCCAGCCGGCAGTTGCCACGGAGCTCATGCGACGGATCAAGGCGGCCTTCGACCCTGCGGGGATCATGAACCCCGGCAAGGTGATCTGAGTTGATCACCTTGCGCGCGCCATAAGAACAAGCGGGCTCCCGTTTACCGATCGGCGAGGAATCCTGCCAATTTCCAAACGCCGGTTGGAAACCGATAACCATTTGTTCGGTCAATAAAATTTAACCCAACTTCTAAGGGTCCGAGTAAGAACCTGCGTCCTATTCTGCTGCCATAAGAAGCCGGGCAAAAACCGGCGCGGAGAAGCCGAAAATGGCTCCCGAAAAAAAACACAACAGGGACGTTGAACAATGGCAAGCAATCCGAAGCCCGTGTGGGCCGGTCGCATGATGCGGCTCGACCCGTCCAATCTTCCGCAGATCATAAGCTACCGGTCCCATGATGATCTCGGAGAGGTGGTACTGACGGTAAGTCGCCGCGGTGTCCGCGTCCGTCGGCTGCTGGAGAAGAGCCTGTTGCCGGTGACCTTCGTGCTGCCGCCCAACGCCTTCATGGGCGTGGCGGCGCGGGCCATCGAGGAAAATGGCGAGGTTCTGGTGACGCTGGAGCTGATGCACGCCGATCCCAAGCTCTCGGTGCCGCTGCTGGTCGCCAGCGACCTCGGCGACGTGGCATCGGACTGGCGTGTGTGGTCGGAGATCTATGGGCTGCCGATGCTGCTTGTCGAGGCCAACGGCGAGGTGAGCAGGCTGGAGGACGCCATCAACGGCATTGCCGTCCGCAAGGAGCCGCGCCGCCGCAACGGCGCGCGTCGTATCCGGTTCCTGTCGCGGAAACGGGGGCGCCAGGCTCTCGGTGTGCGCATCGTGGTCGACGGCGAGGAACTGACGCCGAAAAACTGAGAGGGGCTTTCGTCCTGAAAGCCCCTCCCCAGTCAAGTCATTTGCTCTGGTTAGGCGCGTGGCCGCGCCGCCGGCCGCCGTTCAGACGCTGGGGCTGACGACCGCCCACAGGCCGCCGCAGAGCAGCCCGATGAAGATCAGCCAGCCCACCACAGAGTTCGACTTGAACAGCGCCAGGCACTGATCGTTGTCGTCGATGTCGAGGACGCGGATCTGTCGCCACATGTGGTCGCCCGCGGCGACCAGCCCGGCAAGGGCGGGGAAGGGCACTTCCGCTGCGGCGAAGGCGCCGGCGAAAAGGATGAGCGCGCCGCCATAAAGGCCGATCAGGTATTGCTTGGTCTTGTCGCCAAAATGGAGCGCCGTCGAGCGGACGCCGACGATGGCGTCATCTTCCTTGTCCTGATGGGCATAGATCGTGTCATAGCCGATTACCCACATGATCGATCCGGCATAGAGCAGCACGGGTGCCAGCGTCAGGTTGCCGTGATGGGCTGCCCAGCCCTGCAGCGCGCCCCAGGAGAAGGCCAACCCCAGGAAGAACTGCGGCCAGTTGGTGAAGCGCTTGGCGAAGGGATAGACCGCCACCGTCAGCAGCGAGGCGCAGCCGAGGATGATCGCGAACAGGTTGAACTGGAGCAGGACCAGAAGGCCTACCAGCGACTGGAGAATGAGGAACGCCCAGGCCCGCTTGCGGCTGACCTTGCCGGAGGGAAGAGGACGGGAACGCGTGCGTTCGACCTTCTCGTCAATGTCCTGGTCGACGATGTCGTTGTAGGTGCAGCCGGCGCCGCGCATGGCGATTGCGCCGACGAGGAACAGGAAGAGCAGCCAGATCGAGGGCATGACCTCGGAGACGGATGCGCCGGGCTTCGCAGCTGCCGTCGCCGCCATCGCGAGCGACCACCAGCAGGGCCAGAGCAGAAGTTTCCAGCCGATCGGACGGTCCCAGCGGGCAAGCTGCGCATAGGGCCATGCGGCGCGGGGCAGCAGGCGGTAGACCCAGTGGCCGGACGGCGCATCCGCCACGCGGCCCTGCTCATATCGCGACTGGATAACGTCCATGGAGTGTCTCCGGCAGTTCCTGTCTGGCATGACGGCGATCCATAAGCTGAATCTGATGCCGCATGCGTGAACGTTGAGTGGCAAGCCGCAGGAGCTTCGTCAAGCAAAACGAGCAGGAATGGCCGCAGCGGCGGCGCTTCCTGTGATGAAGCTGCATGTCGAAGCTTGACGCGCAGGGCAATCGGTCATAGCTCCTGCCGCAACTTCAATCAGCGTGGGTCGCGAACATGAAGGTTTTTCTCATCGGATCTGGCGGACGTGAGCACGCCCTGGCCTGGAAGATCGCAGCGTCCCCCATGCTGGAAAAGCTTTATGCCGCTCCGGGCAATCCCGGCATCGCCGAGCTCGCGGAGTGTGTGGGCGTGGACGTTGCCAACCACCAGCAGGTGATCGAGTTCTGCAGGGCGAACGGCGTCGACCTCGTGGTGGTCGGTCCGGAAGCGCCACTGGTGGCGGGCCTGGTGGATGACCTCAAGGCGGCTGGCATCGCCGCATTCGGCCCAGGCAGGATTGCGGCCCAGCTCGAAGGCTCCAAGGGCTTCACCAAGGATCTTTGCGCGAAGTACGGCATTCCAACGGCGGCCTATGGCCGTTTCGCGGACGCCCAGGCCGCGAAGGATTACATCCGCCAGATGGGCGCACCAATCGTCATCAAGGCTGACGGTCTTGCTGCGGGCAAGGGCGTGACCATCGCGATGACCGAGGACGAGGCATTCCGCGCGATCGATGACTGTTTTGGCGGGGCTTTCGGCGCGGCCGGTGCCGAGGTAGTGATCGAGGAATATCTCGAAGGCGAGGAAGCCAGTTTCTTTTGCCTCTGCGACGGCAGGACGGCGCTTCCTTTCGGCACGGCGCAGGACCACAAGCGCGTGGGTGACGGCGACACGGGACCGAACACGGGCGGCATGGGCGCCTATTCGCCCGCGCCGGTGATGACCGAGGAGGCGATCGGGCGGGTGATGCGCGAGATCATCGCGCCGACACTCACGGGCATGCAGGAGATGGGCGCGCCGTTCGTTGGCATTCTCTATGCCGGCCTGATGATAACGAAGGATGGCCCGAAGCTCATCGAATACAACGTGCGGCTCGGCGATCCCGAGTGCCAGGTGCTGATGCTGCGGCTCAAGGATGACCTGCTGACGCTGATGCAAAGCGCGGTGGACGGGCAGCTCGAGCACATGTCGGTGCGCTGGCATGACGAGGCCGCACTCACCGTGGTGCTGGCGGCGCAGGGCTACCCCGAGGCGCCCAGGAAGGGCGGCGAAATCCGCGGCCTCGAGAAGGCGGCGGCGGTGCCGGGCGTGCAGGTATTCCATGCGGGCACGGCGGTGAAGGATGGCAAGCTCGTCGCCAATGGCGGGCGGGTGCTCAACGTGACGGCGCTCGGCAGTTCGGTGACGGAAGCGCGCGATGCCGCCTACCGCGCCGTCGACCTCATCGATTTCCCGACCGGCTTCTGCCGCCGCGACATCGGCTGGCGCGCAGTGGAGCGGGAGAGGGGGGCTTCACAGGGCCATAGTTCGTCCTCCTCACTATGACCGCCTCTCAGAATTAAGCATAATTCAACCCAATTCCTGCACCACTCATGAGTCGGAGGAGGCTTCAACGTGGCCCAGACATCAATCGAGTGGACTGACGCGACCTGGAATCCCGTGGCTGGGTGCACGATCCTCACCGCGGGCTGCACCAACTGCTACGCCATGCGGATGGCGGCGCGCCTGGAAGCGATGGGCGTCGAGAAGTACGCCGGTCTGACCCGAAAGTCGGGCGGGCGGGCCAAATGGACCGGTAGGATCCATCTGGACCGAAAGTCTCTCGAAATCCCCTACACGTGGAAGAAGCCGCGCCGCGTGTTCGTCAACACGATGTCGGATCTGTTTCATGAGAGTGTGCCGGCGGCGTTCATCCACGATGTCTGGCAGGTGATGGCGGACACGCCCCAGCACACCTACCAGATCCTTACCAAGCGTCCAGACCGCATGGCCGAGATTGTACCGGCACTGCGGAAGCTGCCGAATGTCTGGCTAGGAACCAGCGTGGAAGACGGGAGGGTGCTGCATCGGATCGATGAGCTGCGACAGGTGCCAGCGGTTGTGCGGTTTATTTCATTCGAACCGCTGATCGGCTCCGTTGCCGGTGCAGACCTGCGGAACATTCACTGGGCGATCGTCGGCGGCGAAAGTGGGCCGAAATCGCGCCCGATGGAGCCTGCGTGGGTGGAAGAGATCCAGCGCATGTGCCGTGCAGCCGGCACGGCCTTCTTCTTCAAACAATGGGGCGGCACGAACAAGAAGGCCGCGGGCCGAACGCTCAACGGACGGACTTACGACGAGATGCCCGCTGTTTCCCTCTAGAGATCGAGTTTTCCCTGGCCGTCGTCTGATATTTCTTTCCAGAACTTGTGGGCGAGGTCGTGCTTTGCAGCAAGCAGAAGCCAGTACAATGGTTGATTTCTTGACCCGCACACCAATCGAACGTCATCGGAAGGCCATACGCCGGTAGAAGCAATTAGTTCGCGCCAGAACTGGAAAACGCCCATGCGGATGTTCTGCAGGGACTGTCTTGTGTCCACATGATCGCGCCAGCCTGGTGTAAACGCATCGAATGCAGTCTCCTCCTCCTCGCGTGTGTAGTTTGCAGCGTTTCGTTGCAGATCCATCTTGCTGACGTGGACCAAAATATCGATCCGTCTTATCTGCGAGAGCGTGCGAAAGGTCTTAAAGTCGAGCGCGCCGAGATTGAATGGATCAAGGAACGCGAAATTCAAGCCGTACGGCTCCGACTCTTTCATTGCGCGGCTGGCGGTTTCCTTAGCGTTCCATGAAGAGCTATGACCGGGGCACCGACCTGTCTTAACCTCGCGGCGGCAGCTTCCAAGCATTCTTCGTCCGCATCACCAATAATAACTTTTGTGAAGGGCGCCCCACCTTGAACGCTCATATTCCACGCGGTAACTGCACTCCCCTCGATCCATTCGCCGGTGTCGCGAATCTTCGCACGACCGGGTCCGCAAAAAAGATCAAAAAAGATCAATGTAGCTAGCTCCTCCCTTGCTTTTACCAATGTACTTCTTTCGGGTTGCGCGACAGATATCGACATAACGACGAAGCAGGCGATGCTTTTCTTTCGCCCAAACGCCCACTTCCTGAGCGGGCAAACCATCGTCTCCGAGAATTAGCTCCCCCATGGTACCCCATCCCGAACTTACAGAGACAACACAACTCTTGATATACAACAACATCAGCAATGCAGGTAATGGTTTGTTTGATCGTTGTTGGACGACGACCACCGTCCGACTAGCCCCGGGCCTCTTCCGGGGCTAACCTCGGCATGACATTGCGAGGACTGTTGCCCATGTACCGTGCTCCGATTGACGACATCAAACACGCGCTTTTCGACATCGCAGGGCTCCGGGAGGTGATGGCGCATCTGCCGGAAGGCATGCTGACGGACGACCTGGTGGAGGCGATCCTCGCCGAGGCGGGACGGTTCGCCGGCGAGGAGATCGCGCCGCTCGCACGCGCCGGAGACGAGACCGGATCGAAGGTCGAGAACGGGGCCGTCACCACGCCGCCGGGCTGGAAAGAACTCTACGCCAAGTGGCGCGAGGGCGGTTGGAACTCCATCTCATCGCCCGAGAAATACGGCGGCCAGGGCTTGCCGGCCTCGCTTGCCATGGCGGTGCTGGAGATGTGGAACTCGGCCTCAATGGCCTTCGCCATCGGCCCGACGCTTACCAGCGGAGCGGTCGAGGCGCTGGAGCGGCACGCGAGCGAGGAGCTCAAGCGCAAGTACATTGCCCGGATGGTCTCAGGCGAGTGGATGGGCACGATGAACCTGACCGAGCCGCAGGCGGGTTCCGACCTGGGGGCGCTCAGGACGCGGGCGGAGCCGAGGGGTGACGGAACTTACCGTATCTTCGGGCAGAAGATCTTCATCACCTATGGCGAGCACGATTTCACGGACAACATCATCCATCTGGTGCTGGCACGGCTGCCCGATGCGCCGCCCGGAACCAAGGGTATCTCGCTGTTCCTGGTACCGAAGTTCCTGGTGAACGACGACGGATCGCTCGGCGCACGCAACGACGTGTTCTGCGCCTCGCTCGAAAAGAAGATGGGCATTCACGGTTCACCCACCTGCACGATGATCTACGGGGACGGCAAGTTCGGTGACGAGCCGGGCGCGATCGGCTGGCTGGTCGGGGAGCCGAACCGCGGGCTCAACTGCATGTTCACGATGATGAACGCGGCGCGGCTTGCCGTCGGCATTCAGGGCGTGGGCGTGGCGGAGGCTGCGCGGCAGAAGGCGATTGCCTATGCCAAGGAGCGGCGGCAGGGGCGGGCGCCGGGCGCTCCGACAAGGGACATGTCGCCCATCATCGAGCATCCGGATGTGCAGCGCATGCTGCTCTCCATGACAGTCCTGACACAGGCCTCGCGGGCCATCGCCTATGCCTGCGCGCAGGCGGCGGACCTAGCGCGGTGGGATCGCGAGCGTTCCAACCACTGGCAGGAGCGGGTCAACCTGCTCACGCCGCTTGCCAAGGCCTTCCCTACGGACATGGGGGTGGAGGTCGCCTCGCTCGGCATACAGGTGCACGGCGGCATGGGTTTCATCGAGGAGACCGGAGCCGCGGTGCTCCTCAGGGATGCGCGGATCGCGCCGATCTACGAAGGGACGAATGGCATCCAGGCGATTGATCTCGTCATCCGGAAGCTCGGCCTGTCGGGCGGGGACCACGTGCGCCGGTTCCTGGCGGAGCTGCAGGCGGATGCCGAGCAGGCGCGCAACACGGGAGACGACGATCTGGCGATCGCCGGCATCCGGGCCCGGGAGGCGCTGCACGACGCGGCGGAGGCCGGAGAGTATCTGCTGGGTCAGCTGACCGACGGCAGGCAGGAGGTTGCTCTGGCCGGAGCGACGCCGTTCCTGCGGCTCATGGCCCTGGCGGTGGGCGGGGCGCTGCTGGTTCGCGGCGCGACCAGGTCGGGTGATGCCGCCAGGGCACAGCTTGCACGCTACTTCGCGGAGAACCATCTGGGCGACACCGGGGCTCTGCGCCGCGTCGTGCTGGAGGGCGGCGACAGCCTGCTCAGGGCGGCGGGGCTTCTTGCGGCGATGTGAGCGCAGGGCGCGCCGCGGGCACTGGCGGAGAGTGGCAAAGCCCGCAGGCCCGGACAGGGCAGGACCGCCAGTCCGGGCCCGGTGGACGGGATTGTCAGGGATAGAGACGGGTCTTGTTCCAGCCGCCTTCGGCACGGGTGAAGATCACCCGGTCATGTAGCCGGAACGGACGGTCGTGCCAGAACTCGATGCTTACCGGAACGATACGGAAACCGGACCAGTATGGCGGGCGCGGAATGTCTCCTATCGCGTATTTCGCGGTATATTCGGCGACGGCCTTTTCCAGCGCGAAACGGCTTTCGAGGGGGCGGGACTGTTTCGAGGCCCAGGCGCCGATACGGCTGCCGCGCGGGCGCGAAGCATAGTATTCGTCCGCCTCCTCGTTACTTGCCGTTTCAACGGT
Source organism: Chelativorans composti (assembly GCF_039541695.1). Classification (NCBI taxonomy): domain Bacteria; kingdom Pseudomonadati; phylum Pseudomonadota; class Alphaproteobacteria; order Hyphomicrobiales; family Phyllobacteriaceae; genus Chelativorans; species Chelativorans composti. The sequence continues at coordinate 74,920 of NZ_BAABGS010000010.1, read as the reverse complement.
GCCGCGGATGCGCACCTGCCGGCGTAGCGATTTCCAGTGAAAGCACATGGCGGCCTTCATGGAGCCCAGGATTTCGCGACCTTTCGTGCTTTCAAAATTCGTGTAGAACACAAAACCGCTGGTATCATACCCCTTCAGCAGTACCATTCGCACGTTGGGCATGCCGTCCGAATCAACGGTGGAAAGCGCGAATGCGTTGGGATCATTGGGCTCGGACTGGCTTGCATCGGCGAGCCATTGACGGAATAGTTCAAATGGCTCCGTGCTTTCGGTGAAGTCGTTCGTTAAGGGGTTGTTAGACATTTGTCCTGCTCACTGTTTCTGATCTCGAGAGGAGCTTTCATTTGAAGCGTTTGCCGCAGAATATCCGCCGCGACTCACGCTCGAGCCTGAGCCTCCTGGGCAAGATGGCCGTCATGACCGTGCTCATGACATGCCTATATGGCTGCGGGTCGGGAATGCAAGGTGTTCTGGGCAAGGGGATCGACTCGGTGCTGACGACCGGTTCCACGGGCAATACGGCCGTGAACGATCCGAACGCTCCCGCCATCCTGATGGCGCTCACGCAGAATCCGCAGCCTGGCGCGGTCTGGGAAAATGCCGAGGAAGGGGCGCGCGGGATCATCTCCTCCGTTGACCGCAAGGAGGAAGACGGCGTTCCGTGCCTGGCCTTCCGCTCGACGCGGGAGAGCTTCGACGGTGTGCATCTCTACGAGGGAACTGCCTGCCAGACGCCGCGCGGCGTGATGGCGCTCCGGTCACTGACGCGGCTTTGATGCCCCCCTGGGCGCGGCTTTGATGCCGCGCATTGCGCCGCGAACGTCCAAGATATTGATTTGTCCGGCCATCTGGAATTAGCGCCCGCCCGTGCGCATATATGGTACGAGTTTGTTTAACAGTGCCATCCGAGTCCTGCGGGGGCGGTCAGTCTTGTGCGGATAGAAGCAATATGAAAAGCCCATATGACGTTCTGGGGGTGCCGAGAAGCGCGTCCGAGAAGGAGATCAAGTCGGCGTTCCGCCGGCTCGCGAAGAAATATCACCCTGACCAGAATCCCGACGATCCGAAGGCCAAGGAACGTTTCGCCGAAATCAGCCAGGCTTACGAGATCATCGGGGATCCCGCAAAGCGCAAGCAGTACGACAATGGCGAGATCGACGAGGCAGGGCGGCCGCGCTTCCAGGGCTTCAGCGGCGGCGCGCATGGCGATCCGTTCTCCGCGTTCCGGCAGGGCCGGGCAGGGGGCGGCAACACTCATTTCGAGTTTCGCCCCAGCGGCTTCGATCCGGGCGACATCTTCGGCGACCTGTTCGGCGACATGTTCGCGCGCGCCAGCGGAACAGCGGGCGCAAGAGCGCGCAGCCAGCATGCGGACGCCGACGGAATGGGCGACGTGCATGTTGCGCTCGGTGTGACCATCGAGGAGGTCGCAACGGCAGCGAAGGTGACCGCCGTCCTTCCGGACGGGCGCAGGATCGCGATCAAGCTGCCGCGCTACGTCGAGGACGGGCAGACGATCCGGCTCAAGGGACAGGGTAACCGCACGCCCTTCGGCACCGGCGACGTGCTGGTGAAGCTCAACATCAAGCCGCACTCGCGTTACCGCGTCGAGGGCCGCGATCTGCACGTGGACCTGCCCGTGTCGCTGCGGGACGCGGTGCTGGGCGCCAAGGTCGCCGTCGACACGCCCACGGGCAAGGTGGCGGTGAACGTTCCGGCGTGGTCCAGCTCCGACCGGACGCTTCGGCTGAAGGGCAAGGGGCTGCCGCTCAAGAACGAGGGGCACGGCGATCTCTATGCCCACGTCCGGATCATGCTGCCCGAGGGGGGCGACCCGGCGCTCGAGGCCCTGTTTTCGAAGACTGCAGCCTGAGGGGGCGCCCAGTCCATCGCGGGCAACCCTCCGGCGATTGAATGTGCGCACAAGAGGAGAGGAGCCTCCATCTTCACGCGACGGTCCAGACCGTACCACGGTTGGGATTCTCAAGCGGGCGGCACTGCTGCCCGCTTTCCGTTCCCGGGTGCCGCATTTTCGCAATTCGGCAGCTTCAACGGGGCTGTATGCTTGCCAAGCTTGAAGCATTCGTGCTGCTGTGCGATAGGCAATCGCCGCAAATATCTTCGGAGAATCGACTATGGCAAGTGGCAATGGCCTCATGGCCGGCAAGCGCGGAGTGATCCTTGGTGTTGCCAACAATCGCTCCATTGCCTGGGGTATCGCAAAGGCGCTCGTCGCTGAAGGCGCGGAAATTGCGTTGACCTATCAGGGGGACGCTCTCAAGAAGCGTGTGGAACCTCTTGCAGCCGAACTCGGTGCTACCGTCATCGGACATTGCGACGTTACCGATCTCGCGACGATCGACAATGTGTTCGGGGAAGTCGAGAAGCTCTGGGGCAAGATCGATTTCGTCGTGCACGCCATAGCCTTTTCCGACAAGGACGAACTGACGGGCCGCTATGTCAATACGACACGCGAGAACTTCCTGCGCACGATGGACATCTCGGTCTTCTCGCTGACGGCTATCGCCAGGCGCGCGGAGCCCCTGCTCAATCCCGGATCATCGATCCTGACGCTGACCTACTATGGCGCCGAAAAGGTCATGCCACACTACAACGTGATGGGCGTTGCCAAGGCAGCACTGGAAGCGAGCGTCCGGTATCTGGCTGTGGACCTCGGTTCGGCGAATATCCGCGTCAACGCGATCTCCGCGGGACCGATCAAGACGCTGGCGGCTTCCGGCATCGGCGACTTCCGCTATATCCTGCGGTGGAACGAGTACAACGCTCCGCTGAGGCGCACCGTGACCATCGAGGAGGTGGGCGACTCGGCGCTCTATCTGCTCTCGCACCTGTCGCGCGGCGTGACGGGCGAGGTGCTGCATGTGGATTCAGGTTACCATGTGGTCGGCATGAAGGCCGTCGACGCACCCGACATTTCGGTTATTGAGGACTGACGTGACCGGCAGGAGCAGGGCGAAAGCCCTGCTCCTGCCGCATTGGGCCAGCGAAGCGGCTTCTTGGCATTGCGCGTAAACGGGAAGCAGTCGTGACACCGCTTCTTTACATCGTCAGGCACGGCCAGACGGACTGGAACGTGGAACAGCGCCTGCAAGGGCAGGCGGAGGTCGATCTGAATGAGGTCGGTCTCAAGCAGGTCGAGCGGAACGCGCGCCTGCTCGCGTCGCTGGTCACCAACCCCCGGGCCTTCGATTTCGTCTCAAGTCCGCTCAGGCGCACGCGGGACACGATGGAACGCATCCGCGAGGTGCTCGGCCTGCCGCGGGAGGGCTACCGCATCGACCGACGGCTGATCGAGCTGCATTTCGGCGACTGGCAGGGACACACCTACGCGGAACTCGAGCAATTGCGCCCTCTCTCGACACGTGAACGGCATGAGCAGAAATGGACATTCGTGCCGCCGGGCGAGAATGCCGAAAGCTATGCGATGCTGGCCGACAGGGTGGCGGAATGGCTCAAGGAGGTCGAGCGGCCCACCATTTGCACGACGCATGGCGGGGTGATACGAACGCTGCTGCATCTGACCGGCGGCGTGCCAACCAGCGAGGCTGTCATGATGCATGTGCCGCAGGACCGGGTGCTCAGAGTCCAGGGCAGCCGGTTCGAGTGGCTTTGAGGCCGGTTGAGCGTTCTGGAAAAGCCTGAGAGACGCTGTCCATGTCACCCGGCTTGCAAGACCGGATATCCCGCGTTGCCAGGATATCGATCTTGCGTTCTCCCCTGGAAGGGAAAACAGGGTAAGTTCATCAAAGCGCGAAAAGACGCGCCTATTCAGGGATGAAAAGGTCGGTGATCTGCCGAACGCCGGACTTGTCCACCTGGTAGGCGATGACCACCTGGTCGCCCTGCGACAGGCCGGACATGTCCATCTCCGGGGGAAGCTTGTACGTCGAACCATCGCTCAGGGTGATGGTCATGTTTTCCGGATCGACCGCCGTGATTCGACCTTCGGTGTCGGCTGCAGACGCGGCAAAGGAAAACCCGATCAACGCCGTACCAAGGATCAATGCAGGTAGTCGCATGTCAGGCCTCATTCTTAAGGATCATTGAATGGAAGATGTTCATCTAGGCGGCGATTATGTCAAAAGTACAACGGCCGCAGCACACCAGGCCACGGGTTTGACCGGACGGCCAAACCACAATACAAGCGGGTTCCCAACGTAAGGGGAACCGGCAATGTCGCACAACACGTTTGGTCATCTGTTCCGCGTCACTACCTGGGGGGAAAGCCATGGCCCCGCGATTGGCGGCGTTGTCGACGGCTGCCCGCCCGGAATCCGCTTCAAGCTCAGCGAAATCCAGGCGGAGCTTGACCGCAGGCGGCCGGGGACTTCGCGCTTCGTGACGCAGCGGCGGGAGCCGGATCAGGTGAAGGTTCTGTCGGGCGTGATGACCGACGAGGACGGCGAGACGCTGATCACCACGGGCACGCCGATCTCCCTCATCATCGAGAACGTCGATCAGCGGTCCAAGGATTACGGTGAGATCGCCGAGCGTTACCGTCCAGGCCATGCGGACTTCGCGTATGACCGGAAGTACGGCATCCGCGACTACCGGGGCGGCGGACGGTCGTCGGCGCGCGAAACGGCGATCCGCGTGGCCGCCGGGGCGCTGGCTCGCAAGGTGGTTCCCGGTCTGGTAGTGCGCGGCGCGCTTGTCGCCATCGGCGAGAAGGAAATCAATCGCGACAACTGGGATTGGGATTTCGTCAACGATCCGGACAATCCGTTCTTCACGCCGGACCGGGAGTCCGTGGAACTGTTCGCCGAATATCTCGACTGGATCCGCAAGGCCGGGTCTTCCGTCGGGGCGGTCATCGAGATCGTCGCGGAGGGCGTTCCGGCGGGGCTGGGCGCGCCGCTCTATGGCAAGCTGGACCAGGACATCGCCGGCAACCTCATGTCCATCAATGCGGTGAAGGGCGTGGAGATCGGCGAGGGGTTCAACGCGGCGCGGCTGCGCGGCGAGGAAAACGCCGACGAGATGCGGATCGGCCCGGACGGAGAGCCGGTGTTCCTGTCGAACCATGCAGGCGGCATCCTGGGGGGCATCTCGACGGGACAGCCCATCGTGGCGCGGTTCGCGGTCAAGCCAACCTCATCGATCCTGACGCCGCGCAAGTCCATCGACCGCCAGGGCAATGAGGTGGAGGTGGTGACCAAGGGGCGGCACGACCCCTGCGTGGGTATCCGCGCCGTGCCGATCGGCGAGGCGATGGTTGCCTGCGCCATCGCCGACCATTATCTGCGCCACAGGGGCCAGACGGGACGGATTTGAGGCCCTCAAGCAGTGCGTTTCCTTGAATCCGCGAACTGCATCGGGTGCGGTCCAGGACGTTCTGCCGTGGACGGAATGCAGCAAGCCTTTCAGGTGTGCGCTTCGCAACAGGGGCACTGGCGCAAACGGATGCTGCGCAATATTACGATGGCGGAGGAATGCTGCAGGCGATAATAGTCCGCAGCTTTGTTATTCAGCCATCCAGGTGAGGTACAATGGCTTACGATCAGAAAAAGGTGGTGGAGGCTCTGCGCGCCTTCGAGCGTGGCGAGATCGTCGTTGTGACGGACGATGATGATCGCGAGAACGAAGGCGATCTGATCGTCGCGGCCGTCCACTGCACGCCTGAGAAGATGGCGTTCATCGTGCGCCATACCTCCGGCATCGTGTGCGCGCCGATGCCCCGCGAGGAGGCCCGCCGGCTCAACCTCGCGCCGATGGTGGCCGAGAACGACGCGCCGCACAGCACGGCGTTCACGGTTTCGGTGGACTTCAAGCACGGCACGACGACCGGCATTTCCGCCGAAGACCGCACGCTGACGGTGCGCAACCTGGCCAATCCGAACGTCGGACCCCGCGATTTCGTGCGTCCCGGTCACATCTTCCCGCTGATCGCCCGCGAGGGCGGCGTGCTGATGCGCTCGGGCCATACCGAGGCAGCGGTGGACCTGTGCAAGCTCGCCGGCCTGCCGCCGGTCGGCGTGATCTGCGAGCTGGTGAACGATGACGGCACCGTGATGCGCGGGCCGCAGGTGAAGGCTTTCGCGGAAAAGCATGGCCTGAAGCAGGTGTCGGTGGCCGATCTGATCGCCTACCGCCAGCGCCAGGAGAAGCTGATCGAAGCCCACGGCTCGTTCCCGATCGAGACGCCCGGCGGTCCGGCCATCGCCCATACCTATTCGCTACCATGGGAAAACATGCAGCATGTGGCGATCGTCTACGGTGACATTCGCGACGGCCATGATGTGCTGGTGCGCCTGCACCGCGAAAACGTCGTCAACGACGTGTTCGGCGTGCAGCAGCAGGTGCGCCAGGTGGCGGAACGCATGGGCCGCGAGGGCCGAGGCGTGCTCGTGTACCTGCGCAGCGGTCCCATCAGCGGCACGTATACCAGCCAGCGCAACCGGCCGTCCGACCACGAGTCCCACGAGCAGGCGCTGGAGCGCGAGAAGGAGTGGCGTGAAATCGGGCTCGGCGCGCAGATCCTCAAGGATCTGGGCATCTCCTCAATCCGCCTGCTGGCCCAGCGCGAGCGTCATTTCGTGGGACTGGAAGGTTTCGGCATCGAGATCGTCGATACAGAGATCATCTGACGGACTCCTGCCCGACGCGCGCAGGATCCGTGCAATCACGTGCGCTCCCGCGGGCGGGAGCGCTTCTGCCAATGTGGAAGGGAAACGATGGTTACGCGGCTGTATCATCACGATGTTTTCCTGGAACACATGACGGCGCCGGGGCATCCCGAGCGCCCGGACCGGCTAAAAGCCATCGCCGAGGCTCTGGAAGGTGATGAATTTGGGGACCTTGAGCGGGTCAAGGCGCCCGAGGGCGACGAGGCCATGCTTGAATTGGCGCACAGTCCAGCCCATGTGGCCGCGATCAGAAGGGCCATTCCGGAAGAGGGGCTCGCGCAGGTCGATCCGGACACATGGATGAGCCCGCGCAGCTGGGAAGCCGCGCTGCGGGGAGTTGCCGCGTCAGCCGACGCGGTTGATTCCGTCTTCACGGGCAAGGCACACAACGCGTTCGTGGCCTGCCGTCCGCCCGGGCACCACGCCGAAAGCCGCAAGGCGATGGGCTTCTGCCTGTTCAACAACGCGGCGATCGCGGCGCGGCACGCGCAGCGCGCGCATGGCGTCGAACGGGTGGCGATCATCGATTGGGACGTGCACCACGGCAACGGGACGCAAGAGATCTTCTGGGATGATGCGAGCGTGCTCTACTGCTCCACGCACCAGCTGCCGCTCTATCCGGGAACAGGAACGGTCAACGAGACGGGGGCGAAGGGCAACATCGTCAACGCGCCGCTTTCGCCGGGTGCGGATGGTCGCGTCTTTCGCGAAGCGATGGACAATGCGCTGCTTCCGAGAGTAGAAGAGTTCCGCCCGGATCTGATCATCATTTCGGCAGGCTTTGACGCTCACTACAGGGATCCGCTCGCCGAGCTGAGACTGCAGGAAGACGACTTCAGTTGGGCGACCGGCAAACTTATGGACATTGCCGGGCGGTGGTGCGACTACCGGGTTGTCAGCCTGCTGGAAGGCGGATACGACCTGCAGGGCCTGGCATCGTCCGTGTCCGCCCATCTCCGCCGCCTGATGAAAGGATGAAGCATGACTGCTGGAAACAATGGCAATTCGGCCAATGATGACATCAAGTCGATGAGCTTCGAGCAGGCGCTGGAGGCACTGGAAAACATCGTCAACGACCTGGAGCGGGGCGATGTGCCGCTCGAGGAGTCGATCCGGATCTATGAACGCGGAGAGGCGCTGAAGGTCCATTGCGACCGGCTGCTGCGCGCGGCAGAAGACAAGGTCGAAAAGATTCGCCTGTCGCGCGAAGGTACGGCGGCCGGCGTCGAACCGCTCGATCCGCAATAGCCGCGTCCAGACGCTTGGATTGCATCACGGAATTGTCGCCCTATCTTGGGCTTAGATTAACTCAGGCATGGCTCGTGTGACTACGCCCCCGAAAACGCCGCTTCTGGATCAGGTCAAGTTTCCGGTCGATCTGAAGCAAATCGACGAAAAGGATCTGCCGCAGCTCGCCGCCGAACTCCGGGCAGAGATGATTGACGCCGTGTCACAGACGGGCGGGCATCTTGGAGCAGGTCTGGGCGTGGTGGAGCTCACCGTTGCCCTGCACTACGTGTTCGACACGCCGGAAGACAGGATCATATGGGACGTCGGCCACCAGGCCTATCCGCACAAGATCCTGACGGGACGGCGCGACCGCATCCGCACGCTGCGGCAGGAAGGGGGCCTCTCCGGATTCACAAAGCGTGAGGAGAGCATCTACGATCCGTTCGGCGCGGCGCATTCCTCGACCTCCATATCCGCGGGGCTCGGCATGGCCGTGGCGCGGGACCTTGCCGGCGAAAAGCGGCATGTGATCGCCGTCATCGGCGACGGGGCAATGTCGGCGGGCATGGCCTTCGAGGCGATGAACAATGCCGGCGCGCTCAACGCGCGGCTGATCGTCATTCTCAACGACAACGACATGTCGATCGCACCGCCGACCGGGGCACTGAGCGCGTATCTTGCGCGGCTCGCCTCGGGCCGCACCTATCAGGGCATCCGCGAAATCGGCAAGAAGCTCACCACCTATCTCGGCAAGAGCGTGGACCGGGCGATCACACGCGCGGTCGAACACGCGCGCGGCTACGTGACGGGTGGGACGCTCTTCGAGGAACTCGGCTTCTTCCACGTGGGGCCGATCGACGGGCACAATCTCGAGCACCTGATCCCCGTGCTCCGGAACGTGCGCGACCACGGCACCGGCCCGGTGCTGATCCATGTCGTCACGCAGAAGGGCAAGGGCTATCCGCCGGCAGAACAGGCGGCCGACAAGTATCACGGCGTCGGCCGGTTCGACGTCATCACCGGCGCGCAGGACAAGACGCCCAGCAACGCACCCACCTACACCAAGGTGTTCGCCAATGCGCTGGTGCAGGAGGCGCGCGAAGACGACAAGATCATCGCCATCACGGCGGCCATGCCGGATGGCACGGGCCTCGACATCTTCGCCAAGGAGTTTCCGAACCGCACCTTCGACGTTGGCATCGCCGAGCAGCACGCGGTGACCTTCGCGGCGGGGCTGGCGGCGGAAGGCTACAAGCCGTTCGCGGCGATCTATTCGACCTTCCTGCAGCGCGCTTTCGACCAGGTGGTCCACGACGTGGCGATCCAGAACCTACCGGTGCGCTTTCCTATCGACCGGGCGGGCTTCGTGGGGGCCGACGGCGCGACCCACTGCGGCGCGTTCGACATCGGCTATCTCTCCATGCTTCCGAACATGGTGGTCATGGCGGCGGCGGACGAGGCCGAGCTCAAGCATATGGTGCGCACGGCTGTGGCCTATGACTTCGGTCCCATCGCTTTCCGTTATCCGCGCGGCGAGGGCGTGGGCGTCAACATGCCTGAGCGGGGCGAAATCCTGCCAATCGGCAAGGGCCGCATCATCCGCGAAGGTACGAAGATTGCGCTCCTGTCGCTGGGTACGCGGCTCTCCGACTGCCTCAAGGCGGCGGAGGAACTGGATGCTGCAGGGCTCTCGACGACGGTGGCCGACGCGCGTTTCGCCAAGCCGCTGGACGAGGAGCTCATCCTGTCGCTGGCGCGCAACCACGAGGTGCTGATCACGGTCGAGGAGGGCGCCATAGGCGGCTTCGGCTCGCACGTGCTGCATCTTCTGGCGCATAGGGGCGTGCTCGATCACGGGCTCAAGGTGCGGCCGCTGGTGATGCCCGACGTTTTCATGGACCAGGCCAAACCGGAGCGCATGTATGCCAAGGCGGGGCTTGATGCGGCCGGCATCGTGCGAGCCGTTTTCGAGGCGCTGGGGCAGGCAGAACGCGCAGCACGCGCGTAAGGCGGGCGCGCCGCATCAATGCGAGCATCTTGGGCGGCCACGGCCGCCGGCCTCGCGTGGTCCGGGCGTCCGTGAAGGCTCCTGAGTGCTTAAAAAGTCTGTTTTCTCGCGGTTCGGGACGGGGGCAGTCTCCACGTTTCCCGGAACCGCTTCAGCAACGGGAATGTCTGACATGATCGAGCGCCTGCGGATCGACAGGCTTGGGGCGCAGGGTGACGGCATCGCCGAAACGGCGCAGGGGCCCGTCTACGTGCCTTTCGCGCTGGCCGGAGAGACTGTTTCCGCGGAGATCAGGGGACAGCGGGCGCAGATGGTGCAGGTGGAAGAGGCATCGCCGCTGCGCGTGCAACCCGTCTGCGCGCATTTCGGACAGTGCGGTGGCTGCTCGATTCAGCACCTCGCCGTAGAGGCCTACGCGGCGTGGAAACGCGAGAAGGTCGTGCGGGCGCTGGAGCTTTCCGGGGTCGAGGCAGAGGTGGGCGAACTCGTCACCTGCCCGCCGGCAACGCGCCGGCGCGTGGCGCTCAGCGCCCGGAAAGCGGTCGGGACGGTGCTGCTCGGCTTCAACGCGGCCATGTCCCACGACATTGTGGAGATCCGGGACTGCGCGGTCGCCGTGCCTGAAATCGTCGCAGCGCTCGGAGATCTGCGGGAGCTTGCGGGCGTGCTCGCGACCGGCCCCAAGCCCATCCGGCTGACCGTCACGGCGACGAGGACCGGGCTCGATATCGCGGCGGATGGCGTCGGCCGTGTCGACGAAGGACGGCGGCGCGGGTTGGTCGAGCTGTGCCTCGGCAGGCGATTTGCGCGACTTTCGGTCGATGGCGAGATCATCATCGAGCGGAAAAAGCCGGTGGTGATGTTCGGCGATGTGCCGGTGGTAATACCGCCGGGCGGCTTCCTGCAGGCGACCGAGCAGGCGGAGGCGGTGATGGCGGCGCTGGTGACCGAGCACCTGGCCGGTGCGAAGTTCGTTGCGGATCTCTTCGCGGGCAGCGGCACGTTCGCGCTTCGTCTTGCAAGGCAGTCACGTGTTCATGCGGCAGAAAGCGAGGCGAGGGCGCTGACGGCGCTTGATGAGGCGGCGCGGCATGCTCCGGGACTGAAGCCTGTCAGCGTGGAGAAGCGCGATCTGTTTCGCAGACCGCTCCTGCCAAAGGAGCTCGCGGCGTTTGACGGGCTTGTGTTCGATCCGCCACGCGCCGGAGCCGAGGCACAGAGCGAGCAGATCGCAAAGTCCGAGGTGCGGAAGGTGGCGGCAGTGTCGTGCAATCCGGGAACGCTGGCGCGGGACCTCGCGATTCTTGCGAAGGGCGGGTATCGGATCGTGCGCGTCGTGCCCGTCGACCAGTTTCTGTGGAGCGCCCACGTGGAGGCCGTCGCATTGCTGGAAAAGCCGCGCCGGCGCGGCTGAGAATGTTTCTCAAGCGGGCTCGGAAACCTGCGAGCTGCCGCTGTTCCGGACGGGCCGCTCGCTGACAACGCAGTTCCGGCCGTTTTGCTTCGCCTGATAGAGCATGTCGTCGGCGCGGCGAACGGCCTGCCACGGATCCTCTCCCGGGCGAAGCAGGGCCACGCCGATGCTGCACCGGACGGTGATGCCGGGGACGGGCGTTTCGTCGCCCATCACGAGGTGCGAGGCCCGGATCCGTTCCGCTTCGCGTACGGCTTCGGGGAGCGATATTCCCGGCATGACGATCACGAATTCCTCGCCGCCCAGACGCGCGAGGAAAGTGCGGGGCCGCAGAAGCGCGGTCAGCTGACGGACGAAATGCTGGAGCACGATGTCGCCACCGTGGTGTCCGTAGGTGTCGTTGACGCGTTTGAAGTGATCGATGTCGCAGACCAGGATGCTCACCGGCATGTCGAGCGACCGAACCTTCTTCAGGATGCGGTCGAGGGCGCGGCGGTTGTAGACGCCGGTGAGCGGATCGGTGTCCCGTTCGTCACGGATCGAGGCGACCACGTCGAGGCCGGTCACGATGATGGTCGCCACGCCCATGATGGCCGACAGGACGCCCATTACGTAGAGCGACAGCTGCCAGAAGGCCGTGCTGCCGAACTCGTCCGGCGTCATTTCGCGGCTGATGGACCCCAAGGTGTAGAGCGTGCGCGGAAAGAAGTGCAGCCCCGTGCAGAGGACCGCCCAGAACAGCAGCCTGTCGGCGAAGCTGCCGCGCATGTTGTGACGGATACGCCATGCCGCGTAGAGGAAAATCAGAGCAAGGCCAAAATTGAGGACGTAGACGCGGCTGATCAGATTCCGATCGACATAGGCGTACCAGGCGATGCCGGCGATGATGAGCGCGGTCAGGCCGAGGAGGGCTGGGCCGCCACCCTTCGCGCTGGAACGCCGCACCACCCCGAGCGCAAAGGCGGAAGCGCCCGTGGAATAGAACACCGCCGATACGACAGCGTTCAGGCGCAGTTCGGCGGGGTAGCGCAGGATCTGGGCAGCGACGCCAACCGAGAAAAGCATGAAGCCCGCCGCGATCAGTGCCAGATGCGGACGATGCTGGCGTATGGCGATCCAGAGGAGGCCGACGGTGAGGCCCATGATCACCAGCAGCGATGGATTCACGAGTAGGGGGATCATGCTCAACTCCTCCCCCGCTGTTGCTAAAGATCTATAAATATCTAAGCAAGTCTTTTTGGGGCAGGCGCCCAAGCGTGTGCGTCGCAGGGTGGAAACAGCGGTGAGGGAACCGGAAATGGCTGGAACGGCAGAGTTGTTTACTGGACTAAACGGCCCGGTGTTTCGGCTCAGCCGTTAAGCTCACCCGCCAGCAGGGCGTCAACGAACGGGGGCACGATCTCCGTGGCACGGCCCTTGATACGCTCGTCGAAAAGTTCGGAGACTTCCGAGCATTCGAGGTTCAGTTCCACCGTGCGAGCGCCGTTGCCGGACGCCACCTCAACGAACATGGCGGCCGGGTAGACGCTGCCGCTCGTGCCGATGGACACGAACATGTCGGCGCGGATAAGCATCTCCTCGATAATGTCCATGTGGTAGGGCATTTCGCCGAACCACACGACGTCCGGGCGCAGGCAGCCGCTGTGGCCGCAGTTCGGGCAGTTGTCGAAGGCCGAGAGCGGTCCTTCCCACTCGAAGCGCTTCTTGCAGCGGACGCAGAGAGCCTTGCAGAGCTCACCGTGCATGTGGATGAGGTTCTTCGTGCCGGCGCGTTCGTGCAGGTTGTCGATGTTCTGGGTGATCACGACGACGCTGCCCCGGTACTCGCGTTCGAGCCGGGCGAGCGCATGATGGGCCGCGTTCGGCTCCACCAGGCTCAGCTGCTCGCGGCGATCGTTGTAGAACTGGTGCACGAGCGTGGGGTTGGCGGCGAAGCCTTCCGGCGTTGCCACCTTGCGAAAATCGTAGCGGGACCAGATGCCTCCGGAATCCCGGAATGTGTCCACGCCGGATTCGGCCGAGATCCCGGCACCTGTGAGAATGACGATCAGAGACATCAGGCCTGCGTTCCGCCAACGGTCATGCGGTCCATGCGGAGATGGGGCTGGCCGACGCCCACGGGCACCCACTGCCCGCCCTTGCCGCAATTGCCGATGCCCGAATCGAGCTTCGTGTCATTGCCAATCATGGTGATGCGGTGCATTGCATCGGGGCCGTTGCCGATCAGCGTCGCGCCCTTGACGGGACGGGTCACCTTGCCGTCCTCGATCAGGTAGGCCTCGGTGCAGTCGAAGACGAACTTGCCTGAGGTGATGTCCACCTGGCCGCCGCCGAAGGAGACGGCGTAGATGCCCTTCTTCACGGAAGCGATGATCTCCTCCGGCGTGCAATCGCCACCCAGCATGAAGGTGTTGGTCATACGCGGCATCGGCTCGTGCGCATAGGACTGGCGGCGGCCGTTGCCTGTGGGCTTCATGCCCATGAGGCGGGCATTGAGCCGGTCCTGAATGTAGCCGACGAGCTTGCCGTCGTCGATCAGCACGGTGCGGTTCGACGGCGTGCCTTCGTCATCAATGGTGATCGAGCCGCGGCGCTCGGCAATGGAGCCATCATCGACCACCGTCACGCCCCTGGCCGCGACCTGGGAGCCGAGAAGCTCGGAGAAGGCGGAGGTCTTCTTGCGGTTGAAGTCGCCCTCCAGACCGTGGCCGACGGCCTCGTGCAGCATGACGCCCGGCCAGCCGCTCGCGAGCACGACATCGAAGGTGCCGGCGGGGGAGGGGGAGGCTTCCAAATTGACCAACGCCTGGCGGAGCGCCTCCGAGGCTGCGTGCTGCCAGGCTTCCTCGGTGACGAACTCGTCAAAATTCTTGCGGCCGCCGCAGCCGAAGCTGCCCGTCTCCTGACGGTCGCCCTCGCCGACGACGACGGAGATGTTCATGCGCACCATGGGACGGATGTCCTCGGCCGTGTAGCCATCGGGACGGACGATCTGAACGTGCTGCCAGGAAGCGGCGAGCGAGGCGGAGACCTGACGGACGCGCGGATCCCGTGCGCGCAGCCAGGCGTCGATCTGCTGGAGCAGCCGGACCTTCGCGTCGAAGGCGGGCGCGACCAGCGGATTGTCGTCGGCGTAGAGTTTCCGGTTGGTGCGGGCGGGAGCCGCGTCGAGCTTGCCGGCGTAGCCCTTCTTCACTGCGGCCACCGCATCGGCGGCGCGGCGCAGCGCGGATGCGGAAAACTGATTGGCATGGGCATAGCCCGTGGCCTCGCCGGCAACGGCGCGCAGGCCAAAGCCCTGGTCAGTATTGTAGCTGGCGGTCTTCAGCCGGCCGTTGTCGAATACGAGTGATTCGGCCTGGCTGCGCTCCAGGTAAAGCTCGCCATCGTCGGCTCCGGAGATCGTATCTGATACGATGCGGCGGACCTCGTCAGCGGAGATGTCGAAATGCTCGATGAGGCTGTCCATGTCGCGCCTTTATGAATGCAGGATCCACCGTCACATATAAGAGCCTGTGGGCCGGAGAGCAAACGGCGAAGGCGAGAGGCCGTGAATCACCGCAACCGTCCGGACTTGCGCGGGAGCCTCGTGCCGGAAAACATGGCGTTCGCGTGGCGGAGGCCCGCGGCCAGTGTCCGCTCGCGGCGGTCCTGTACAAACGGCGCGGAAGGATGAAAGACGACGGCCGCCTTGCGCGAAAGACCTCAGTTCTTGGGCAGGGCGTCGAAAGCTTCCTGGAAACCGGTCAGGTCCACCGGAATGCCGATGCCTTCCTCCGGGGTCTGGAAGACGACGAAGGTGGCCTCCTTGCCGGAACTCAGGGTGTTACGGAGGGTCTCGTCGAGGATGACCTCGGACCAGCAGCCGTCGTGCAGGCAGCGCATGAAATAGGCGCGACCCTTGTCCTCGCCATCCACGAATAGTCCAAGACCGTTGGGGAGCAGGACACCAAGAGGCGCCATGACGCGCATCAGCTCGGCCTTGCCGTCGGCGGTTCGCAGGATGGCGACGAAGAGGCCCATTTCGGGACGGTCCTCGGCGACCACGCTCTGCATCATGATGCACTGTTCCTTCAGGGCGCCGCCGGGCTTGTCGCAGACGATCGACCAGGCGCCGTGCGTGGAACGGACATTTCCTTCAGGCTGTTGCTGCGCAAGCGCCGGCGCCTGCGCCGCCAGGGCGAGCAAACCCGCAGCAATGGTTCTGAAAACAGAGCGCATCATCTACCTCTTTCGACAGCCGAATCGGGAAATTATTCCGTTTCCATATAAATGTACAACGGAACGGCCGATCTGCCCGCATAATCCCAGAATCGGAGCTTTATGGCAAAAGAGCGCGGAGCGCCAAGGCCTTCTGCCTGTTTTGATTCGTATTCCGGCCGCATTTGCACAAGCTGTTGGCAAACTGAAGGCAATCGCACCCCGGTCCGAACAGGAAGACCGCCAGGTTTCCCAATCAGTTACGGATTATTCCGGGATTGGCGCAAAATGCCGCATGCCAAAAAATGGGGCAGGCTCGACGCCTTTCTTGAGTTTGATGGAAGAGTGTGTTTGAACTCAACTTGGAGCTAATGTTTTACCGGCGCCGACCTGTATGCAGGGCGGTGCTTTCGTGCACACCCGCCAGAACCCAGAAAACCGGGTGGTGCATTGATCGGGAGACGACGAGGGTGAAAAAGAAAATTGCAGCAAGCCTAGGGCTTCTCACGCTATTGGGGGCCAGTGGAGCCTTTGCGGCTCAACCGCAGCCGTGGCAGATGGGCATGCAACCGGCCGCCACTCCAATCATGGAGGGCATTCGCTGGTTCGAGCAGTATACACTGTGGTTCATCGTGCCGATCACGCTGCTCGTGACGCTGCTTCTGGCGTGGGTTGCCGTGCGCTACCGCGCAAGCGCCAACCCTGTTCCTTCTAAGACCAGCCACAACACGGTTATCGAGATCATCTGGACGCTCGGTCCGGTGATCGTGCTGCTTCTGCTGGCGGTTCCTTCCTTCCAGCTGCTGACCTATCAGTATACGCCGGATGAAGAGCCGGCGATGACGGTCAAGGCGACCGGCATGCAGTGGTACTGGGAATATGAGTACCAGGACGAGAATGCCGATTCCCCGGTGTCGTTCAGCTCGCTTCTGCTCCAGGATGCTGACCGCGTCGAGCTGGGCAAGGAAGACCTTTCCCAGTACCCGCGCCTTCTCGCCGTCGACAACGAAGTTGTCGTTCCGGTCAATACCACGGTTCGCCTTCTCGTTACGGCCGGTGACGTGATCCACTCCTGGGCGATGCCCGCCTTTGGCGTGAAGGTCGACGCCGTTCCGGGCCGCCTCAACGAAACGTGGTTCCGCGCCGAGCGTGAAGGTCTATACTACGGCCAGTGCTCTGAACTGTGCGGCAAGGATCATGCCTTCATGCCGATTGCCGTCCGCGTCGTTTCGCAGGACCAGTTCGATCAGTGGTATTCGGCCGCCGCGGAGAACCTCGAAGACGCAAACCGTGCTCTTGCGGCTGCTATCCAAAGCGCCAAGGGCGAGGAAAAGGTCGCTGGCCTGAACTAAGGCCCGACCCGGATAGAATTATCGAATGGAGCGTTAGGATATGGCAGGCGCTGCTACACACGCCCATGACGACCACCACACTCCAAAGGGGTGGGTGCGCTGGGTCTACTCAACAAATCATAAAGACATCGGTACGCTGTATCTGATCTTCTCGATCGTGGCCGGCATCATCGGTGGCATTCTCTCCATCCTGATGCGCATGGAGCTGCAGGAGCCGGGCATCCAGATCTTCCAGGGCCTGGCCCAGATGGTCTATGGCTACGATGCCGACATGTCCGTGGATGCGGGCAAGGAACTCTTCAACGTGTTCGTGACCGCTCACGGCCTCATCATGGTGTTCTTCATGGTGATGCCCGCGGTTATCGGCGGCTTCGGCAACTGGATGGTGCCGATCATGATCGGTGCGCCGGACATGGCGTTCCCGCGCATGAACAACATCTCGTTCTGGCTGCTGCCGCCCTCGCTGCTGCTCCTGCTCATCTCGCTCTTCGTTCCGGGCGCCCCGGGCAGCTACGGCGCCGGCACCGGCTGGACGGTCTACCCGCCGCTGTCGACGATCGGCATGCCTGGACCGGCAGTTGACCTCGCCATCTTCTCGCTCCACCTCTCCGGTGCGTCGTCGATCCTTGGCGCGATCAACTTCATCACGACCATCTTCAACATGCGCGCTCCCGGCATGACCATGCACAAGATGCCGCTTTTCGCATGGGCCGTGCTGGTGACCGCGTTCCTGCTGCTGCTTTCGCTGCCGGTTCTGGCTGGCGCCATCACGATGCTGCTGACCGACCGCAACTTCGGCACGACGTTCTTCGCGCCGGACGGTGGCGGTGATCCGCTGCTCTACCAGCACCTGTTCTGGTTCTTCGGTCACCCCGAAGTGTACATCATGATCCTGCCGGCCTTCGGCATCATCAGCCACATCATCTCGACCTTCTCGAAGAAGCCGATCTTCGGCTACCTCGGCATGGCCTACGCCATGGTCGCGATCGGTGGCATCGGCTTCGTCGTGTGGGCCCACCACATGTACACGTCCGGCATCTCGCTCGACTCGCAGCGTTACTTCGTGTTCGCTACGATGGTCATCGCCATCCCGACGGGCATCAAGATCTTCTCGTGGATCGCCACGATGTGGGGCGGATCGATCTCCTTCCGCGTGCCGATGCTCTGGGCCATCGCTTTCGTGTTCCTGTTCACGATCGGCGGCGTGACGGGCGTGCAGCTCGCCAACGCTGGCCTCGACCGCTCGCTGCATGACACCTATTACGTGGTGGCGCACTTCCACTACGTGCTGTCGATGGGTGCCGTGTTCGCCATCTTCGCGGGCTGGTACTACTGGTTCCCGAAGATGTCCGGCTACATGTACAACGAGACGATCGCCAAGCTGCACTTCTGGCTGACGTTCATCGGCGTGAACCTCATCTTCTTCCCGCAGCACTTCCTGGGTCTGGCCGGCATGCCGCGCCGTTACGTCGACTACCCGGATGCCTTCGCCGACTGGAACCGCGTCTCTTCGTACGGTTCCTACATCGCCGGCATCGCCGTGGTGGTGTTCCTCTTCGGCGTGATCGAGGCCTTCGCGAAGAAGCGCATCGCAGGCGCCAACCCGTGGGGCGAGGGTGCAACCACTCTGGAATGGCAGCTGTCTTCGCCGCCGCCGTTCCACCAGTGGGAGCAGCTGCCGCGCATCAAGTAATTGCGCGGTAAGCTCGATCGCAGACAGGCGGCCCGGCGCGGTCCGGGCCGCGGACAGGACGAAAAGAAGAGCGCGATATGTCAGTGGTGCATGAAGAGCGAGTGTTGAACGACCCGGCGAGCCTGTCTGAGGCGACGGCTGGCGACTTCGTCACGCTGCTCAAGCCGCGGGTCATGTCGCTCGTGATCTTCACGGCCTTCGTCGGACAGATGCTGGCGCCCGGCGCGCTGCATCCTTTCCTGGCGTTCGTGGCGACGCTTTCGATCGCCGTGGGCGCGGGTGCGGCCGGGGCGCTCAACATGTGGTACGACGCCGACATCGACGCGGTGATGAGCCGCACGTCGAAGCGGCCGGTGCCACAGGGGCGCGTCACGCCGAACGAGGCGCTGGCCTTCGGCCTCGTCCTCTCGGCATTCTCGGTGATGACGCTGGGCCTGATGGCCAACTGGCTGGCAGCCGCGCTGCTGGCGTTCACGATCTTCTTCTACGCCGTCATCTACACGATGTGGCTGAAGCGCTCGACGCCGCAGAACATCGTGATCGGCGGCGCGGCAGGGGCATTGCCTCCGGTCGTGGGCTGGGCCGCGACAAGCGGAGTCGTGTCGGTGGAGAGCCTGGTGCTCTTCCTGATCATCTTCCTCTGGACGCCGCCCCACTTCTGGGCTCTCGCACTGTTCAAGTCGGGAGACTATGAGCGGGCCGGCGTGCCGATGATGCCGAACGTCGCGGGCGAGGCTTCGACCAAGAAGCAGATCTTCGCCTATTCGATCCTCGTCGCGATCAGCGGCGTGCTGCCGACGGTGCTCGGCTTCGCGTCGCTGTTCTACGGCGCGGCGGCGGCCGCCCTCGGCATCGGCTTCGTCTGGTACGCCTGGCGCGTGCTGACGGTGGACGATCCGAAGATGAAGCCCGCCAAGGCCCTGTTCGGCTTCTCTGTCCTGTACCTGTTCGCGATCTTCGCGGCACTGCTGGTTGAGGCCATTGCCGGCCGGTTGGGAGCCTGAGCGGAATGATCGACAAGAAAGACCTCATCAAGCCGACGGAAGCCCAGCTCAAGGCACGGCGCAACCGAAATATCGCGCTGGCCCTGGTGCTGCTTGCGTTCGTGCTGCTGGTCTATTTCGGCAGCATCTTCCGCCTGGGTCCTGCTGTGTTCAACAGACCGCTGTGAGGCCATGACCGAGCATCTCAAAGACACCGATACGGCACGCAAGAACCGGCGGGTGGCAGTCATCTGCGCCGGAGTGTTCTGCGGCATGGTCGGACTGTCGTTCGCGGCGGTTCCGTTCTATGACCTGTTCTGCCGTGTCACCGGCTATGGCGGGACGCCGAAGCGGACCGACCAGTACTCGGACGTTATCCTGGACCGCACGATTACCGTGCGCTTCGACGCAAATGTCGCTCCGGGGCTGCCCTGGCAGTTCCGGCCGAAACAGAGGCAGGTGGAGCTCCGCATCGGCGAGACCACCGAAGCCCACTACATCGCAACCAACATCGCGGACACCAATACGGCGGGGACGGCGAGCTTCAACGTCCAGCCGGAGCTGGCCGGCGCATACTTCAACAAGGTGCAGTGCTTCTGCTTTACAGAGCAGGATCTCGAACCCGGCCAGTCCATTGAAATGCCCGTGCAGTTTTTCGTCGATCCGGAAATCGTCAATGTTCCGGAGCTGAAGAACATCAAGACAATCACGCTTTCCTACACTTTCCACCCGCTGACCAAGGCCACCGCTGAAGCGCCGGCCCAGGCAGCCAAAGAGAGGATCGGGGGATAATGGCTAGCACGCATACCAAGAATCACGACTATCACATCATCGATCCTAGCCCGTGGCCTGCACTGGGGGGCTTGGGAGCATTCCTGATGGCTCTGGGCGGCGTCGCGTGGATGCGCGCGCTCAACAGCGACTCCTTCGAGGTGCTGGGGCTGGACCTCGCCAATGCGAAGTACTGGATCTTCGCCATCGGCACGGTGCTGACGCTCTACGTCATGTACGCCTGGTGGAGCGACACGATCAAGGAGGGCCACGAGGGCCATCACACCCGCGTCGTGACGCTGCACATGCGCTACGGCATGATGATGTTCATCGCCTCGGAGCTGATGTTCTTCGTGGCATGGTTCTGGGCGTTCTTTGACGCTTCGCTGTTCCCGGGCGAGGCCGTGCAGGTGGCGCGCGCCGAGTTCACGGGTGGCGAATGGCCGCCGGCAGGCATCGAGGTCATCGACCCGTTCCATCTGCCGCTTTACAACACGATCATCCTGCTGCTGTCCGGCACGACGCTGACCTGGGGTCATCACGCGCTGCTCAACGGTGACCGCAGGGGGCTGATCGCAGGTCTCGCGGTGACGGTGGCGCTCGGCGTGCTGTTTACCGGCGTGCAGGCCTATGAGTACATCCACGCTCCGTTCGGCTTCAGCGGCTCGATCTACGGTGCCACGTTCTTCATGGCGACCGGCTTCCATGGCTTCCACGTGCTGGTCGGCACCATTTTCCTGCTGGTGTGCCTGCTGCGCGCGATCGGTGGTGACTTCACGCCGCAGAAGCACTTCGGCCTCGAAGCGGCCGCCTGGTACTGGCACTTCGTGGACGTGGTGTGGCTGTTCCTCTTTGTCTTCATCTACGTTTGGGGCTCCTGGGGCGCGACCTACGCCCACTAATGCGAGCGGGGCGGTTCCCGGGGAAGCCGGTTCCGGTGTTTCGGGAACCATCGGGACAAGCCTTGAAATAAACAAATGGGGGCGGCATATGCTGCCCCCATCTGTTTTGTAAGGCGGCAAGAGCGGGCAAGGATCTTGAGTACTGACAGCAAACCGCGCGCTCGCGGGACACCCCTTCTCGTCATCCTGAGCATTCCGGTGCTCATTCTGCTGCTGACGCTGGGGACCTGGCAGGTCCACCGGCTGCACTGGAAGGAAGGCCTCATCCAGCGCATCCACGAGCGCATGGCCGAGAAGCCCGTGCCGCTGCAAACGATCGCGGGCATGTATGCGGACGGTCAGGACATCGAGTACCGGCCGGTAACGCTCTCCGGCTCGTTCATCCACGAGGGCGAGCGGCACTATTTCGCCACCTGGGAGGGCAGGTCAGGGTATTTCGTGCATACGCCGGTGGATCTCGGCAACGGACGTTACATCCTCGTCAATCGCGGGTTCGTTCCGTTCGACCGGAAAGATCCTGCCACGCGCCAAGAGGGGCAGGTGCAGGGAATCGTCACCATCGGGGGCATCGCGAGGCTGCCGGAAACGGAGAAGCCGTCGTTTCTCGTCCCGGATAACGATGTCGCTCAGAACATCTTCTACTGGCGTGACATCCCCACCATGGCCCGCACGGCGGGCCTGCCGGCTGACAAGGTCTATCCGTTCTTTGTCGATGCCGACAACCAACCCAATCCGGGCGGATTGCCAGTAGGCGGTGTAACACGTATCGACTTCCCGAACAGGCATCTGGAATATGCCGTGACCTGGTACGGTCTTGCGTTTGCGCTCATTGCGGTGCTCGCTGCATGGCTGTACCGCCAGTGGCGGACCAGACCTTGACCGCCGGGCGATTCTCGCCCACGTGTTGGCCTCGCGGAGTGCTCCTTGAATGACCACGACTGGTGAAAAACAAGAACTGACCATACGGCTGTGCAGGCCGCGAGGCTTCTGCGCCGGGGTCGACCGCGCCATTCAGATCGTGGTGCTCGCGCTCAAGAAATACGGGCCGCCGGTCTACGTGCGGCACGAAATTGTGCACAACCGCTACGTGGTGGAAGGGCTGCAGGAGCGGGGCGCGATCTTCGTGGAGGAACTGGACGAGATCCCCGAGGAGCACCGCCATTGTCCGGTGGTGTTCTCGGCCCATGGCGTGCCGAAGTCGGTGCCCGCGGACGCGCAGGCCCGCAACCTCTTCTATCTCGATGCGACGTGCCCGCTGGTCTCCAAGGTGCATAAGCAGGCAATGCGGCACCAGCGGCTGGGCAGGCACGTGATCCTGATCGGCCACGCGGGCCATCCGGAGGTCATCGGAACGATGGGGCAGCTCGACGAGGGCTCGGTCTCGCTGGTGGAGACGGTCGAGGACGCCCTGCGCTTTGAGCCTCCGGCCGGCCAACCGCTCGGCTTCGTGACGCAGACGACGCTGTCGGTGGACGACACGGCGGGAATCATCGAGGCGCTGAAGCAGCGCTTCCCCGACATCCAGGCGCCTGCAGCCGAATCCATCTGCTATGCGACCACCAACAGGCAGGAGGCGGTAAAGGCAGCCGCCCCCGGCACGGACCTGTTCCTGATCGTCGGCGCGCCGAACTCTTCCAATTCGCGGCGGCTGGTGGAAGTGGCCGAAAAGGCCGGAACCAAGCGCGGGCTGCTTGTCCAGCGGGCGGCGGAGATTCCCTGGGACGAGATCCGGGACATCTCGGTCATGGGGCTATCGGCGGGAGCTTCCGCGCCGGAAATCATCGTGGCGGAGATCATTGAGGCTTTCCGGCAACGTTATGACGTGACGCTGGATCTTGCGATTACCGCGGTCGAGGACGAGACCTTCCCGGTCAACCGCGAGCTGCGCGACGTGCCGCTGACGACCGAAGACATGGCCTTCGTAAACGGGACTCTCTGAGACATGGCCGTCTACACCGACATTTCCGAGGAAGAGCTCGTCGCTTTTCTCGGCGAGTATTCCGTGGGCAATCTGCTCTCCTACAAGGGCATCGCCGAGGGCACCGAGAACTCGAACTACCTGCTGCACACGACGCAGGGCGCCTATATCCTGACGCTCTACGAGCGTCGGGTGGAAAAGGCGGATCTGCCGTTCTTCCTCGGCCTCATGCAGCACCTTTCGCGCAAGGGCATTTCCTGTCCGCTGCCGGTGCAGAGGAAGGACGGGGAATTGATCGGCCATCTCGCCGGCCGGCCGGCGGCGCTCATCACCTTTCTGGAGGGCAACTGGATGCGCAGCCCCACGGCCGCGCACTGCCGGCAGGTGGGCAAGGCGCTGGCCGAAATGCACCTGGCCGCCGCCGACTTCACGCTGACTCGCCCCAACGCGCTTGCGCCGGAAGGCTGGCTCAAGCTCTGGAGCGCATGCAGGGACCGGGCAGACCAGGTGATGGTCGGGCTTGCTGAGGAGACGAGCAGGGACCTCGATGAGATCGTCGGCCAGTGGCCGACGGATCTGCCGTCCGGCGTGATCCATGCGGACCTTTTCCCGGACAACGTGTTCTTCCTGAACGGGAAGCTCTCGGGGCTGATCGATTTCTACTTCGCCTGCAACGACCTGCTGGCCTACGACATCGCGACCTGCCTCAATGCCTGGTGCTTCGAGAAGGACATTTCGTTCAACCTGACGAAGGGAGCGGCGCTGCTGGCAGGCTACCAGAGCGTGCGGCCGCTGGGGCCTGCGGAACTCGAGGCGCTGCCGTTGCTCGCGCGCGGCTCGGCGGTGCGCTTCATGCTGACGCGGCTCTATGACTGGCTCACCATTCCCGACGGGCCGCTGGTGAAGAAGCGCGATCCGCTGGAATATCTCAGGCGCATGCGGTTCCACCGGCAGATCCGGTCCGCCAACGAGTACGGGGTGGGAATAGGGTGAAGCGCGTCGAGATCTTCACGGACGGTGCCTGTTCAGGCAATCCAGGGCCGGGCGGCTGGGGCGCCATCCTGCGCTACAAGGGCGTGGAGAAGGAGCTCAAGGGCGGGGAGCCGGAGACCACCAACAACCGCATGGAGCTGAAGGCGGCGACGGAGGCGCTCAATGCGCTCAAGGAACCGTGCGAGATCGACCTCTACACGGACAGCAACTACGTGCGCGAGGGCATCTCGGGCTGGATCCACGCCTGGAAGCGTAACGGCTGGAAGACGTCGGCCAACAAGCCGGTGAAGAATGCCGAGCTGTGGCAGGCGCTCGACGAGGCCACCCGGCGGCACAAGATCCACTGGCACTGGGTGAAGGGACACGCGGGGCACCCGGAGAACGAGCGGGCTGATGCGCTCGCGCGCGCAGGCATGGCGCCGTACAAGAAGTAGACGGAGGTTCGGCGCTGCTGACTTCTTTTTGGAGTGGTTCGGAGTTTCAGGACAACTCTCTACCGGTCCAGCCATTGTAGTTTCGCGGTCCGGGAGGGAAAGCCGCATTCCACTTTTCCCGGAACCGCTCGGGAGGCGGGCGGAGGGCCCGAAATTTTGTGCTGGGTTCTTTCATTGCGGAGGACGGATGGAATTTGACACATTGATCATGCTGGCGGCGGGCATCGTTGCCGCTGGCGCGGTCGTCGGTTTTCTTGCCGGACTGTTCGGAATCGGCGGCGGAGCCATCTCTGTACCGGTTCTCTTCCAGACATTCCTTTTCCTGAACATAGACGAGGCCGTGGCAATGCCGATGGCGGTGGGCACATCGCTCGCCGTCATCATCCCCACGTCGCTCCAGTCCGCGCGCGGGCATTATCTGCGCGGCGCGCTGGACATGAACGTGCTGAAGATCTGGGCCATTCCGCTGCTGATCGGTGTGACAACCGGGTCCGTCATCGCGCGTTATGCCAATCCGTGGGTGTTCCAGCTGGTGTTTGCCTTCGTGGCGACGATCCTTGGCATAAGGTTGCTAGCGGGCGGCAAGAACTGGCGCATCAGCGATCATATGCCGGGGCCCGCCGTCCAGCGCATCTACGGGACCGTCATCGGGTTTCTTTCGTCCCTGATGGGAGTCGGTGGCGGCGCGATGGCCACCATGGCGTTTACGCTGCACGGGGTACCGATCCATAACGCGGTAGCGACTTCCGCCGGCATGGGTGTGCTCATCTCCATTCCCGGAACGATCGGCTACATTCTGGCGGGCTGGGGCAAGCCGGGCCTGCCACCCGACGCGGTAGGATACATCTCGCTCCTTGGGTTCGTGCTGCTCGTGCCGACGTCGCTGCTGACCGCGCGGCTCGGCGTGCGGGCGGCGCACGCGCTGTCGCGGCGGGCGCTGGAGATTTCCTTCGGCGTATTCCTGCTACTGGTGGCAGTTCGCTTCGCCTACGCGCTGACGGCCTGAGGAGACCCGGGAGGGGCGCTTACTCTTTGCGCGCGCAAGAAAAGGCGGCGGATGATGATCCGCCGCCCTTTGACGTTCAGTTGGAGATTGTCCGCGCGTAGATCAGCCGAGCTGCTGCAGCAGGCGCGCGGCGCCGCTTGCCTCGGCGTTGCTCGGAATCTCCTCGATGTTGAGCTGGCGGACGACGCCGTCCTCGACGAGCATGGAGAAGCGCTTGACTCGGGTGCCGAGGCCGCCCTTGGAGAGGTCGATCTCCAGGCCGAGGGCGCGGGCGAAGTCCGCGTTGCCGTCGGCGAGGAAATCGAGCTTGTCCTGGGCGCCGGTGAACTTTGCCCAGGCGCCCATGACAAAGGCGTCGTTGACTGCCATGACAGCGATGCTGTCGATGCCGCGGGCGACGAAGGCGTCATAGTTTTCCACGAAGCCGGGGAGATGGCTGTTCGTGCAGGTCGGGGTGAAGGCTCCCGGCACGCCGAACAGCACGACCCTGCGGCCGGCGAAATAGCTGGCGGTGGAAATCTCCTCCGCGCCCTCGGCGGTGACCTTCTTGATGGTGACGTCCGGGATGCGGTCGCCAATCGCTATCGTCATTGCGTGTATCTCCTCTCCACGTGTTGTCGGAGTGACCTCTCAGGACGGCAAACTAGAGGCTTCGACGGCAAAGGGAAATAGCAAAGCGACCGTCAGACGGATGATTGGCACGGCGGCGCTCAGTCGGCACCGGAGGCCACCTGAACCGGAAACGGAACCGTGCCTGCCACAGCCTCGTCGCCCTGGACCAGCGTGTAATGGAGGTGCGCGCCATGTCTTGGGGCGATGAGAACTTGGGAGGCAAAGGTGGCTGCGGTCGCATCGCGCTCCGTCAGCGAGGGAAGGGTCATCTGGCCATCGAGCGCGGTGATGAACAGCTGGGCTGGTATTTCAGGGTCCGGAAGGTTCACCCGGAGAAGGAGCTCGTTCCCACGCTTCTCGGCAACAGACAGGCGAAAATCGGAGCGCGGTTCCGACGGAAGGTCAGCGAACGCCGCCTGGACGGTGAGGGCGTCCTGAATGTCTTCGGCGCCGGCACTGGCATCGAAGACCAGCGGTGCCTCGACCGGAATGCAGATGGCCTTGCATATTCCGAGCATCACCTCGGACTCGATCAGTGGGGCCGTCCCCGGCTTCGGTGTGTGAAAGATTACGGGAAGCGTAACGCTGCGGTCGTAGCCTGCCCAGTCGCCATAGGGATCGGCAAAGCTTCGCGGCGCCGGAAAAAGGATCTCCACGCCCTTCACCTCCTGGCCGAGCAGCTCGATGCGCGGCGGAATGCCCGTGGGACCGGGATCGCGCCAGTAGGTCTTCCAGCCGGGCTCCAGGGCGATCTGCAGGGCGCCGCGCAAGCGGCCGTCACTGTCGGAAACGCCGGAAGTGACGAGCTTCACCGATCCTCCGGGCGTGACGATGGTTTCGCTGGATGCGGCGAGCGCGGGGACGGAAAGCGAGAGAAGGCCGGTCAGCAGGAACGCGAGTCTCGAAATCATAGGTCCTTTTTAGCGTGAGGATCGCACGATGGTCCATATTATTCATAATCTTGCCGAGAGACTCTGTCGGACTTGTGACGCCGGGCAGCGGCAAGACCCTTCCCCGCCTATCCGAAACCCGTTAGTTTTGAAATGATGCAGATGACAGGCAGAACCATGGCGATCACGCAGTCGCTCCAGAACCACTTCCTTCTCGCCATGCCGGGCATGGAAGACGAGCGTTTTGCGCGTACGGTTGTCTATCTGTGCGCCCACACCGAAGAGGGCAGCATGGGGCTGATCGTGAACCGTACGCAGCAGCTGCGGTTTTCCGACATCCTCGTCGATCTTGGAATTGTGGCGCGCGAGGATGCGATCAAGCTGCCGGAGAAGGCGCTGAAACTTCCCGTGCTGCACGGCGGTCCGGTGGAGCAGAGCCGCGGTTTCGTGCTCCATACGGGCGATTACCATGTGGAGACGTCGCTGCGCGTGGCGGATGACGTCTGCCTGACAGCGACGTTCGACATCCTGCGCGACATCTCATCGGGACGCGGACCCGCCAAGGCGCTGATGGCGCTCGGCTATGCGGGCTGGGCGGCGGGACAGCTCGAGGCGGAGATCGCCGAAAACGGTTGGCTGGCGTGCCCGGCAACGCCGGAGCTCCTGTTCACCGACCGGATCGACACGCTCTACGACCGGGTGATGGCCTCCATGGGCGTCGATCTCTCACGCCTCAGCAGCGCGTCCGGACACGCATAGGGCGGTATCCGCAAGGGGATGATTGCAAGCGCGCCTGAACCGGCGCGCAGGAACCCGATGCGTCTGCGCCGGCCGCGGCGCCTTGGACAGGCAGGGGCTTTCTCTGCACACTGATCCGCGCCCGATGGCTGCCGGGGACGGCTTCGCACGGCCATCTCCTGCCCGCTCACGACACCGATTTCAGCGGATATTGCTCCATCAGCAGGCGCAGGGAGGTTTCGGCGTCCTCGGGCGTGCCGAAGTAGAAGCTCTGGGCAAACTCGCAGCCGGTAGCGCGGAGCTTGGCGACCTCTTCCTCCCCCGTCACACCTTCCGCCACGACGGCGAGTCCGAGGTCGTGCGCCATGGTAATCATGGACTTGAGCAGGACCGAGCCCTTGCTGCTCTGGTCGTTCAGGAAGCTCTTGTCGATCTTGATCGTGTCGAACGGGAAGCGGGTCAGATAGGAAAGCGACGAGTAGCCCGTGCCAAAGTCGTCCAGCGAAAGACCGATGCCGAGCTGGCGCAGCTTGTTGAGCATGTGCGCCGACTGCTCCGGATTGTCCATAATGAGGGACTCGGTCAGTTCAAGGCGGAAGCAGCGCGGCTTGATGCCGGCGCGCGTGATGGCCGAGCGGACATCGCCCACCAGGTCGCGACGGATGAGCTGGCGGCTCGAGACATTGACCGAGACGAAGAGCGGGATGTCACCCAGCTGCTTCTGCCAGTTGTAGAGGTCTTCGGCCGCCTGCTGAATGGCGAACTGGCCAAGCAGGACGATCAGGCCGGAACTCTCCGCGATCGGGATGAATTCGCCGGGCTGGATGATGCCGCGGCGAGGATGCTCCCAGCGCAGCAGAGCTTCAAAGCCAGCGATCGTGTTGTCCTCCAACCGCACGATGGGCTGATAGACGAGGCGCAGTTCCTTGCGCTCGACGGCGCGGCGCAGATCCGACTCGATCTGCAGG
Organism: Chelativorans composti; assembly: GCF_039541695.1. NCBI lineage: Bacteria > Pseudomonadati > Pseudomonadota > Alphaproteobacteria > Hyphomicrobiales > Phyllobacteriaceae > Chelativorans > Chelativorans composti. Next base: position 46,161 of record NZ_BAABGS010000010.1, on the reverse strand, counting down.
CGGTCGGTGCCGCTTGTACGGAAGGCCGGACGGAAGGGCTCGATGCGATCGCCGCCGAAGCGTTTCGACTGGAACATCGCAAGCTCCGCATCCTTGAGCATGTCCTCGGCGGAGGTCATTCCCGCCGTCCAGGAGACCAGGCCGATGGACGGGGTGAGGATGATTTCCTTGCGGGCGAAGGTGATGGGCGCGCGGATCGTCTTGCGCACCGCGTCGGCAACGGCGGCAACGCGGGACGGCGCCGTTTCGGACAGGAGAATGATGGCAAACTGGTCGCCGCCCAGGCGCGAGAGCGTGTCGCCAGGCTTCATCAGGCGGTGAAGGCGGCGGGCAATCGTGAGAAGGATCGTGTCGCCCGCGGAGATGCCGAGCTCGTCATTGACCAGCTTGAAGCGGTCGATGTCGATCATCATCACCGTGGGCCGGATCTTACTCTGGTTGCCGGCCATGGCGAGCGTGGTTTCCAGAATGCTGATGAATAGCTCGCGGTTGGGAAGGCCCGTCAGATTGTCGTTGACGGCGTCATGCAGAAGCCGCTCCTCGGCCTTCTTCTGCTCGGTGACGTCGATCATGGTGCCGACGCAGCGGATCACCTCGCCATCGGCACCCACGACGGGGCGGGCGCGCAGGGAGAGCCAGTGGTAGTGACCGTCGGCGCCGCGCAGGCGGAAGGACTGCGAGATCCGGCCGCGACGATGCTCGAGAATGGTGTCGAGGGCGGAGCGGAACGTGTCGCGGTCGTCGGCGTGAAGCAGCGGGAGCCAGGTGCGGGCGGGGCCGTGAAGGCTGCCCGCCGGAAGGCCCAGTTCGCGGCTGATGTCGGGCTTGGTGACGACGCGGTCGCGCATCACGTCCCAGTCCCAAACGATGTCGCCCGAGCCCGCGACGGCGAGTGCCTGGCGCTCCATGTCGCTGAACAGGCCCTGGAACATGGAGCTGCCGGTGAAGGCATGCTGCATGACGGTGAAGCCGATGAGCAGGATGATCAGGATCAGGCCGCCGTTGATGGCGGGCTGGACCATGTCGTTGTCGAGCCGCCCGGTGACGGCGAGCCAGGCGCCGACGACCCAGACGAGCACCATCAACCAGCTCGGGATAAGCATGATGGCGCGGTCGTATCCATGCAGGGCGAGATAGATGATCAGGCCAAGGCCAATGAGGGCGGTGGCGCCGAAGGAGAGGCGGGCGATGCCCGCCGCGACGGGCGGGTCGAACCATGCCACGCCGGCGATGATGGCGAGGCCGACGATCCAGGCGAACAGACCGTAGCTGAAGTGCTCATGCCAGCGGTTGAGGTTGAGATAGGCGAACAGGAAAACCACCAGCGAGGCGGCAAGGGCAACTTCCGCGCCCGCGCGCCAGAGCTGCTCGTCGGCGGGCGAAATGCGGATCAAGCGGTCGAGGAAATGGAAATCGACGGAAATGTAGGCGAGAACCGCCCAGGCGAGGGCGGCCGTCGCCGGAAACATCGAGGTGCCGCGGATCACGAACAGGATGGTGAGGAACAGCGCCAGAAGGCCGGCGATGCCGATCACGATGCCGCGGAAGAGCGTGTAGGAGTTGACCGTGTCCTTATAGGCGGAAGGTTCCCACAGATAGATCTGCGGCAGATTGTGGGACGAAAGTTCCGCAACGAAGGTGACGACGGTGTTCGGATTCAACGTGACGAGAAACTCGTCGGCGTCGTTGCTTGGCTGGCGGTCGAGCGCAAAGCCTTCGCTGGGAGTGATGGAGGCGATACGCTGGGAGCCCAGGTCGGGCCAGATCAGGCCGGAGCCCACGAGGCGGAAATGCGGCGCAACGATCAGGCGGTCGAGCTGCGTGTCGGTGGTGTTGGCAAGGGCGAACACGGCCCAGTCACCGGTGGAGCGGCGATCCTTCGCCTGCACCTCGATGCGGCGCACGATGTTGTCGGCGCCCGGGGCGGTGGAAACCTGGAAGGCATCTCCCTGTCCCCGATAGATCTCGACGGCCTTTGACAGGTCGAGGGCGACGTCTTCCCTCGTGATCTTGATAGGCTCCAGAGCCCATGTCTGTCCGACCGAGAGAAGAACAACGACAACCGCGGCCAGAAAACGGCAAAGACTATCAACGACTTTGAACCAAGGCACCAAGAATCAGCCTCGCCTATCTACCAATTGGGGTGTCTCCGACGATCCGAGCATACAGGTAGTGGTCTTGCCACGAACCATTGATGCACAGGTAGGAACGCAAGAGCCCTTCGCGCTGAAATCCGGCTTTTTCAAGTAAGCGGACGGAACGCTGATTGCTTGGAATACAGGCGGCTTCGAGCCGGTGCAACCGCAGCGTATCAAAAGCATACGGGATAACGCACTGCAGGGCGTCGAACATGGCACCCTTGCCGGCGTAGCGTTCGCCCATCCAGTAGCCGATGGTCGCAGTCTGGGCGGCGCCCCGCCGAATGTTGCTGAGGGTGATGCCTCCCAACAGGTTGCCCTCATCCTTGCAGAAGAGGAAGAAGGAAACCGCGTGCCCCTGCTCGTAGGCAATCTGGTACTGTCGCAGGCGCTGGCGATAGGCGCGACGCGACAGCTCGTCATGGGACCAGACGGGTTCCCAGGGGGTGAGGAATGCCCGGCTTTCCTCACGGAGTTCTGCCCAGGCGGCGTAGTCTTCCGCAGCAGGCATGCGCAGGAAGACCTTTGCGCCTTCCAGCGCCGGGTAGTCGCGGCGGAAGAGGGCGCTGCCGAACATGTCAGATCACAACCACCTCTCTGTCCAACGCGGGCACGACTGCCTCTTCAACATGGTAACGGATATTCGCGCCATATTGCATCAGACCGCCGTCAGATCGCAATGCTGCGCGGACGGTGATGTGAGAGCGCGTCCCTTATGGTGTTAAGTGGCATGAGCCTGCCAACCGGACCGATGGCAGTGATGGTGGGGCGCGATGAGAAGAGGCGCGCGGACAGGTCCGTCAGACGCTCGACCGTCAGACCGGCCAGCCGGTCCATCAGTTCCTCCGTGCCGATCGGACGGCCGTAGAGGAGGAGCTGGCGGGCGATCTGGGAAGCGCGGCTCGACGGGCTCTCGCGGGACATGAGAAGCGAGGCGCGGAACTGGGCGCGGGCGCGATCCAGCTCGGCCTGCTCGATGCTCTCGCCGGCGCGGATCAGCTCCTCGATGATAACCGGCATGAGCTCCTCGGTTCCCGTGTCGCCGGTGGCGGCATGGATGCCGAAGATGCCCGTGTCGGAGAAACCCCAGTGGAAGGTATAGATCGAATAGCAGAGGCCGCGCTTCTCACGCACTTCCTGGAACAGGCGGGAGGACATGCCGCCGCCGAGGATCATGGAGAGAACCTGCGAGGCATAGAAGTCGCGGGCGTGATAGGCGCGGCCCTCGAAGCCCAGGATAATCTGTGCGTCGCGCAGGTCGCGCATCTCGCGGTAATCGCCGCCAACATAGTGGGCGACCTGGGGCTTGGCCGTCTGCTCGGCGCGGGGACGGAAGTCCCCAAAGCGCTTCTCGACCTCGCGGACGAACTCGTCGTGTTCGACACCGCCGGCGGCGACGACGACCATGCGGTCCGCGCCGTACTGGCGGCGCATGAAATCGTGGAGCTGTTCGGAGGTGAAGGACTGGACCGTCTCCGGCGTGCCGAGGATGGAGCGGCCGATCGCCTGGTGGCGGAAGGCCGTTTCGGTGAAGCGGTCGAAAACGGCGTCGTCGGGTGTGTCGAGCGCTGCGCCAATCTCCTGGAGGATGACGTGCTGTTCGCGTTCCAGTTCCTCGAGATCGAACTTCGAATCGGTCAGGATGTCCGACAGGATGTCGACGGCGAGCGGAACGTGTTCCTTCAGGACGCGAGCGTAGAAGGCCGTGGTCTCCACGCTCGTCGCCGCGTTGATTTCTCCGCCGACGTCCTCGATCTCCGTGGCGATGTCGAGCGCGCTGCGCCGGCCCGTCCCCTTGAACGCCATGTGTTCGAGGAGATGCGCAATGCCATGCTCTTCTTCCGTCTCGTGGCGCGAGCCCGACTTGACCCAGACGCCGAGGGACACGGATTCCAGATGCGGCAGCGTTTCCGTCGCAACCGTCAAGCCGTTGCTAAGACGGCTTACCTGTACGCTCATATAGTCACTCCCTAGACACCGCCCTCGCGCGGCGGATTATGTGATCTTCCACCATTTTCAGGTCCGATGGAAGGACCGTGAAACGTTCCTGCGCAGACATGATGCCTTCCAGCCAGACCGGCAGGGCAGGGGTGACGCCACAGGCATCCTTCACCGCCTGCGGGAACTTGGCCGGATGGGCCGTCGAAAGGACGATCATGGTCTCGCCGGGAATGGCCTTTTCCCGCGCAACCTTGAGCGCGGTGGCCGTGTGGGGATCGGCGAGATAGCCGCTGTTTTCCAGCGTTTCGCGGATGGTCTGGGCCGTTTCTTCCTCGCTGGCGCGGCCGGCATCGAACTCGGCGCGGATGCGCTCAAGCGCGGCGGCAGGGACGGTGAAGCTGCCGGACTGCTTCAGGCTTTCCATGCAGGCGCGGACCTCGGCGGCGTCGCGGCCGGCGGCCTCGAAGAGCAGGCGCTCGAAGTTCGAGGATACCTGAATGTCCATGGATGGCGACATGGTGGGGACCACCTCGCGCGTCTCATAGCTGCCGGTGGCAAGGGTGCGGGCGAGGATGTCGTTGGAGTTGGTGGCAATGATGAGCCGGTCGATGGGCAGGCCCATGCGCTTGGCCACATAACCCGCAAAAATGTCTCCGAAATTGCCGGTGGGAACCGCGAAGGAAACGGAGCGGTCCGGCGCGCCCAACGAAACGGCGGCGGTGAAATAGTACACGGTCTGGGCCATGATACGGGCCCAGTTGATGGAGTTGACGCCCGACAGACCGATGCGGTCGCGGAAGCCGTGGTCGTTGAACATGGCCTTCACGAGGCCCTGGCAGTCGTCGAAATTGCCCTCGATGGCGATAGCGTGGACGTTGTCGGCCTTCGAGGTGGTCATCTGGCGCTGCTGGACCGGAGAGACGCGGCCGTGCGGGAACAGGATGAAGACATCGGCGCGCTTGGCGCCGGCGAAGGCCTCGATGGCGGCGCCGCCGGTATCGCCCGAGGTGGCTCCGGCGATGGTGACGCGCTCGCCGCGCTTCTCAAGGACATGATCCATCACGCGGGCAAGGAACTGCATGGCCACATCCTTGAAGGCGAGGGTAGGGCCATGGAACAGCTCGAGGACGAATTCGGCCGGGCCGGTCTGGACGAGCGGGCAGGTGGCGGTGTGGCGGAACGTACCGTAGCTTTCATCGATGATCGACTTCAGATCCTCATCGGAAATCTCGCCGCCGACGAATGGCCGCATCACGACAAAGGCGGCCTCAGGATAGGAAAGTCCGCGCAGGGCGCGAATTTCTTCTGGGGAAAACCGGGGCCACTCGGCCGGAACATACAGTCCGCCATCGCGGGCAAGGCCCTGGAGCATGACGTCCGAAAAACCCAAGACAGGCGCTTCCCCGCGGGTGCTGACAAACTGCATGCCGCTAAGACTCCATTTCCAACAGTTGAATGCTGGCGTGCGCGATTGCCAGCCAAGTTCGTTCTGCGCGGTTGATATAGAACACCAACGATGTATTAGAAAAGCATCAGTTCGTGAGAGGTGTCATGTCTGTTAAGGTCGGGGCGGCAGCATTTGCAATTCTTGCGGCGGCGATGGTCGCAGGGTGCCAGCAGGGTGCAACAACCAGCACGCAAACCTCGCTCGAGCCGGGACAGATCCGGGAAAGCGAGCTGCGCGCCTACTGTCCGCGCCCAACGCTGCGTGAAGAAACCGTCTACATGAGGCAGTATGAGCGCGGCGGAGACGGCGATCCGAACCGCCTTATCTTCCAGGCTGTGATCTCCGACACGACGCGCGCTTGCCAGTACAACCAGGGTAGCGGCGTGATCAACGTTGTGGCTGCCGGCCGCCTCGTGCCGGGCCCCAAGGGACGGCCCGGAACCTATACGCTGCCCATCCGTGTGATCGCGACGCGCGGGGATCAGGTCCTTTACTCGCAGGTCATCCGCCACCAGGTGAACGTGAGCGATGTGGCGGGGGCGACGCAGTTCTTCCTCAGTGATCCGAATGTGGTGATCCCCGGCGGGATCGACCGCAGCGTACAGGTCTCCATCGGCTTCGAGGGCGGCACGCGGAACTGATCGCGCGCCGCGCTTACGACCGTGTAGAACCGAAGAAACCCGGCAGGCGCACCTCGCCGGGTTTATTGTTGGTCGGTTTTCACTGAAACGCCGGGCAGCCCGCGCGTCCCGGACTGCCTGCTCGTCCCCGGGGGAGCCGTTCCCGCTTGCTCTGGCCGCGTCACGTCATATGTCGGCGGACCATTCCGCGAGCGCCTCGATGGTCGGCTTGAGATCGGACATGCGGCTGACGGTCGTCTCGGCGCCGGCCTCCATCAGCATGTCGGCGTGCCGGGGATGGGTGTGCGAGGCGCCGGTAAAGCCGATGACCCGCATGCCCGCAGCGCGAGCGCCGGCAATGCCGTGCATCGAGTCTTCGATGACGATGGTGTTCTTAGGATCGGCACCCATCTCCTTGGCCGCGTGGAGGAAGACGTCGGGAGCGGGCTTGGGCCGCAGGCCGGGCGTATCCACGGACGAGAAGATTTCCGACGGCGCGAACAGGTGGATGAGGCCTGCACGCTTGAGCGAAGCCTCGATGCGATGGCGCGTCGAGTTGGAACAGATGCACTTCCTGTATTTCAGCGTGGCGAGGACCTGGGCGACGCCTTCGATGGCTTTGACTTCGCGAGCGAGGCGCTCGTCGATCATGGTCTCGACCTTGTCGATCAGGGTTGCCTGGAAGAGAACCTGCGCCTCGCGTTCGATGGTAAGCAGGATATCCTTGAAGGTCAGACCCGAATAACGCTCGGTGAGCTCCTCGGGGGAGATGTCGTGGCCCGCCTTGCGGAGGAGTTCCGATTCAACGCGCGCCGCAACGATTTCGGAGTCCACGAGGACGCCGTCGCAATCGAAGATGATGAGGTCAATGGCTGGCATTTGGACTCCGGATCAGCATGACAATTGAGGTAGGGCTTCTCTGTGCGGCCATGTAGATCTGCCGCACCGCCATGACAACCCGCGTCACGGCCGGAAGCACAAAGTTTCGCTCGCGAGTGCTCTCCTTACTGTTTGTTTACCGAACTCGGTAACCATAACAGCGAGTTAAGGAGTTCGCGTGAGGTGTTCATGTCCGCGGTGCGTCGTCTTGAAGTTCTTTCCGCAGATCCCGCTAAAGAAGAATGGCTGGATACGATCATCAAGGGCGATTGCGTTGCGGCGCTCAATCGTTTGCCGGACAAGTCCGTCGACGTGATCTTCGCCGATCCCCCGTACAATCTGCAGCTCAACGGTGCGCTGCACCGGCCCGACCAGTCGCTGGTGGACGCCGTGGACGACGAGTGGGACCAGTTCGAGGATTTCGCCGCCTATGACGCTTTCACCCGTGCGTGGCTGCTCGCCTGCCGGCGCGTGCTGAAGCCCAATGGCACGATCTGGGTGATCGGCTCCTACCACAACATTTTCCGGGTCGGCGCGATCATGCAGGACCTGGGCTTCTGGCTGCTCAACGATATCATCTGGCGCAAGACGAACCCGATGCCGAATTTCCGCGGCCGACGGTTCCAGAACGCGCATGAGACCATGATCTGGGCCTCGCGCGACAAAAACGCGAAGGGGTACACGTTCAACTATGAGGCCATGAAGGCTGCCAACGACGATGTGCAGATGCGGTCGGACTGGCTGTTCCCGATCTGCACGGGCAAGGAGCGGCTCAAGAACACCAAGGGCGAGAAGCTGCATCCGACGCAGAAGCCGGAGGCGCTGCTGGCGCGCGTGATCCTCTCGTCGACAAAACCGGGCGACGTCATCCTCGATCCGTTCTTCGGGTCCGGAACGACCGGCGCTGTGGCGAAGCGGCTTGGCCGTCATTTCGTCGGCATCGAGCGCGAGCAGGAGTATATCGAGGCGGCGCAGGAGCGCATCGCGCAGGTGGAACCGCTGGACGACGCCAGCCTGATGCTGATGACCGGCAAGCGGGCAGAGCCGCGCGTCGCCTTCTCGAGCCTGATCGAGGCGGGACTGGTGCAGCCGGGCACCTGCCTCTACGACCGGCACAAGCGCTGGGCCGCCTATGTACGCGCCGACGGTACGATCGCCATCGGCGACGAGGCCGGTTCCATCCACCGCATAGGCGCCCGCATCCAGGGGCTCGAAGCCTGCAATGGCTGGACCTTCTGGCACATCGAGGTGGGCGGGGCGCTCAAGCCGATCGACGAACTGCGCCAGGAGGCGCGCCGCACGCTCAAGCTGGTTGGAGCATAAAACGATCCGATCGATGGGGGATGCCGCCTGAAGGGCGGTGCTAAGGTGCCAACAGGACATGGGGCGCGCGGGAGGGAAGGCTCGCGCGCCTTTGCTTATGGCTGGCTGGTGCAGGAAACCCCGTGTTTCGACAAGCTCAGCACGAGGGCTTCTTAATAGGGCTTCTTGCGGGATGGCGATGCTTCTGCGAGGGCGTCAGCGGCGCCTGGTCAGGCGCCGGTGGGGAAGCGCGGCGGCGACCGCCTTGCGCATCACTGTGGGCAGGGCTTCGCCGGAGAGCGACGCGGGATCAGACCACCAGTGCCCCTCGGGAGCTTCGATGTCGGCCAGAGCGTGGAACACGGACAGGCGAAGCTCGAAATGGGTGAAGACGTGGGTGATGGCGCCGCGCGGCTTCCAGTCGGCGGGGAAGGGAGCGCCATCGCGGCTGCTGATGCCGTCCTGGCGGGCGGTCCAGTCCGTGGTCGGAACCTCGGCCATTCCGGCAAGAAGGCCCTTCATCGGACGCTTGCGCAGCAGAACGGCGCCGTCCGGGCGCTCGGCGACAAAGGCCGCACCGACGCGGACAGGCTTCTCAGGCTTTGCCTGCTTCAGGGGATAGCGCTCCTGCTTGCCCTCGCGGAAGGCAAGGCAGCCGACCTGGAGCGGGCACAGGCCGCAGGCGGGGTTCTTCGGCGTGCAGATGGTGGCGCCGAGGTCCATCATGGCCTGGGCGAAGTCGCCGGGACGGTCCTCCGGGAGCATCTCGCGGACCGCGGCCCTGATGGCTGGTTTCGCCGCGGGAAGCGGGGTTTCCATCGCGTGCAGGCGGGTCATGACGCGCTCGACATTGCCGTCGACCACGACCGCGGGGCGGTTGAAGGCGATGGCCGCTATGGCGGCGCTGGTGTAGTCGCCAATGCCGGGGAGGCTGCGCAGGCCCTCTTCAGTTTCCGGGAAGCGGCCGTCGAGCTCATGGGCGACGAGGTCGGCGCATTTCTTAAGGTTGCGGGCGCGGGAGTAGTAGCCAAGGCCCGCCCAAGCCTTCATGACGTCGTCGAGATCGGCGGCAGCCAGGTCAACGACCGTTGGCCAACGCGACGTAAATGCGTCAAAATAAGATTTTACTGCCCCCACGGTGGTTTGCTGGAGCATGATTTCGGAGAGCCACACGCGGTAGGGATCGGGGCGTTCACCGGCGGCGATGACCGCCGGAGGCACGCGCCAGGGGAGGCTGCGGTGGTGACGGTCGTACCACTCCAGCAGTGAGCAGGTCAGAATCGCAGGAGCAGGGGTGTTGGTGCCGGTTGCAGTTGCCATCGGCGCTCTTATGCTTCAGGCAAATACAGGCGGCAAGGTGAGTCATGGACACAACGAGAGGGAACAATGCGATTGCGGTGAGCGATCTCGCCAGCGATCTGCTCGATCCCGTGATGCGCAAGCGCGCGGGCATCTCGATCGAGGTGGTCCAGTCGTGGACGGAAATCGTCGGCGAGAGGCTCGCGGAAAGTACGCGGCCCCTGAAGATCCTCTGGCAGCGCCGGGCAAGCGACCTCGATCCGTTCGAGCCGGCCGCGCTCGTCATCGCCTGCTCGGGTGCGGCGGCGCTCAGGGTGCAACACGAAACGAGCGAGATCATCGCGCGAATCAATTCCTATTTCGGTTTCGCGGCGATCGGGCGCATCAAGATCGTGCAGAAGCAGCTCACAGACCTGGGGCGGGAAAGGCCGGTGCCGCCGAGACCGATCAATGGGGCTGAAAAGGAACGCCTTGAGCGGCTGACCGAGGGCATCGAGGACGAGGGGCTCCGCCAGAGCCTTCTCAGGCTTGGGGCAAGCGTGATCGGCCGCAGGAAGCCGCTCGCGGATTCGTGAACGCAGTGAAGCAAATTGAAATTTGGCACTCACCTGCAACTGTCATATCTGATAATCCAATTTCAGGTTGTGGAACCAACAGACGATTCAGGAGCACGCCCGTGATTCGCAGCATTTACGTCAATCGCAGAAGGATCCTTGCCTCCATGGCTGCCATTCCTGCTGTGGCGCTTCTCGCAGCAAGCGGTAGCGACGAGGCAAACGCACAGACGACTGCTGCGGTCAACGCTCTCGCCGCCAGCGGCAGCGTGGATGAGGCGAAGCTGATGGAGCCGGGCGCGCTGCCCGATCAGGTAATTGGCGATGCGAACGCGCCAGTGACGATCGTGGAATACGCCTCGATGACCTGCCCGCATTGCGCAAGCTTCCACGAGCACACCTTCCCGGCGCTCGATGACAAGTACATCAAGACCGGCAAGGTGAAGTTCATTCTGCGTGAGTTCCCCCTCGATCCGCGCGCCGAGGCGGGTTTCATGCTCGCCCGCTGCTCGGACAACAAGTACTATCCGATGGTCGATGTCCTGTTCAAACAGCAGATGAACTGGGCGGCAGTGCAAGATGCACGCACGGCGTTGCTTAATATTGCCAAACTTGCCGGTTTTACACAGGAGAGCTTTGAGGCGTGCTTGACGGACCAGAAGCTTCTCGATGATGTAAGGGCCGTGCGTGCAAAAGGCGCGGAGCTGGGCGTAACCGCCACGCCGACGTTCTTCATCAACGGAAAGAAGTATTCGGGAGCGATGTCGATTGAGCAAATGTCGGCGATTATCGATCCCCTTCTCTAAGTTCGGCAGCTCTTTCCGCTGCCTGGGACATCGTGCGCGCCAGGGTAGGGCCGCATGAAGTTCACCAAGCTGCGGCTGGTCGGTTTCAAGTCCTTCGTCGAGCCGAGTGAGTTCGTGATCGAGCCCGGACTCACCGGCGTCGTTGGCCCGAACGGTTGCGGCAAGTCCAATCTCGTCGAGGCACTGCGCTGGGTGATGGGCGAAAGCTCATACAAGAACATGCGCGCCTCGGGGATGGACGACGTGATCTTTTCGGGTTCGGCCACCCGGCCCGCCCGCAACACCGCCGAAGTCACGCTTTTCCTCGACAATTCAGACCGCTCCGCGCCGCCGGCCTTCAACGATGCCGACGAGCTGCAGGTCTCGCGCCGCATCGAGCGCGAGGCGGGATCGATCTATCGTATCAACGGCAAGGAAGCGCGGGCGCGCGACGTCCAGCTTCTGTTCGCGGACCAGTCGACCGGCGCCCGGTCGCCCTCCATGGTGGGACAGGGGCGCATCGGCGAGCTGATCCAGGCCAAGCCGCAGGCGCGGCGTGCGCTGCTCGAAGAGGCGGCAGGCATTTCGGGCCTGCATTCCCGAAGGCACGAGGCCGAGATGCGGCTGCGCGCGGCCGACCAGAACCTCGAACGCCTTGACGACGTGGTGGGCGAGCTTGCCACGCAGATCGAAAGCCTGAAGCGGCAGGCGCGGCAGGCGACCCGGTTCAGGAACCTTTCCGACGAGATCCGCAAGGCCGAGGCCATCCGCCTGCACCTGGCCTGGACACAGGCCAAGGAGCAGGAGGCGGAAGCCAAGAGCGCGCTGGCGCAGGCGACCAGTCAGGTGGCGTTGAAGGCTGCCGAGCAGATGGAGGCCGCGAAGGCCCAGGCGCTCGGCAGCCACAGGCTGCCCTCGCTGCGCAATGCGCAGGTCGAGGCTGCCGCGGCGCTGCAGCGGCTGACGATCGCCCACACGCAGCTTCAGGAAGAGGCGAAGCGCATCCGCGAGCGGACGGCGGACCTTCAGAAGCGGGTGGCGCAGCTTGACGCCGATATCGCGCGCGAGCAGCAGATGGCGCGCGACAATGCCGACACACTCACACGTCTCGATGAGGAAGAGGCGCTGCTGCGCGAGATGGAGGAGCAGGCGGCGGAAGGCGAGGAGGAGGCCCTTGCCGCGCTCGAAACGATGGCCGGAGAGCTCGAGGAGCGCGAGGCGCTGCTTGCTTCTCTGACTGCCGAACGGGCGGAAGCCGCAGCGGCGCGTGCCCAGGCAGAGCGGACGCTGCGCGAGCGTTCCGAACGCTGCGAGCGGCTGAACCAGCAGCTTGCCGCGGTCAACCGGGAGCTTGCGGAGATCGTCGCCCGCATTTCGGCGCTGCCCGACCCGGCTGCCAAGCAGGAAGAGCTCGATACGGCCATAGCCGCTCTCGAAATGGCCGAGGAGGCGGTTGCCGAGGCCGAGGAGGCCGTGAGCGCGGCACGTGCCGCTGAAACGGATGCGCGCGCGCCGCTCGCCGAGGCGAAGGCGGAGCTGCAGCGGATCGAGACGGAAGCTTCGACGCTCGCCAAGATCCTGAGCGCAGGGATCAACGAGGATTTTCCGGCGGTTCTCGAACAGGTGCAGGTGGAACGCGGGTTCGAGACGGCGCTGGGCGCCGCGCTTGGCGAAGACATCGACGTGCCGACCGATCCGGCAGCGCCCGTACACTGGGGAACGGTTCCTCCCCACGGGGATGATCCGGCATTGCCGGATGGGGTGACGCCGCTCGCGTCCGTCGTGAAGGCGCCGGAGCAACTCAAGCGCCGGCTGGCGCAGATCGGCATAGTCGAGCCGCAGGACGGAGAACGGCTGCAGGCGCAGCTGAAGACCGGCCAGTGCCTTGTGTCACGCGATGGCGCGCTGTGGCGCTGGGATGGCTATCGCGCGAGCGCCGACGCGCCGACGGCAGCGGCCATGCGGCTTGCGCAGAAGAACCGGCTCGCGGAGCTGGAAGCGCAGGCTGTCGAGGCGCAGGATCGGGTGGCAGCAGCGGAAGAGGCGCTGGCGCTGGCCGAGAACAGAGTTCGCGAACAGGTGGAGCGGGAGCGGCAGGCGCGCGAGGCCGTGCGCGAGGCGCAGCGCGTGGTCGCCGGAGCGCGGGATGCGCTGGCGGCGGCGGAACGCGCGTCCGGCGAACTCGCAAGCCGCAAGGCGGTGCTGGAAGCATCGGTGAACCGCCTGTCGGAGGAACATCAGGAGGCTCTCGAGGCGCTTGAAGAGGCGAGGGCGGTTCTCGAGGAGGCGCCGGATCCTTCCGAACTGCAGGCGAAGCTCGACCGCGCGGCCTCCGAGGTCGCCATCGCCCGCAGCAAGCTTGCGGAAGTGCGCGCGGCCCATGAGGGGCGCAAGCGCGAGGCGGAAGCGCGGCAGCGCCGGCTCGCGGCGATTGCGCAGGAGCGGCAGAGCTGGATCTTCCGGCGCGAGAACGCTGACCGGCAGATCCATGCGCTCACCGAGCGCCGCGAGGAAGTGATTGAGGAGCTTGAGGCGCTGGCGGAGGCTCCCGACGATCTCGACTACCGGGTGCGGAGTCTCATCAGCGAGATCGCCACGGCGGAGGAGCGCCTGAAGGAGGCGTCCGACGCGCTGCAGGAGGCGGAGAACGCGCAGGCGGAGCTTGACCGGCGCGCGACGGAGGCGATCCAGTCCCTGTCGGCAGCGCGCGAGGAACGGGCGCGCGCGGAAGAACGGCAGGTGGCGGCGGAAGAGCGTCGGGTGGAGATTGAAGCGCGCATCCAGCAGGCGATGAACATCGCGCCGCATCTGGTGTTTCAGCACACGGGCCTCGGCCCGGACGACAAGCTGCCGGACATTGCGGAGGTGGAACGGCGGCTGGAGCGTCTGAAGGCAGAGCGCGAACGGCTCGGCGCAGTGAACCTGCGCGCGGAAGAGGAGCAGCGTGAGCTTTCCGAACGCTACGACCTGATCGTGGCGGAGCGCGAGGATGTGATCGAGGCGATCCGCAAGCTCAGGCAGGCGATCCAGAGCCTCAACCGCGAGGGACGCGAGCGGCTGCTCGCCGCGTTCGAGCAGGTCAATGGCCATTTCCAGCGGCTGTTCACGCATCTCTTCAGCGGCGGCACCGCCGAGCTGCAGCTGGTGGAATCAGACGATCCGCTGGATGCGGGGCTGGAGATTCTGGCCCGTCCGCCCGGCAAGAAGCCGCAGACGATGACGCTGCTTTCGGGCGGCGAGCAGGCGCTGACGGCGATGGCGCTGATTTTCGCCGTGTTCCTCACCAATCCGGCGCCGATCTGCGTGCTGGACGAGGTGGACGCGCCGCTCGACGATCACAACGTGGAGCGGTTCTGCAACCTGCTCGATGAGATGGCGCGCTCGACGGAGACGCGATTCGTCGTGATCACGCACAACCCGATTACGATGGCGCGGATGAACCGCCTGTTCGGCGTGACCATGGCCGAACAGGGCGTGAGCCAGCTGGTGTCGGTCGATCTCCAGGCGGCAGAGCTGCTGGCCGAGGCGAGCTGAGGGGCTGCCCGGTCAGCGCCGGCTGTGGCGCCTTGCCTGTCAGGAGCCGGTTTCAGCCGGCGCGCAAGGCGCGGATGAATTCACGCATGTCGAAACCGCTCGGATCCTGGAAGACGCGCAGGCCGAATTCCGGAAGGATCGCCAGTAGGTGGTCGAAGATGTCTGACTGGATTGCCTCGTATTCCACCCAGACCACGGTGTTCGTGAAGCAATAGATCTCGAGGGGAAGGCCGTGCGGCTCGGGCGCCATCTGACGCACCATGATGGTCATGCCTTTGTGAACGCCAGGGTGGGCGCGCAGGTATGACTGTACATAGGCGCGGAAGGTGCCGATGTTCGTGGCCCGGCGCGTGTTGGCCGGCACGGCGGCGTGTTCCCCTAGCGACGCGTTCCATTCGGCGATTTCCCTTGCCTTGTTGCCAAGGTAGTCCTTGAGCAGAAGGAAGGAGGAAAGCCGTTCCAGCTCTTCGGGTGAGAGGAAACGGATGCTGGACTGGTCGATGAGCAGGCTGCGCTTGATGCGGCGGCCGCCCGATTCCTGCATCGCGCGCCAGTTCTTGAAGGGCTCGGTCACCAGCTTGCGGATGGGGATGGTGGTGACGGTCTTGTCGAAGTTCTGCACCTTCACGGTGTGCAGGGCGATCTCGATCACGTCGCCGTCTGCGTCCTGCCCGGGAACCGTGATCCAGTCACCCACGCGCACCATGTCGGTCGACGAGATCTGGATGCTTGCCACGAAGGACAGGAGCGTGTCCTGGAAGACGAGGATCAGGACCGCGGCCATAGCACCCAGGCTGGAGAGAAGGATAACCGGCGACCGGTCCACCAGGATCGAGATGACCATGATGGCGGTAACCACGTAGATCGCGATCTTGGCGACCTGGAGGTACCCCTTGATGGGCCGAAGGCGCGCCTCGGGGCGGCGGCGGTAGAGCGTGTCGACAATATTGAGCGCGCCGCCCATGGCCAGAGCCACGGTGATGATGATGAAGGCGTTGGCGACGTTGGTGATAACCGCCACGGCAGCGTCGGGCAGGCCGGGAACGAGCGGGACACCGCCGGCAATCACGATCGCGGGGGTGGCGTGCGCGAGCCGGTCAACCACCCGGTGCCGGACGAGTTCCGGATCGCGGCCAAAGCTGGTCAGGGACAGAAGCTGGTTGAACCCGCGCAGCAGGAGCGCCCTGACAGCGAAATTGACGGCCAGCGCGGTCAGTATCAGGGCCGCGAGGGCAAGACCCGTCTGCAGGGATGGATATCGTTCAACGAATGCGATGTAGTCAGCCATGACCCGTCCGGTTCGGTGGAAGCATGGAGCTATGCCTACCCCAGGTGGCCGCAAAGTCAAAATACCGTTCCCCGGCCTGAAGTGATCTTTCTGAAATGTGCCGGACACTGGCTGGCGGGCGGGGCGAGCTGTACGCGGACAGGTCTCGGGCGCTGGCCGCGCTTGCAACCCCTTGGCCAGAGTCCCATATGAGGCCTCTGGTCCTTTCGGGGCCAGGTCTGGAGCTGAAGGCATTCTTCAGCCGTAGTTCTCCGAAAAGCGAATTGGGAGTTTCTCCCGGAAAGGAGCGGGCGATGACCAGCATTGCCACAAATGTTCATGCCGTCGCGGACGAGCTTTCCCTGCGGCTCAGGGATTTCCACCGCGCTCTCATCCACTCCGCCGCGGGAGACGATCCGGCGCTGAAGAACCCCTACACGTTCCTCTTCGCGGTAATCAACGATCCGCGCTTCGCATGGATGGCCAAGCTTTCGCGGCTCATCGTGCGGCTGGACGAGGCGGCCAAGGAAGGCGAGATCAGGTCCGGGGCGGATCTTGCAGCCTATGGGCGCGAGGTCGCGCAGCTCATCGGGGACGGCAAGGATGCCGATGCAGACTTCCGCCTTCACTACAGGATGGCGCTTCAGGTGAACCCCGAGGTCGCGATCGCTGCAGGCGCCCTGCGGCGCGTGATGGCGAAGCTTCCGCCAGTCGGGGCCGACGCGTAATAAGTCGCGAAAGCGCAGCCCGGCGTGAGCTGACGCGTGGCGGGACGCCGTTGCGGACAAGCAGCACGGCCTGGTGTGCGGTCAGGACCCCGCGCCGGCAGAACGAGACAGATCAGGAAGGCCGTCCGGCGAAGCTGCCGGGCGGCCTTTTCCATGAAGGGGGAGGGGGAGAGCATACGGTGGCCTTCAGCCTTTCAGATGCCTGCTCTTCGACGACTATCGTTGGACGGGCTCACCCTTCGAAGGTCCGGGGTGCAAATTCGGGAAACCACCGTCCTTTTTTGCCCCCCTGGACAAGCCGGAGGAGGCGAAGGGAGGCTGGTCGCTACCATCCCCATGGCCTGCCAGACCAATTGCGTTTTCACGGATCCGGACGACGTCCGGTTGCAAGTCCCCCCGGGCCAGCCGCGCTAGCGGTCGCTCCAGACGGCGAGCTCGTTGCCCGCCGGGTCGCGGAAATGAAAGCGGCGCCCAACGGGGAAGCTGTAGATGGGCCGGACTATTTCCCCGCCCGCAGCCTCGACATCCTGCAGTGTGCGTTCCAGGTTGGCGGAGTAGAGAATCGGAAGGATCGCAGTCGTTTCGTCCTCGCCGTTGAAGCCACCGTCGATCCCTTCGTTGAAGGCGGAATAGCTGGCGCCGTAATCCGTGAAGCTCCAGCCGAAGGCATTCGCATAGAACGCCTTCACCCGATCCAGCGACCCGCCGCGCGCGGGCAGTTCGATATAGTCGAGCTTGCCAGTCTGCCGCATTCCGTTACTCCCAATGTTCTTACTTTGTTCTCTAACACAGTCGCTGCCACCGTTCAATGGTGGAACGCATGCGCATTTCGCCCGTTGCGGGTATCCGGAAGCGCATCCGGTCTAATCGATATTAAATCGAGGCAATTGATGAGCGTCTATTGCCAGACGCAGCCGTTGGCCATAATCCGATACCGGTGTCGCGGATGAGGCGCGACGGGATGATCAGTCGGGGTTAGAGCATGACCAAGTGGGTTTACAGCTTTGGAGATGGCCGGGCCGAAGGCAGGGCTTCCGACAGAAACCTTCTGGGCGGCAAAGGGGCAAACCTCGCCGAGATGTGCAGCCTCGGGCTGCCGGTGCCGCCAGGGTTCACAATCACCACTGAGGTATGCACCTACTACTATTCCAACGACAGAACCTATCCGACCGACCTCGATCAGCAGGTGGAAGCGGCACTCGAGGAGATGGGCAGAATTGCCGGCCGGCGCTTCGGCGACCCCGAGAAGCTGCTGCTGGTTTCGGTGCGCTCGGGTGCCCGCGCCTCCATGCCGGGCATGATGGACACCGTCCTCAACCTCGGTCTCAACGATGAGACGGTCGAGGCGCTGGCGAAGGATTCCGGCGACCAGCGCTTTGCCTGGGACAGCTACCGCCGCTTCATCCAGATGTACGGCAACGTCGTGCTGGGCATCGATCACGACGAATTCGAGGAAATCCTGAGCGACGAGAAGGCCCGCCACGGATACGACCTCGATACCGAATTCACCGCGGATCAGTGGCGCGAGGTGGTCGGGCTCTACAAGGAGAAGGTGGAGAGCGAGATCGGCAGGCCGTTCCCTCAGGACCCGCGCGAGCAGCTGTGGGGCGCGATCGGCGCCGTGTTCAACAGCTGGATGAACCCGCGCGCGGTGACCTACCGCCGCCTGCACGACATTCCCGCAAGCTGGGGCACGGCCGTCAACGTCCAGGCGATGGTGTTCGGCAACATGGGCGAGACCTCGGCCACGGGCGTGGCCTTCACGCGCAACCCGTCCACCGGCGAGAAGGCGCTCTACGGCGAATTCCTCATCAACGCGCAGGGCGAAGACGTGGTGGCGGGTATCCGCACGCCGCAGCCGTTGACAGAGAAGGCTCGGCTGGAGAGCGGCTCCGACAAGCCCTCGCTCGAGAAGGCGATGCCGGAGGCTTTCGCGACCTTCGTGGAGGTGGCGAAGAAGCTTGAGGCGCATTACCGCGACATGCAGGACCTGGAGTTCACCATCGAGCGCGGCAAGCTGTGGATGCTGCAGACCCGCTCGGGCAAGCGCACGACGCGCGCGGCGCTCAAGATCGCCGTGGACATGGCCAATGAGGGCCTGATCACGCGCGAGGAGGCCGTCTGCCGCATCGAACCCGCTTCGCTTGACCAGCTGCTGCATCCGACGCTCGACCCGAACGCGCCGCGTGACATCATCGCCACCGGCCTGCCGGCCTCGCCGGGTGCGGCTACCGGTCAGATCGTGTTCTCGCCGGACGAGGCGGAGGAGCTCAAGGCGCACGGCGTGAAGACGATCCTCGTGCGCGTGGAGACCAGTCCTGAGGACATCCACGGCATGCACGCCGCGGAAGGCATTCTCACGACGCGCGGCGGCATGACCAGTCACGCGGCGGTGGTGGCCCGCGGCATGGGCAAGCCCTGCGTCTCCGGCGCGGGCTCGCTGCGCGTCGACTACAGGGAAGGCACGATGGTGGCGCTGGGCCGCACCTTCCGAAAGGGCGACATCATCACCATCGATGGCGGCACCGGCCAGGTGCTTGCCGGTGCGGTACCGATGCAGGAGCCGGCGCTTTCGGGCGATTTCTCCACGATCATGGAGTGGGCTGATCAGATCCGCCGCATGAAGGTGCGCGCCAATGCCGAGACGCCGCTCGACGCGCGGACGGCCCGCAAGTTCGGTGCGGAGGGCATCGGCCTCTGCCGTACCGAGCACATGTTCTTCAATGACGAGCGTATTCTCGCCATGCGCGAGATGATTCTGTCGGACACCGAGGAACAGCGCCGCGCGGCGCTCGCCAAGCTGCTGCCGATGCAGCGCGCCGACTTCATCGAGCTGTTCGAGATCATGGCCGGCCTGCCGGTGACGATCCGGCTGCTCGACCCGCCGCTGCACGAGTTCCTGCCCAAGACGGACGAGGAGATCGCCGAGGTCGCCAAATCGATGGACGTGAATCCGAAGCGGCTGAAGGAGCGGACGGAGGAGCTGCACGAGTTCAACCCGATGCTCGGCAATCGTGGTTGCCGTCTCGCCGTGTCCTATCCGGAAATCGCCGAGATGCAGGCGCGGGCGATCTTCGAGGCGGCAGTGGAAGCAGCCAAGCGCACGGGCCAGCCGGTGGTGCCGGAGATCATGGTGCCGCTCGTCGGCATCGTGTCGGAGCTCTCCTTCGTCAAGAAGATCATCGACGACGTGGCGAAACAGGTGCTGGAGGCTTCCGGCGCCAAGCTCGACTATCTGGTCGGCACGATGATCGAGCTGCCCCGGGCGGCGCTGACAGCAGACAGCATCGCCAGGGAAGCAGAGTTCTTCTCGTTCGGAACCAACGATCTCACGCAGACGACCTTCGGCATCTCGCGCGATGACGCGGGCGCGTTCCTCGAGACTTACCGCAAGAAGGGCATCATCGAGCAGGATCCGTTCATCTCACTCGACGTGGATGGCGTCGGCGCGCTGGTGAAGATCGCGGCAGAGAACGGGCGGGCGACCCGCTCGGGCATCAAGCTCGGCATCTGCGGCGAGCATGGCGGCGACCCGGCCTCGATCGCCTTCTGCGAGAGGGTGGGCCTGGACTACGTGTCCTGCTCGCCGTTCCGCGTACCGATCGCGCGTCTTGCCGCTGCCCAGGCCGCCTGCCGGAACATGGGCTGAGCGCGCGGAGGCAACTACGGTTTGGAAACGCCGGCTCCAGAGCCGGCGTTTTCTTTGACGAGGTGACTTCAGACACAGGAAGCTGGAATGCTTCGACAGGCTCGCGGCTAGACAGCTTATGCCTCGACAGGCTCATACTTCGACAAGCGCGGCATGAAGGAGGGGATCGCGGTAGGCCCGATGAGGTCCGTGATGACGGCGGGAGCAAAAAACGCTACTTGTGAGGTTCCGTAACGGGTCGGAAGTGATGGTCAGTTTCGCCATTCGTGCCGCGAGGATCGAGCGCAAGCCTTCTGCCGCCGCCAAGTGGGCGGGCCGGATTGCGTGGTTTTCTCTTGTCCTGCTCATCACAGCGGTGGCGCTGCACCGCTTCGGCTTCATCGAGACGATACCGTTCTTCTGGACGGTGGTGCTGGCGGGCGGGCTGGCGACGCTGGGGCTGCTGACAGCCATCCTCGCCTTCTGGCGGATGTGGGAGTACGGGTTTACCGGCTTCTGGTCCGCATTCTGGGGGCTCTTGATCTCGGTGCTGGTGCTTGCGCCCTATGGTATCGCCGGGGTGCTGTATGTCACCCGGCCGGCGTTGACGGATGTGATGACGGATGTCGTTACTCCGCCGGAGTTTGCTCTTGCGCCGGCCCTCCGGCAGCCCCCCATGAATCCGATTGGCCCGCTGAGCCAGGCCGCCGGGCTTGAGCACATGGAAGCCTATCCGGAGCTTGCCGGGCGGCGCTACGAACAGCCACGTGAGCAGGTTATGGCGGCCCTTATGGCCGTCCTGGATCAAAAGGGCTGGGAGCGGCTGGGCTCCAGCGATGAGACGGGGGAGGTCATCCCGGAGGAAGCCGCGGACGGAGAGGGCAGGACGGTGGTGGAAGCTGCGGCGACAGCGCCGATTCTCGGGCTGCCTTTCGACGCGGCGATCCGCGTGGAGGAGCGCGACAACGCAACCTTCGTGGACATGCGCGTAGTCTCCCGCTACGGCTCCCACGACCTGGGGTTCAATGCGATGGAGATCCAGTCCTTCCTTCGCGATCTCGACGAGGCGCTGACGGAGATGGCTGGCGGCTGAGGACTATGCCAGCTCGTATTCCGCGTTGATGGACGGCTGGCCGTGGCAGATCACCAGATTGCGCTGAAGCAGGTCTTCCATGTGCGCGAAGACGGAGCAAGCGGCAGCGCCGTGGAGGCGCGGATCGGTGTCGCGGTAGAGGGTGGCAACGATCTGCGGAATTGTGCGGTCGCCCATGGCAAGGCGCTCGAGGATTGCGCGCTCCCGCATCTTGCGATGCGCGCGGAGGCCGCGCAGGAAGGCGACCGGCTTCGTGACGGGACCGCCGTGACCTGGAAGAAGCAGGCGGTCATCGCGTTCGAGCAGCTTGTCCAGCGAGGCCATGTAGTCAGCCATGGAACCATCGGGCGGAGCGACGACAGTGGTGGACCAGGCCATCACGTGATCGCCGGAGAAGGTGACGCCGGTGCCTTCGAGCGCGAAAGCGCAGTGGTTCGAAGCGTGACCGGGCGTATGGATGGCGCGGAGGGCCCAGCCGTCGCCCTCGATCAGGTCGTTATCGGACAGGGTTACATCGGGGACGAAATCGGTGTCGCCCGCTGCGTCGAGCTGGGCCAGTTCATGCGCGGCCGGATGGCGCGAGGGACGGTGCGGACCGAAGCCGAGCAACGGCGCGCCGGTGATTTCCGCGAGCCGGCGGGTCAGTGGCGAGTGGTCCCTGTGCGTGTGGGTGACAATGATGTGGGTGACCGGACGGGAGCCGATCGCCCCAAGCAACGCTGCGAGGTGGGCATCGTCTTCCGGGCCGGGATCAATGATTGCGACGGCTCCTTTCCCGACGAGATAGGTGTTTGTGCCGTGGAACGTGAACGGGCTCGGATTGTTGACGGTCATGCGGCTCACGCCGGGCATGATCTCGACGGGCATGCCATAATGCGGCTCGAAGGTCCGGTCGAATTCCACGTTCTTCTCCCCTGTGCTCGGCGGTCGCGTAGCCTATTTTGGCAGTGTTGTGAAACAAATTCGTGGCAGCGGCATGCCCGGATCCGACGATGGCAGCATCGTTTTTGCTCGCCGGCACACAGCAAATGGAAGGCGGCGATATTGCCGCACCAGCACGATCGTCTTATAGAACGAGGCTTACCTGAACCAAACACTTGTCCACGCGGAGGTTCCATGTCGCAGGCGGTTCTTTCCAAGTCCCTTATCGCACAGGCGCTGCCACAATCGGGCGCGGCCCGCTTCCTTGCACAGGCGGCGGTCGTCATTGCCGGCTCGATGGCGCTGGTCCTGTCCGCCAAGACGAAAGTGGTGATCGGCCCGGTCGACATCTCGCTCCAGACCATGGTGGTGATGCTGCTCGCCTCGACTCTCGGGCTGCGCCTGGGACTGGCGACGATCGGGCTCTATCTGCTGCAGGGCGCGATGGGTTATCCGGTCTTCCAGAGCACGCCCGAGAAGGGCATCGGGCTTGCCTACATGGCCGGGCCGACGGGTGGTTACCTCGCCGGCTTCGTCGTCATGATGGCGATCGTCGGCTGGGCTGCGGATCGCGGCTGGAGCCAGAATGTCGTGAAGCTCTTCGCCGCCATGGTGATGGCTGACGCCGTGCTGCTGGCCATGGGCGCGAGCTGGCTCGGCGTGCTGATCGGCTTCGAGAACGCATGGGCCTTCGGTGTCGCGCCGTTCGTCGTGCCGGATCTCATCAAGGCAGCGCTGGCTGCCTGCCTGGTCCCTGCCGGCTGGTCCGCAATTGCGGCGGTCAAGCGGCTGGCGCGCTGAAAACGCATTTAACCATTATCGGAAGTGAAGGCCATGGTCCGCGGGGACCATGGCCTTTGTCATTTCTGATCGGTGCGCAGTGGAGTATAGAAAGCGCGGGCTGATCCTGTTACGGAGAATGACAGATGACAGTGCTTGTTACCGGTGGGGCGGGGTACATCGGCAGCCACATGGTCTGGGAGCTGCTCGACCACGGCGAGGAGGTCGTGGTGATCGACCGGCTTTCGACGGGCTTCGACTGGGCGGTACCGGACGCGGCCGAGCTCATCGTCGGTGATATCGGCGATCAGGATCTGGTGGAGAGGATCATCGAGGAGAAGGGGGTCGATTCGATCATCCACTTCGCGGGCTCGATCATCGTGCCGGAATCGGTTGCCGACCCGCTGGGCTACTATCTCAACAACACGGTGAAGTCGCGGGCGCTGATCGAGAGCGCCGTGCGCAAGGGCGTGAAGCACTTCATCTTCTCGTCAACGGCGGCGGTCTACGGAACCCCGGAGGAATGTCCGGTGAGTGAGAACGCGCAGCTTCGGCCGGAATCTCCCTATGGATCATCCAAGCTGATGACGGAAATCATGCTGCGTGACACGGCTGCCGCGCATGATTTCCGCTACACGGCGCTGCGCTATTTCAACGTCTCGGGCGCCGATCCGAAGATGCGGACGGGGCAGTCCACCAAGGGGGCGACGCATCTCATCAAGGTTGCCTGCGAGACGGCGACCGGCAAGCGCCCGTTCATGGAGGTCTATGGCACCGACTATCCGACACGGGACGGCACCTGCGAGCGTGACTTCATCCATGTCTCCGACCTGGTGAATGCCCACTATCTGGCGCTGCAGCGATTGCGCGACGGCGGCGAGAGCATGGTCGCCAACTGCGGCTACGGCCGGGGGTTGACGGTCCTGGAGGTGATCGACGCGGTGAAGCGGGTTTCGGGCATCGATTTCGAGGTAGTGATGAGCGGGCGCAGGCCGGGGGATCCGGTGTCGATCGTGGCAAGGCCCGACCTCTGCAAGGCGGAGCTCGGCTGGGTGCCGCGCTACAATGACCTGGAACTTATCATTTCCCATGCGCTCGAGTGGGAAAAGCAGCTGAAGCTGCGCAACAGGGTGTGAGGTTCTTCGCCCGGCTTCCCGGTTAACCTCTGCTCCATTCCGGCAGGCGCCTGCCCGGACAGGCTTATGCTTCGATGCGCTCACGCTTCGACAAGTTCAGCGTGAGGAGGGAGGGGGTAAAGATCGGCGGAGCGTGCGGAGCAGCAGCGTAAGGTCGAGCCATGGCGACCAGCGGGCGAGGTATTCCGCATCGGCCTCGGCGCAGCGGCGCGGGTCGGACATGTCGATTCCGCGCACCTGGGCGAGGCCGGTGATCCCGGGGCGCAAGGACAGTACCCCGAGCCTCTCGCGGTGTCGGATCAGATCGTCCTGACCAGGCAGGCAGGGGCGGGGGCCAACCAACGACATGTCCCCCCGTATGACGTTCCAGAGCTGGGGCAGCTCGTCAAGCTTGGTTTGCCGGAGCACGCGGCCGACGCCGGTGACGTAGGAGGCCTTTGCCTCGTGGGTCGGCACGGATGGGGTACCAGTGTGCATGGTGCGGATTTTGTAGCAGCGGAAACCGGTTCCGTTCCTCCCAACGCGTGTCTGGGCGAATATGGCCGGGCCGGGAGATGTGGCCCGGACCAGAAGAGCCGCGACCGCGATCACCGGCAGTGCGACAATCATAGCAGGCAGGGCCAGGGCAAGGTCGAAGAGCCGCTTGGAGCAGCGATTGACGTCTGCGTGCCGCGCGGTTCGTCCGGACTGCAGAACCTCTTGCCGCGACCTGATCATGCCGAGAAACGCTCCTTCGCCTGACCCCAGGCGACAGTCTCCATGAGGCGGGGCAGATCGCGGCGCTCCAGAAGCTGGAACAGGATTGTGCGGATCGCGTCCGCGTCATAGCGGTCGATGGCATCCTGCAGATGCTGGATCATGACGGGAACGTCGTCCGCAGGCATGTGCGCGGGGGAGGAGCGAAGGATCTTCGGGTGACGCGTCCGCTCGATCGAGTTCGGATTGTAGAAGAGTTCCTCGGCGAGTTTCTCGGCGGGATGCGGGCCTATGGTGACGATTTCGATGTCGCCGTCCGGGTTTCTCTCGTCGCGCACGGTCAGGCCAGCCAGCATGATCATGTCTTCCGCAAGGTCGCGGATGCGCACCGGTTCGCTCATGTCGAGCACAAGGATGTCACCGCTGCGGGAGAGGGCGCTCGCCTGGATGATGAGTTCGGCCGCCTCGCGGATCGACATGAAATACCGGGTCATCCCCTCGTCAGTCAGCGTGATCGGGCCGCCCCGGGCGATCTGCTCCTTGAACAGGGGCACGACCGAGCCGCTTGAGCCGATGACATTGCCGAAGCGCACGCAGGAGAAGACGCGGTTCGGATCGGCCCGGGTGGCGAGATCGCCATAATAACGGGTGATCAGTTCTGCCCAGCGTTTGGTCGCGCCCATGACGCTGGTAGGGCGAACTGCTTTGTCGGACGATATGAGGATGAACCGTTCGACGTTACCCTCGCAGGCCTGCCGCGCGAGGTGGAAGGAGCCGAGCACGTTGTTGCGCGCGCCCTCGACAAGGTTGGCCTCCACCATCGGAACGTGCTTATAGGCCGCGCAGTGGAGGATCGTGTCGACGCGGTGGGTCGCGATGACGGACCGCAGGAGCTCGGGCTCGCAGATTGATCCCAGGACCGGTACGAGCTCGAAATCGCCGTAGGGGCGCAGTTCGCGTTCAATCTGGTAGAGGCCGAGCTCGTTGAAATCGAGCAGGACAAGCTTCGCGGGCTTGAGCTGGGCAACCTGCCGGCATAGGGCGGAGCCGATGGAACCGGCCGCGCCGGTGATCATCAGTACACGGCCCTGGACAGGCTCGCGCAGCAGGTCCGGAATGGCGGGGACCGGCGGGCGGCCGAGCAGGTCGTCGATGTCGATGTCGCGGATGTAGCTGACCAGGAACTTGCCTGCGGCAAGGTCGGCAAGCGGTGGCAGGACGCGTATCTTGACCGGCAGGCGGCCGACTTTAGCGACAAGATCGCGCTGGGCCCGGACGCTGGCGGAGGGCGAGGCGATGATGACTTCCTCGACGCCGAGCTGCTGGACCAGATCCTGTAGCTGCTCCATCGGATAGATGCGGATGCCCAGAACGTCCATGTTCTCGAGGCTCGGATCATCGCTCACGAAGGCAACGACCTGGAACTCGGAAGTGGCGTGCAGGGCGTTTGCCAGTTCGACGGCATGTTCGCCGGAGCCATAGATCAGGACGCGCTTGGCATTCTGGGTGAGGGGGTGCGGTTCCTCGAGGATGCGCCGGGCGAGAAAACGGGTGGCGACGAGCGCGGCAAAGCTGCCGAGCCAGTAGACCACGGCGATGGTGCGCGGAATGCCGCCGGGTCCGAAGGAAAGGGTGATGTAGACAAGGCTCACCCAGACCATGGTGGAAACGGTGACGGCCTTCAGAAGGGTCCAGATCGAATAGGCGCCGAAGTAACGCAGAATCGTCCTGTAGACGCCCAGCGAGGCGAAGACGGGTAGCGCGATCGCCGGTCCGGCCAGGATAAACAGCGTCTGTTCAAAGTTTGGGATGTAGAACCGGTCAAAGCGGAAGCAGAACCCCGCCCAGATGACCAGCATGAGGATGAGCGCGTCCCCAGTCAGCAAAATGAGCTTCTTCATGCGCCGCGACCGCGTCTGAAGCCATTTGCGAACGTCTGTCATGGGGCCATCCTAGAAACGTTGCGCGCTCTTTCGCGAGGCCCCCCTTCACGGTTGTAGAGCACTACTTCGAGACTTCAAGCGAGTATCGCCGAAGTCCAACTTCACAAAAAATAATCGGATGTTGTGAGAAGCTGTGATGGTTACACGTTGCGTTGCGCCGTGCCTGTCGTTATATGGTCGCTCGACAACGCTCTTGGGGCGTAGCCAAGCGGTAAGGCAGCGGTTTTTGGTACCGCCATTCCCTGGTTCGAATCCAGGCGCCCCAGCCACAGACCTCACCCTTTCCAACCAGATCGTCAGTTCGCCCAGTATCGGGAGGCTTCACGATTCGCGCCATTCCACCGAAAGGCGTAGGGGCGGCGGCAAGTCGTTCAAGACGTTGCTTGCTCCGGTATCGAAGCCGTGTTGCAGATGCAGACTTTCCGCCACGGCAAAGAAAAAGCCTCCCCTGACGGGAAGGCTTTCGAGCGCATAGCCAGAGATCGCGGTCAGGCGATGGCGATGATGGCCTCCACCTCAACCTTGGCGCCGCGCGGAAGAGTCGAGACCTCGAAGGTGGCGCGGGCCGGATAGGGCGCCGAGAAGAACTCGCCGTAAGCCGCGTTGATGTCTGCGAAGCGCGACAGTTCGGTGGTCAGGATCGTCGTCTTGATGGTGTTCTTCAGGCTGGTGCCGGCGGCTTCCGCGATCGCCGCAATGTTCTTCAGGCACTGGCGGATCTGCTCGGCCGCGTCGTCCGAATTGAACTCGCCGGTGGCCGGGTCGATCGGAATCTGGCCGGAGACGAAGAGGAGGTCACCATGGCGGATCGCCTGCGAATAGGGGCCGATAGCAGCCGGAGCGTTCGGGGTCTGAATGGGAGTCATGGATCAACCCTTTCGTTTCTGCCAACAAGGTTGCCACGTTCTCGCAATTGCTGCGGCAAGTTGCAAGACGTCAAGCGCATAACGGTGCGGACTGCGCCGCACCGTGAGGGTTACGGGTTGTCTGTCGCGCAAGGAAGATGCGAGTCGGCGGTATGATTAGGGACTTGATTTTTGCCGGCGAGTTCGGTTGAAATTCACCTCAACTTTTCCGTGAGCCAGGCAAAACGGTTACTAGAGGGGGAGGGGCCAGGTCTGAGGCGACAGTCCGGACCTGGCCTGTCTTTTTGTGCTTTCGCCTTCCCGCACTGAGCGCGAGCTGCCCGATGAGGCACTTCCTCCTTATGGTCCCGCAGGCAGGTGGCGGGACGCCGCCATTATTTGACATGCCTGCGGAAGAGAGAGGCCGGTTGGAGCAGCCCATAAATTCCGTGAAACTGCGGACTGCTCCGGCCATCCGGTTTTCAGGGGGGCAGGCTAAAGACCCGCCCCCTTTGGGGAGCCGCTCCGCTCTAGTTTTTCAGCGGCTCGCCGGTCTTCAGCATATGGTCGATGCGGGCGCGGGTTTCCGGCGTGCGGATTAGGTCAAGCAGTGCCTTGCGTTCCAGCGCCATGATGTCCTCTTCCGTGACCGGCTTTCGAGGATCGACATTCTCGCCGCCCGTCAGCACCGTCAGCAGGGCGGAGGCGATGCGGACGTCCGTGTCGGTCAGCCGGCCTGCTGCGCGCTCCCCTTCCACAAAAGCCATGATCTCCTGGTGGCCGGCGCTGCCCGGGACCGCAATGCGGGCGCGCTCCGGCGCTGCGTAGCCGGCCAGCATCTCAAGGGCGAGATCCTTGGCGGCGCCGATCAGGTGGCTACGGTTCATGACGATGCGGCTGCCATCCGGCAGGATGCCATTCGCGCGGGCGTCCAGGGCCGAGCGGCTGGGCGTGCCGGCAAAGATCGTGTCGAAGGCCATGCGCGTGCTGGCCAAGGCGTCCTTGCCCGAGCCCTGGGCCCGCAGCAGCAACTGCGTGCAGCCGCCCCAGCCGGGGACGAGACCCACCTTCACCTCGGGCAGGCCCGCCTGGAGCTCCGCGTGGGCAACGATGGCATTTGCGTGGAGCATCAG
Source organism: Chelativorans composti (assembly GCF_039541695.1). Taxonomy (NCBI): domain Bacteria; kingdom Pseudomonadati; phylum Pseudomonadota; class Alphaproteobacteria; order Hyphomicrobiales; family Phyllobacteriaceae; genus Chelativorans; species Chelativorans composti. The sequence goes on along the minus strand of NZ_BAABGS010000010.1, from coordinate 17,492 downwards.
CTCGCAGCCGCCGCCGAGAGCGAAGCCGTGCGCGGCCGCCACCACCGGGAAGGGGCTGTATTTCAGACGCAAATAAAGGTTCTGGCCGCGGACGAGATAGTCCTCGATCGCCTGCCACTGGCCCTCGTCGGTCATCCTGGCGAAGAAGCTCAGGTCCGCGCCAGCAGAGAAGGCGCGAGGATCATCATTGCCGATCACGAGGGCCCGGAAGTGCTTCGGCCCTTCGTCGATGGCCCAATCGAGCACGTCGAAAACGGCGGGGGCGAGGCTGTTCATCTTGGTGTGGACCTCGAGGCAGGCGACGCCGTCGCCGAGGTCCCAGACGGAAGCCGCATCGTTGCCGTGCATGGGCTTCGACTTCGCCTTGACGGCGGCGAGCATGGAGACCGGGAACGCGGAGACGGTGGCGCGATCGCCGGTGCTCTGAAGCGGTTTGCCGTCGACATAGAAGCCACCCTGCGCAGCCGCTGCGGCGACGAGCGCGGGAACCTCGATTCCTTCGGCGGCCAGGCGTTCGGCGACGCGGGCCGCACCGTAGCTGTCGGCAAGGCGGAAGGGGCCCTGTCGCCACGCGTATCCAAGCTCCATGCCCTTGTCGATGGACTCCACGTCGCCGGCGATCTCGGGCGCGTGTGTGGCGGAATAGACCAGGGTTTCCCGGAAAGTGGCCCAGGCGTAGCGGCCGAACTTGTCATCGGTGTCAAGCAGCTGGGCCAGGTTCTTGCCGCCGCCCGGCAGGCTCGACGGGGCGAAGGGGATTTCGGCGCGGAACTCGCCGGTCTCCAGGTCGGTTGCGTCCCGGCTCTTGTCCGGGTTCATCCGGTAGTAGCCACTGCCGGACTTGCGGCCAAAGCGGCCCTCGGCAAGGAGCTTTTTGACCGTGTTGTCGCCTGGCAGGTCGTAGCGATGGATGGCGTCGGAGGCCGGGAGGGTGTCCATGAGACTGCCCCAGATCGGCGGAATGAGATCGACGCCGACGAGGTCCAGGAGGCCGAAGACGCCGGTGCGCGGAATGCCGAGGGCGGTGTTGACCGCATCGGCTTCCTCGATGGTGAGACCGAGCCTGCGGGCCTCGATCGCGCCAGCGGCGAGCCAGTAGCAGCCGATGCGGTTGGCAATGAAGCCGGGCGTGTCTCGGCAATCCACGACCGTCTTGCCAAGCACCGTCTCGCAGGCGTTGCGAATGCGGGCGACCGTCTCGGGGGCGTTGGCCGGAGCGGTGACGAGCTCCAGAAGCCGCATGACGCGTGGCGGGTTGAAAAAGTGGGTGATCATGAAGTGCGCGACGAAGCCGGCGTCGAAACCTTCAACCAACTGGGCAAGCGGGATGGTGGAGGTGTTGGACGACACCACGGCGTCCGGTTTGCGGACTGCGGCGATGCGGCGGTAGAGATCACGCTTGGCGTCCAGCTTCTCGATGATTGCCTCGACGATCCAGTCGGCCTCGGCAAGGAGATGGAGGTCGTCTTCCGTGTTGCCGGCCCGGACGAGCCTGGCGGCGTCGGGGTGCATGAAGCCGCCGACCTTCAGCTGTCGGGCAATGCCGCCCTCGGCTGCCGCGTTGCGGGCCGAGGCATCTCCGGGAATGTCCAGAAGGATCACGGGCACGCCCGCATTCGCGAACTGGGCCGCGATGCCGGAGCCCATGGAGCCTGCGCCGATGACCGCCGCACAGCGGATGCCTGACTTCTCCACGCCGACCGCGCGGAACTGACTTTCTGACGTGTTCATGCCGCCTCCAAACCTGTTGCAAATTCTCTTCCTGCCATTGCGCCGGGTTTCCGGCGCAGGGCCTGTCCTCCCGCAGCTGAAGCTGCGATGCCTTGCCTCGGCGCGTTGCGCCGACGACCGAACGGTTCATCCGGCGCTTGCCGGATGGCGCAGACCGACAGCCCGGCGGGCCACCCGATCGAGCTCCTGACGATATTCATGGATCAGGCGCGCGCAGAGTTCGGCCACTGGCAGCACCTCGTCGATCGCGCCCACGCCCTGGCCTGCCGACCAGATGTTCTTCCACGCCTTGACCTCGTTGTTCATGTCCAGCCTGCGGTGTGCGGGCAGGTTATCCGGATCTAGACCGGCCGCGACGATGCTGGGTCGCAGAAAATTCGCGGGAACTCCGGAAATCGCGGGGGTGTAGACGATGTCGGCTGCCTTCGACCGGACGAGCATGGCCTTGTACTCGTCGCTTGCCAGCGATTCCTTCGTGGCGATGAAGCGGGTGCCTATATAAGCGAGGTCGGCGCCCATGGCTTCGGCGGCGGCCACGTGGCGGCCGTTGGAAATGGAGCCGGAAAGGATGATCGTGCCGGTGAAGAAGGAGCGGATTTCCTCGACCAGGGCGAAGGGACTCATAGTGCCGCCATGACCACCCGCGCCGGCCGAGACGGCGATTATGCCGTCGACGCCGGCCTCGGCGGCCTTCTCGGCGTGCCGCCGGTTGATGACGTCATGGAAGACGAGCCCGCCGTAGGAATGAACGGCATCCACGACATCGCTGACTGCCCCGAGGGAGGTGATGACGAAGGGCACCCTGTGCTTGACCACCATTTCCAGATCCGCATCGAGGCGCGGGTTGGTGCGGTGGACGATGATGTTGACGCCGAAGGGGGCTGCGCCAGGAAACCCGTCAAGCCGTTCCCGGATCTCCTCCATCCAGGCGACGAAGCCTTCCGTGGTACGCTGGTTGAGCGCAGGAAAGGCGGCTGCCAGGCCGGAGCGGCACGCTTCCACCACGAGGTCCGTGCCGGACGTGAGGAACATGGGCGCCACGATGGCGGGCAGCTTCAGCCTGCCTTCAAATGCTGCCGGTATCGGCATTCTTGGTCCCCTCCATTGCAATCGTGCCGGGTCTGAAGCCCCGAAGAATGGTTTCAACACAGGATTGCGCCACTTCCTCCGCGGACATCGGTCCCGAAGGGTCATACCAGCGCGCGATCCAGTTTAGCGCGCCGGTGGCGACGAAAGTCATGATCCGGGGATCGCCCGGGACGATGGAACCATCGGCGATGCCTTCCTCCACGACGCGGCGGATGGTGGCATCGATCTCGCGCTTGAGGGCACGGAACCGGGCACGGCTTTCCGGCGAAAGCTCGTGGTCGGCTGTGCGGGTGATGCACATGCCGAAATCCTCGGTCATGATGCGGGCATAGCCCAGGAGCAGGGCGCGGAAGCGCTCGTAACCAGTGCCGCCGGTTTCCTCGACGGAGCGGATGATCTCGCGGATGCTGACGAGGCCGCGCCGGACGCATTCAAAAAGAATCTCGTCCTTGTTGCCCAGATAGTAGTAGATGGTGGGCTTGGTGACGTTCATGGAGGCCGCGACGTCGTCGAGGGAGGTGGCATGGAAGCCCTTTTCATTGAACGAGCGGACCGCTGCCTGAAGCAGGGCTTCACGCTTGTCCATGCGTTCCGTTTCACGGTCCCGGCGCGAGGGCCAGGGGGAACGGGTCGGGCGTTCAGTCATGGTCGGCAGGACCTCGGGACGAACTCTTTATTCCATTGCGTAGGTTATATACTCGTGAGTAAATAACCGCAACGTCGGCGCCGTCGATGTGGAGGAGACGACGATGATCCTGAGCGAAGACCAGAACATGGTGCTGGACATGGCTCGCCGCTTCGCGGAGGAACGGTTGAAGCCGTTTGCGGCGGAGTGGGACAAGACGAAGCATTTCCCGCGCGAGCAGCTTCGTGAGATGGGGGAGCTTGGCCTGATGGGCATGCTGGTGCCGCCGCAATACAACGGGGCGGGCACCGACTACGTCTCCTATGCCCTGGCAATCGAGGAAATCGCGGCGGGCGATGGCGCCGTTTCGACCATCATGAGTGTCCACAACTCGGTGGGCTGCATGCCCATCCTGAAGTTCGGGACGGAGGAACAGAAGGAGCGCTTTCTGAAGCCGCTGGCATCGGGCGAGTGGCTCGGCGCGTTCTGCCTGACGGAGCCGCAGGCGGGATCTGATGCCTCGGCGCTGAAGACGCGGGCCGTCCGGAAGGGCGACCGGTACGTCATTAGCGGCTCGAAGCAATTCATCACGAATGGCCAGAATGCCGATGTGGCGATCGTGTTCGCGGTAACGGACCCGTCCGCCGGCAAGAGGGGAATCAGCGCCTTCATCGTGCCGACGGATTCTCCCGGCTATCGGGTGGTGCGGATCGAGGACAAGCTGGGGCAGAGTCTCTCGGATACCGCGCAGCTTGCTTTCGAGGACCTGGAGGTGCCGGAGGAAAACCGCCTCGGCGAGGAGGGTGAGGGATACCGCATCGCGCTAGCCAACCTGGAGGGCGGGCGGATCGGCATTGCGGCGCAATGCGTGGGCATGGCGCGCGCGGCGCTGGAGGCGGCTTTGGCCTATGCGCAGGAACGGGAGGCCTTCGGGGTGAAGCTGATGGAGCATCAGGCGGTCGCGTTCCGGCTCGCCGACATGGCAACGCAGGTGGAGGCGGCGCGGCAGCTGGTGCTGCATGCGGCGAGCCTCAAGGAGGTGGGGCAGCCCGCGTTGCAGGCAGCCTCCATGGCGAAGCTGTTCGCCTCGGAGATGGCGGAGCGGGTGTGCTCCGACGCCATCCAGGTCCACGGCGGCTATGGCTACATGAAGGACTATCCCGTGGAGCGAATCTACCGCGACGTGCGGGTGTGCCAGATCTACGAGGGAACGAGCGACATTCAGCGGCTGGTGATCGCGCGGGGGCTGGCCGAACGCGGGGTGAGCTAGAGCAAACTCACCACAGGGACCGGCAAGGAAACCGCTGGGCGTCGAAGCCTTGCGGTCTCCAGGGCCGTCGCTCTGAGCCTGGTGAGGGAGATAGATCCGGGTTGTCGGCTTCTCTTCGCCACAGCGGCAACTGCGAAGAGAAGCCCACTGCGACAGGCTCAGCCGCGGATCAGGTTCGAGATTTCTTCGACACGCGCAGCGAGGAGCCGCTGATCGGCGCGGGTCTCGACGTTCAGGCGAAGCAGCGGCTCGGTGTTGGACGAGCGCAGGTTGAAGCGCCAGTCGCCGAAGTCCATGCCGAGGCCGTCGATCGTCTCCAGCTTTGGATTGAATTTCTCGAAATGACTGGCGACACGGTCGAGCACTGCCTTGGCATCGTCGACCTTGAAGTTGATCTCGCCGGAACAGGGGAAGGCCGCAATGCGGGCCTCCAGCACGTCGGCCAGGCGCTCGCCGCTGGCGGACAGTTCCGCCACAACGTCGAGCCAGGCGAGCATACCTGAGTCGCAGTAGCTGAAGTCGCGGAAGTAGTGGTGAGCGCTCATCTCGCCACCGTAGATGGCGTTCTCCTCGCGCATCATCTGCTTGAAATAGGCGTGGCCGGTACGGCAGGGAAGAGCCCGTCCGCCCAGGCTCTCGACGATGTCGATGGTGTTCCAGGTGAGCCGCGGATCGTAGAGGATGGTGCTGCCGGGCTCCTTCTCCAGCATGCGCTTGGCGATCATGCCGACGAGGTAGTAGCCCTCCACGAAGCGGCCCTTGTGGTCGTAGAGGAAGCAGCGGTCGAAGTCGCCGTCCCAGGCGATGGCAAGATCGGCACCGTGCTCGACCACCGCGCGGCTTGCCTTCTCGCGCCTCTCGGGAAGGAGCGGGTTCGGGATGCCGTTGGGCAGGCGCGGGTCGGGCTCGTGGTCGACCTTGATGAAGGTGAAGGGCAGATGCTTCTCAAGGAGGTCGATAATCGGGCCGGCGCAGCCATTGCCGGCATGGCAGACGATCTTGAGCGGCTTCAAGGGAAGGCCGGCGACCTCATTGAGAAGGCGGTCGATGTAGCGGGACCGGTCGGCTTCGTCGAGGAGCGTGCCGCGTCCGGCATAGCTCGCTGCGACGGTGAACGTGTTGCCGCTGTTGAGAGCGGCCTCGATGGCGTTGAATGCGTTGTCCGGCGTGGCGGCGGCCGCGCCCTTCAGAACCATCTTGATGCCGTTGTAGTCGGCGGGATTGTGGCTGGCAGTGACCATCAGGCCCGCGTCGGCGCCGCTGTCGGCGGTGTGGAAGTAGACTTCCTCGGTGCCGCAGCGGCCGACGGGAATGACGTCCACGCCGCTGTCGAGGAATCCCTGAATCAGTGCATGGGCGAGCGACGGGCTGTCGAGGCGCATGTCGTGGCCGATGACCACGGAGCGAGGGTTGAGAGTTTCTTTGGTCGCCTGTGCAAAACGATAGGCAAACGGAACATTGAGCTCGCGCGGGATTTGTCCGCGCACATCATACGCCTTGAATGGAGCGGCCATACAACACTCTCCTTTGTTGCGAGGCAGGCCATAGATGTCAGGCCATAGATGTAATGTGTCAAAAGAAAGTTGCAGCTTTGGCGAAGGAACGCAACCTGTTCACTGGTTGTAACAGTGCCTGCGACAGAGTGAACGCTGCTTTCTGTTGCTAAACAATCCGCGCGGGCATATTCAGCGCACGTTGACGCTGTAAAGGGTACCAGCATGCAGTTCATTGACCTTGGCGCGCAGCGCGCCCGCATTCAGGATCGACTCGAAAAGGCGTTGGCCAAGGTCCTGAACGAGGGACGATACATCCTTGGCCCGGAAGTCGCGGAGTTCGAGCAGAAGCTGGCGGAATACGTGGGCGTGAAGCACGTGGTTGCGTGCGCCAACGGTACGGATGCGCTTCAGATTCCCTTGATGGCGAACGAGATCGGGCGGGGCGACGCCGTGTTCGTTCCAAGCTTCACGTTTGCCGCGACCGCTGAAGTGGTGGCGCTGGTGGGCGCCACGCCGGTGTTCGTGGATGTCGATCCGGACACCTACAACATGGATGTGACAAGCCTGGAGACGGCGATCGCCGACGTGCGCCGGGACGGACAGCTGACGCCCAAGGCGATCATCCCCGTGGACCTCTTCGGTCAGCCGGCGCGTTTCGACGAAATCAGCGCGATTGCCGTGCGCGAGGGGCTGCTGGTGATCGAGGATGCGGCGCAGTCGATCGGCGGCCGCCGAGACAATACCATGTGCGGCGCGTTCGGGAACGTGGCGGCGACCAGCTTCTATCCCGCCAAGCCGCTCGGCTGCTATGGCGACGGCGGTGCGATGTTTACGAATGACGCCGAGCTTGCCGACGTGTTGCGCTCGGTCGCCTTCCACGGCAAGGGTGCCAGCCAGTACGACAACGTGCGCATCGGCATGAACTCGCGCCTAGACACGATGCAGGCGGCGATCCTGCTCGCCAAGCTCGAGATCCTGCCGGAAGAGATGGAGATGCGCGCCGAGGTCGCCAAGCGCTACAACGAGCTGCTCGGCGACATGGTGAAGGTGCCGGTGCTGCCGGAGAACGTGCGCTCGGCCTGGGCGCAGTATGCGATCGAGACGAAGAACCGCGACCAGGTGCGCTCGCGCCTGCAGCAGGAGGGCATTCCTTCCGTCATCTACTACGAGAAGGCGCTGCACCTGCAGAAGGCCTACGCTGCGTTCCCGCGCGTTTCCTCCGGACTGCCGGTCTCCGAAACGCTGCCCGAACGCATTCTCTGCCTGCCGATGCACCCCTATCTGAAGGCCGAGGACCAGGAGCGCATCGCGAACGCGATCCGCGAGGCGCTGAAGGGCTGAGACGCCGGACATACGGACGTCTTGCCGGCGCGGGGAAGAACTTTTCCCGTTCTTCTCCCCCGGCGAAAAACCAAGGCGAATCCGAGCTTATACTTGGTTCAGGGCTCCTTGAAGAGGAGCCCGTTTCGCATGTTTACTTCCCACATAAGCACTCTGGTCTGGGAAGTTCCTTCACATGCGCTCAGCCCATTCTCACCTCCAGCGCCTGGAGGCGGAATCGATTCATATCATGCGGGAAGTGGCGGCGAATTTCGCCAGGCCCGTCATGCTGTATTCGATCGGCAAGGATTCGTCGGTGCTGCTGCATCTGGCAATGAAGGCCTTCTATCCGGCCAAGCCGCCGTTCCCGATCCTGCACGTCGACACCACCTGGAAATTCCGCGAGATGATCGCGTTCCGCGACCGCATGGCGCGGGAGCTCGGGTTCGACCTGTTGGTGCACGTGAACGAGGAGGGTGTGCGGCAGGGGATCAGTCCGTTTACCCATGGCGCCGGCATCCACACGCATGTGATGAAGACGCTGGCGCTCCGGCAGGCGATGGAGAAGTACGGGTTCGACGCTGCCTTCGGGGGCGCCAGGCGAGACGAGGAAAAGTCCCGGGCGAAGGAACGGATCTTCTCGTTCCGCAACGCAGCCCACGCGTGGGATCCGAAGAACCAGCGCCCGGAGATGTGGAAGATCTACAACACGCGGGTGCAGCCGGGAGAGTCGATCCGTGTCTTTCCTCTCTCCAACTGGACCGAGCTCGACATCTGGCAGTACATCCTGCTCGAGAACATTCCCATTCCATCGCTGTACCTGGCGACGCGCCGGCCGGTCGTGAACCGGGGCGGGCAATGGATCATGGTGGATGACGAGCGCATGCCGATACAGCCCGGCGAGGTGGTGGAGGAGCGGATGGTGCGCTTCCGCACGCTCGGCTGCTACCCGCTCACGGCGGCCATCGAATCCGAGGCCGACACGCTGGAGGAAGTGGTGGCGGAGACGCTGATCGCCCGCTCCTCCGAGCGGCAGGGCCGCCTGATCGACCACGACGAAGCCGGTTCCATGGAAAAGAAGAAGAGGGAAGGGTACTTCTGATGCACGCTGCCGCCGAGGTACTAGAGAGGCCCCAGGTCACCGACGTCCGCGCCTACATCGCCCAGCAGCAGAACAAGAGCCTGCTCAGGTTCATCACCTGCGGGTCGGTGGATGACGGGAAGTCGACGCTTATCGGGCGGTTGCTCTATGACACGAAGCTGGTGTTCGAGGACCAGCTGGCGGCGCTGCATCACGACTCTCTCCGGCATGGCACGAACGGGAGGGAGCTGGACCTGGCGCTACTGGTGGACGGGCTGGAAGCCGAGCGGGAGCAGGGAATCACGATCGACGTGGCCTACCGGTTCTTCTCGACGGCAAGGCGCAAGTTCATCGTGGCGGACACGCCCGGGCACGCGCAGTACACCCGCAACATGGCGACCGGAGCTTCGACGGCGGACCTCGCGGTGGTGCTGGTGAACGCGAAGGCTGGGCTTCTGCAACAGACACGGCGGCACACGATCATTGCCTCGCTTCTCGGCATCCGGCACATCGTGCTGGCGGTCAACAAGATCGATCTCGTGGATTTCGATCAGAACGTGTTTGAGGGTATCCGCGAGGCTTACGAAGCTTTCGCTGAGGGGCTGGGGTTTGCCACCATCCAGGCCATTCCGATGTCGGCGAAATTCGGCGACAACGTCATCAAGCGGTCGGCGAGCATGGATTGGTATGGGGGGCCGACGCTCATAGAACATCTTGAGTCGGTGGAGATCGAGGAGCCTGCGCGAAGCCAGCCGTTCCGCTTTCCGGTGCAGTATGTGAACCGGCCGAATGCGGACTTCCGCGGGTTCGCCGGAACGATTGCAGCGGGCAGCGTCCGGGTGGGAGACGAGGTGCTGATTCCGAACCCAAGGGCAGCGGCGCGGGTGAGCCGGATCGTTACTTGTGACGGGAATCTCGAAGAAGCGACGCGCGGACAGGCGGTAACGCTGGTGCTCGACCGCGAGGTGGATGTCTCGCGGGGAACGATCCTTTCCTCGCCCGAGCGCAAGCCACATGTGGCCGATCAGCTCACCGCTCAGGTGATCTGGTTTCACGAGGAGCCGCTGGCGGAGGGGCGCATCTTCCTGCTCAGGACCGAGACGGACCAGGTGAGCGCCAAGGTAACCCGGCTCGATCATCGAATTGATATCAACACCTATCAGCCGGTGGAGGCGAAGGCGCTGGAGATGAACGAGGTGGGGGCGTGCGAGTTCTCGTTGCAGGCGCCAATCACCTTCGATGCGTTCGCTGATAACAAGGCGACCGGCTCGTTCATCCTGGTCGACCGGATGACGAATGCGACCGTGGGCGCGGGCATGTTCCTGAAGCCGCTCCGGCGGGCGGCGAATATCCAGTGGCAGAAGCTTGACGTGAACAAGGCGGCGCGGGCCGAGCAGAAGCAGCAGAAGCCGGTGATCCTGTGGTTCACAGGTCTGTCCGGATCCGGCAAGTCGACCATCGCCAATCTGCTCGAACGCAAGCTGCATGCGAGCGGGCAGCACACCTACATCCTCGACGGCGACAATGTGCGGCACGGGCTCAACCGCGACCTCGGCTTCAGCCCTGAGGACCGGATCGAGAACATCCGGCGCGTGGCGGAGGTGGCCAAGCTGATGGCGGATGCCGGGCTCATTGTGCTGGTGTCGCTGATCTCACCCTACCGTGCGGAGCGGGCGATGGCGCGGCAGCTCGCGGACACGGACGAGTTCGTCGAGATCTTCGTGGACACGCCGCTCGAGGAGTGCATCGCGCGGGACCCGAAGGGGCTCTATGCGCGGGCGCTAAAGGCGGAGATCAGGAATTTCACGGGGATCGATGCGCCATATGAGGCGCCGGAGACGCCGGATGTTCATCTGAAGACGATGGGACGCACGCCGGAAGACCTTGTCGCGGAACTCGAAAACTGGTTGAGAGAACACGGTTATTGCTGATTGCGGGAAAGCGCTTGTCCGTTTTCCCATGGAGAGCGGGATGGGAGACGACAGGCAGCTCAAGGGATTGGACGGAGACCTGCTCCCGCTGTTCGAGAGGCTCGCGATCGAGGCCGGGCACGTGATCATGCGCCACTACGAGCAGGGCTTTTCGGTCGAGCACAAGGCTGACGACTCTCCCGTGACGGCCGCCGACAGGGATGCCGAGGCGGTGATCCTGGACGGCCTGCGGGCTCAGGGGCTGGCCCTTCCCTGCGTGGCTGAGGAAAGCGTGTCGCGCGGAGTGATTCCCGCCTGCGGCGACGCCTTCCTGCTCATCGACCCGCTGGACGGAACGCGGGAATTCGTGAACCGGCGGCCGGATTTCACGGTCAACATCGCGCTTGTTCGGGGAGGAGCACCGGTGCTGGGCGTCATTTATGCGCCGGCGCGCAACCTGCTCTTCCGCGGCGGGGCGGATGGTGCGTTCGAGGTCGAGGTGAAGGGGCGCGACATCGCGGGGCGGAAGCGCATCCAGGCGCGGGCCCGAAGGGCGGACGAGCCGCCGGTGATCCTCGCAAGCCTCTCGCACCGGACACCGGAGACGGACGCCTATATCGCCCGCTTTCCGGGCGCACGGGTGACCTCGATAGGCTCATCGCTGAAGTTCTGCCTGATCGCCCGCGGAGAAGCGGATCTCTATCCCAGGTTCGGGCCGACCATGCAGTGGGACACGGCGGCGGGAGACGCGATCCTGCGCGCGGCGGGCGGGATGACGCGGGACGTGGCGGGCAATCCGCTCGTCTATGGTCCGCGGGAGGACAGCGGTTTTCTCAATCCTTCCTTCGTAGCCGAGGGAGCAGGTTTCACGGCGTGAGTTCGTGGCGCCAGGGCGGGTTGGCTCCGTGCCGCGAGACGGTGACGGCGGCCGCCTTCGACGCGAAGGAAAGGGCTGCCGCAAGGGTTTCTTCCGACAGGTTCCGGACACGGTCCTTGGTGAGCTCGCCCCGCTCGTGGAGGGCGGCGAGAAAGCCGGCGTTGAAGGTATCGCCCGCGCCGATGGTATCGGCAACGGTGACGGGGATGGCCGGGACAGACAGGCTGCCGCCATTCCAGAAGGCAGTGGTGCCGCGCGCGCCGGAGGTGAGAAGCACCAGGCTTGCGCCAGCGGACAGGATAGAGGCGATGGCCCGGTCCTGCGGCTCTCCCGGTGCGATCCAGTCGAGATCCTCGTCGGAAATCTTCACGATGTCGGCAATTTCGAACAGGCGATGGATGCGGGCGCGATGGCGTTCTTCATCGTGAATGAAGGCGGGGCGGATGTTGGGGTCAAGCATGATCACCCGATGGGACGCCTCTCGCCGCATGAGCGTCTCGTAGACGCTTCCGCAGGGCTCGGCCACCAGGCTGATGCCGCCTGAGAGCAGGGCCCGGACCGCATCGTTCGGCGGAGGCAGATCATCGGCCGAGAGCATCCGGCCGGCGGTGTTCTCGTCGTAGAAGAAGTAAGTGGCCTGACCGTCACGCAAATCCACGAAAGCGAGGGTGGTGGGGCGGCCGGAGATCACGGCGGGCGAGAGATCGACGCGGCTCTCGCGGAGCCTTTCCCGCAGGAGCGAACCGAAGGGATCGGAGGACAGACCGGAGAAGAAGGATACCGGAACGCCCAGGCGGCCGAGCGCGATGGCACTGTTGAAGGCCGCGCCGCCCGGGACGGGACGCAGGACGGGTTCACCACCAGCGGTTGCCGGCAGCATGTCGATCAGGGCTTCTCCGCAGCAAAGGATCATGATTCCCCTCAGGATGCAGGTTTGCCCTCAGTCTAGGCAGAAGGCATCGGAGGGGCCAGACCGATGAAAGGGGAAGACTGGCGACCGGCCGAGCGCAGGCTCCCCAGTGAAGAAAAGTTGATCGGCCCCCACGGACGGGTCCAATTTGATTGTTAGTGCAATGATGGTCGTGGCGCCAGCGCGGGCGGCATCGCTGGTTGGGGTTGCAGGGCCGCCCGCGCGAATGCCGGGATGAAGACCTCCGGCGCCGGCGGCTTGTAGCCGCGGGCCGGCGCCCGGAGCGCTCTCCCCGGGTGCTGGATGCGATGTGCCGTTCGCCCGCCCGCAGGCGCTGGCGCATGCAGGTGTCGGCAGTCTTATGATGCATGAAATGGAGAAGCCCGGTCCGCCGGGCGACGGCGGAGGGCTAGCCTATGCGGGCTATTCGAAACTCGTGGTTCATGGGTTGCTGCCTCCGCTGGCAGACTCCCGGGCCCATCCCGGGAGCATGGAGCGGCCGGTTAGTTCATTCTGACACGAGATGCAAACAAAATCTCCCCAGTGTTGCATCATCTGCGGCAATTTTAGCAGTTTTTCGTGAACGAGGAGCCCGAGCCGGCGCCTAGTAAGGTCGCCCAGCAGCCGCAGCAGGGCCTCGTCCAGCAGCCCGCTTCCAACGCCAGCCCGGAAGATCCTGTTCTTCTGCTCCGAGCTCAGGGGCTCGGTCGACTGTCTGGGCGCAGCTGTCGCCGGATACCGCAGCTTCGCTCCGTGGAACGGATTGGGGGACTCGTAGAAGGTCATCCCGTATCGGATGATCGCTTGGACGGTGGCGACGTATCCGTTCTCCAGCGCAGAGCGCTTCAGCGGCCTGAAGCGCAGGTCGGCGTTGTCCACCAGGATCTCCCGCGGCGACATGTGCGCAGGGCGATGGCGTTCCTCTGTTGAACAGCACATTCGCGTCAAGGGATGGTCGCAGACTGAGGCCACCCGCCGCCTGGGCGTCACCCAGCCGCGCATCTCTGACCTGCTGCTCGGCAAGATCAATCTCTTTGGGCCGGATTCGCTCGTTAACATAGCAACCGCTGCGGGCCTGCACGTTGAAATGCAGGTGCATGAGCTGAAACCTGCTTAGGCGCACCATGAGCAATTCAGCCTAACGAGCGAACGCCGCAGCACTCATGATCCTTGTCAGACGCATCGCACGACACTCATGATACGTTTCGGCCCGGATTCTTAATCTAATTGCATACGATTGCCACGATCACTGTTCTAAGGTACTTGGGGGCGGAGATTAAGCGATTGGGGGGTAGGAAACCTGCCCATTGCCGAAATCGCTGGTATTTGTCAGATAGAAACAATGGCGTAGGAACAACCTATCCTGCAGAACTTATGAGCGGAATCAGACTTTCAACGTTAGGCATTGCTGCGGGATTAGTTGCGCAGTCGAGTCTGGGGTCGGCGTGGGCGGCGGAGGAATGCGGTCCTCCATCAGCCGGAATCGAGCCTGAAGTGATCTGCTCGGGCGATCCCGGGCAATATTCCGCTGGTATCTCTTATCTGGAGCCCTTCATACCCCATGGCTTATGGCTCACCCTTGATTCCACGGTAACGATTCTGCGTGCGGCCGGTACAGCAAATCACGGCGTGGACCTGGCGACGAACGGGCCGAACGCGATTCGCCTTGACCTGGCCGACAATGTTCGAATTTCCGTTGCCGGCACCCATGCCCAGGGAGCCAAGCTCAAGGGCAGGAGTAATCTGACTGTTGACTCCGGCGCGAATATCGACGTGACCGACCCTTCGGCCACCGCCGATGGCAGCTCCACCCATGCCATCTTCGCCGAGATTGACGACCTAGTGCCACGGGCAATATCTTGATCAATCAGCGGGCCGGCAGCCGATTGACGGCGTCCGGGGTCGAGAGCGGCGGGATAGGAGCGTTCCACGAGGGGCAGGGATCGGTCCTGGTGACCACGTCCGGCGAAATCGACGTCACGACGGATGGTGGTAGTGGCGTGATCGTCTGGGGTCTCACACGGCCAGGTGCCTCGCAGCCGAGCACCGCCGACGTGAAAGTCGTTCAAACGAGCACCGGGAGCATTTCAGTCGATGGCAACGGTGCCTCGGGGGTGTATGCCCTCAACGACGGAACAGGGCATGCCGAAATAGAAATCGACGGGTCCGTGACCGTTAGGGGCACTGGGGTGTCCGGGCTGCTTTCGGTGGTAAACGATCCCGATAGTCAAGCGCGATCAACCGCCGCGATATCCTCAACGGGCCGTATCCATGCTGAAGGATCTGCCGCGTATGCGGTACATGCGGTGACGATCGGCAAGGGCGAGGTAGGCGTCGTGTCGGCAGGTCAGGTCACTGCCGATGGTGATGGCGCGCGCGGCGTGAACATCACTGCGACAAATGTCGATCATGACGACCCTGCCTACGCCGTGGTCCAGCGGGGCATCGTGCGAGCATCTGGAGAACGGGCACGGGGAATCGTTGTGGAAAGCGCTGGTTCCGGTCAGTTGAGCGCTGCCGTGGCTTCAGGTGTCGAGGTAGAGGCTGTCGGTACCGACTCCATAGGTGTCCAGGTCACCGGCCTTACGTCCGGCGGCTTGTCCCGGCGGGCGCGTGTCGCGGCGCAGATCGACGGAGGCGTGGCGTCCGATGGGGCGTATGGTGTCGGCGTTGCAATCACGACAGACGATGACACGGCATCCTTGATGGTCAGTTCCAGTGGTCGGGTGTTTGGCGGATGGCAGTCCGATGCGGCCAGCAGGTCGGGCGCCCACGGTTTCTCTGCCGCAGGTGTAGCTCTGAACAGCAATGTTTCCGCCAGCCTCCGGAACGAAGGGCGCATCGGTGCGGGATCAGACCGCGCTGTTGTAGATTCCGGGCGCCATACGGGCGGGGTCGGCAACTTGACCCTGGAGAACCGGGGCGTGATCACCGGATTCATGGAATTTGCCTCTGGGGGGCAGAACTACGTACTCAACCGGACTGGTGGTGACTTTGCGTTCCGGCATTTCGCGGATACGGATGGTGATGGCGCGCGCGATACGAAGCGCGTCGCCGTTTCGGATTTCGGATCGGCCGCTAGTCGGTTCGACAATCAGGCTGGCGCCTCTGTGCGTCTGAGTTCCGCCGAAGGCGCGCGAACCGTTGACACGACCGGGTTCTATCTGCCCACGACGGGGGTGGATAACCGCGCTTTGCCTGCAGATGTGTATGACATGACTCGCGACGGCATCGTCCAAGGCCAATTGCTCAACCTAGGCGAGTTCAATCATGCGGGCCTGATGGACCTGCGCGGTGCCGAGATCGGCAACACGTTGCTGATCACTGGCGCGGGAGCTTTAGTGCTTGGCCCCGGCAATGGGATGTTCGTCTCTGATGGTGGCACGCTGTGGCTGAGGGCCGGCGCGCGTTCTGCTGGCGCGGCGGATCCCGCTGACCGCTATGCCGACATGTTGATCGTGGATGCGACGCGGCTGGGCGCGAATGGTGCGACGCGCATCCAGGTGGATTACGATCCCGAGGATATGGGGCAACTGACCAGCGGCAATGGCATCGAGCTGGTGGAAGTCCGCGATAAATCAGCATCGGCTCCAGGCGTCTTTGCCTTGGGCAACCGTGTAGCGTCCGGTGCGTATGAGTATGCGCTACACCATGGTGGGGTGGGCGAGGACGCTGGCGACGGCAACTGGTATTTGCGCAGTTTCCTGCGCGTCGACCCGGATACACGTGCGCAGCCGGCCGTGGAGGTGCCCCATTATCGCAAGGAGGTTCCGGTGTTCATGGCCGTGCCGGCGCTGGCGCATCGTCTCGGCCTGGACGTGATCGGCACCTATCATGACCGGGCCGGCGAGGACCATGTCGTGCTTTCTGCGAAAGGCGCAGGCCGGGATTACAGTTGGCAGGAAGACAACGATCGACGCGCCTGGGGCCGGGTTTTTGGCAGCAGCGGCAAGGTCGGGGGTGGTGGCGATAGCGGCTTAAGTCGCTTTCAGTGGTTCGAGGACAACGGTCCTCGCTATGGCTTCGATCTGGGGGGTATCCAGATTGGCCAGGATCTCTACAGCCGTCTGGATGACGACGGCACACATGACGTGGCAGGAGTGTACTTTGCGGCCTCCCGCGCAACGGCCCGCGTGGATGCGGTATTGGGCGGGTCCGCCGGCGAGGTCTCCATGAATGGCTATACCCTTGGCGCCTATTGGACGCACGTGAGCGAGACAGGCTCCTACATCGACGCCGTGGCGCAGGTCACGAGATACGATGCCGCTCGCGCGTGGTCAGTCGAGGGCGAGGAAATCGCTCCTGATGGCTGGGGCGCTACTGCTTCCCTGGAGATGGGCTACTCGTTCGAACTGAGCGAGAGCTGGAATATCGAGCCTCAAGCTCAGCTGATTTACCAAACCGTAACCTTGGGCAACACGCATGACCAGTACGGCAGTGTTCGGTATGCCAATTCGGACGCATGGCATGGCCGCCTCGGCGCTCGCCTGGTGAAGAATTGGGAAGGGGCGGATGGGCAGGAGTACGCATTCTGGGGGCGCGCCAATGTTTGGCACGATTTCGGGGCGCATGCGCAAACCACGTTCTCGTCCGTGAACGGCCGGAATGCGGTGGATTTGAGAACCGGCCTCGGCAGCACACGGGCTCAGCTGGGTCTGGGCTTCAACGCGCAGGTGAGAGAAGAGCTGAGCACTTTCATTGCAGTCGATTACGAGCAGAGCTTGAGCGATCGCCGGTCCCGCAGTGTGAGCGGACACATCGGTCTGCAGTACGTGTGGTGAGGGTCTCTCGCCGTCTTGTGGCGACCTACTTCAACTGGAAGAAGAAGTATTCCGGCATGATGCCGTCGGAGATGAAGCGGCTGCGCGAGCTTGAGCAGGAGAATGCCCGGCTGAAGAAGATCGTGGCGGCCCTGACGCTCGACAAGGAGATGCTGCAGGACGTCATCAAACGAAAGCTCTGAGGCCTGGCCGGAAGAGAGCGCTGGTCGACGCGCTGCGTGCCGAATGGGCCATATCGATCCGCCGAGCCTGTGCGGCGATCCGGTTTGACCCGAAGACGTATCGGTACAAGTCGCGCCGTGATCGGCCCCCACGGACGGGTCCAATTTGATTGTTAGTGCAATGATGGTGGTGGCGCCAGCGCGGGCGGCATCGCTGGTTGGGGTTGCAGGGCCGCCCGCG
>NZ_BAABGS010000009.1:0-158582 GCF_039541695.1 Chelativorans composti | reverse complement strand
CGTGACGATCTCGTCGGGCTTGTGTCGCTTGTTTGCCATTGTGGTCCTCCTTCAGGGTCAAAACCATACTTCAAGGTGGACCCGTTCAATGGGGGTGGATCACTTGCGCCGGCGTCCGACCTTGCACCCTTCGCCTATTCCGGGCTGGTCTGGTCCATGGCGGTCACATGGCTGGTCTGGGGCACGATACCCGAAATCTGGACCTTCCTCGGTGCAGGCGTGATCTTCAGCAGCAGCTTCTTCTACTTCGTGAGCTCCAAGAAGAAACGCGAACAGAAGGTCTGACGCTCCCGCGTCCACCTA
This sequence comes from Chelativorans composti, assembly GCF_039541695.1. Classification (NCBI taxonomy): domain Bacteria; kingdom Pseudomonadati; phylum Pseudomonadota; class Alphaproteobacteria; order Hyphomicrobiales; family Phyllobacteriaceae; genus Chelativorans; species Chelativorans composti. The sequence continues at coordinate 158,279 of NZ_BAABGS010000009.1, read as the reverse complement.
CAGCAAGCAGGGCAGGGGACTTTCGTCCCCCGCCATCAGGTGATCTCGATCACCACCCGTCCGCGAATCCGTCCGGCAAGGATTTCCCCGGCGAGTTCAGGTACGCGGGACAACGGCTCGACTGTCGTCATGGAATCCAGGAGGGCGAGGTCCAGGCTCTCGGCAAGCGTCGCCCATGCGCGGTCACGCTTGGCATGCGGCGCCATCACCGAATCCACGCCAATTAGCGTCACCGCGCGCAAGATATGCGGCATCACCGAACCGGGCAGGTCCGCTCCTCCGGCTAGCCCGCAGGCAGTCACCGCACCACCGTAAACCGTCTGCGCCAGCACGTTCACGAGCGTTGTCGAGCCGACCGTATCGACGGCGCCAACCCAGCGTTCCTTCTGCAGCATGCTCCCCTTCTCGGCGAGGGTGCCGCGATCGACGAAACCCTTGGCGCCCAACGAGGCCAGATACTCGTGGGTTTCCTTGCGTCCGGTCGAGGCGGTGACCCGGTAGCCACGGCTGGCGAGCAGCGCCACGGCTACGGAGCCGACCCCGCCGGCCGCACCGGTGACCAAAACTTCGCCCTCCCGCTCCCGGATGGTGCCCCAGTCCTCGAGCGCGTTGACGCAGAGAGCGGCCGTATAGCCCGCCGTTCCGATCGCCATCGCCTGCCTGAGCGAAAACTTGGCCGGGAGTCTGGTGAGCATGTGCGGTTTCACCCGCTGGTAGCGCGCATAACCGCCCCATTCGGTTTCAGACATGCCCCAGCCGTTGACGACAACCTGATCGCCGGGTTTCCAGTCCGGGGAACGGGACTCGACTACCGTGCCGGCCAGATCGATGCCCGCAACCATCGGCAACCGCCGCGCAATGCGGCCCTTGCCACTGACGGCGAGCCCATCCTTGTAGTTCAGGCTGGAATAGGCCACCTCAACCAGGACGTCGTTATCCGGCAAATCGGATAGGGCAATGGGTTTGAATCCGGCACGCGGCTTGCCATCTACGTCCTCGATCATCAGCGCCTGAAAAGACTGTGTCACCAACTCCTCCATAGAATCAAACGACGCTCGCCACTCTTCTCCCAAATCCCCGGGCGCGGCCGCTACACCTGGGCACGGTTCATGCCCGGCTTGCGGGAATGATCGGCCCATGTGGTTACGATTCATACCCATTTTGCGAACCCAGGCCAGAGAACAGTTGCCCGGTGCAGCACAAACGGGTTTCAGCACGATCGTTCCCGTTGTCGGACCGGAGATGAGCTTGATCAATGCGCCCGCAAAAAATCCGTGCCACCCGACACGCTTGGCAGAGTGCCCATTGGCGCCGCTGCCATCTTGAAGGGAAACATCTTTCTTCAGATGCGGATACTGGCGCGCATATTCAGTCCTTTGAGGAATTCATGAGCGGATTGTCCCGATACCTCGCGGTTCTCCGCCTGCTGGGCGACGAGAGACCGCACATGACTGTTCCGGAAATCGCCCAGGCACTGAACACACCCACGAGCTCCGTCTACCGCACCGTGCGCGAGCTGCTGGCTGACGGATTTCTGGAAGCATCCGTGGAGAACAAGTACCGGCTCGGCCCGGCGATCATTGAGTTCGACCGCAGGGTACGCCTGTCCGACCCGCTCATCCGCACCGGGGAGCGGTTCCTGCCCCAGCTTGCAGAACAGGTGCGCGTACCGTGTCTGGTCTCTCTCTGCCGGCTCTACGGCGAGACGGTCATGTGCATCGCCGATTTTCACCACCCGGCTGTCGATTTCGTCTCGAGCTACGAGCGCGGACGCCCGATGCCTTTGCTACGGGGCGCGACGTCCAAGATCATTCTGGCCTACATGCCCACGCGCAAGCTCCAGCGCCTCCTGCGCACGCATCTTGCAACGGAAGAGGAGTATGAGGCCGTGAAGGCGGAGCTCGCTGCCCTGCGCAGGGTCGACTACTGCATCACCAGGGGCGAAGTGGACCCCGGCCTGATAGGAATTGCGGCGCCGATCCACGATCCAAACCTCGGCATCAACGCAAGCATTACCGTCATCGCGAAGCAGTCGGATCTCAATGGCGAACTGGCGATGCAGGTCCTGCCGTTCCTCGTTTCGACAGCCAAGATCATCAATGACCTGATGTCAAAATCCAGCATCCCGGGTCTCTGAGCGGAGCCCGTCTACGCGCCGCCCGCATCCGCCGGAGACCGGGTACCGTCTCTGCCGCTTCGCATCCGAACATCGCACTGCTGCCAGGGCAGGGCATGCAACGGGGTATGACCGGTGCCGGGCCACGTCATCATGTGCTACACGCTGGGCGGACCCCGCCTGCAAGAGAATGAGTCGCTGTGACCGATACTTCCGACAAGTCCCACGCAGCCCCGCACAGGCCTTCGCACGTGGACAACTATCTGGTGGGAATGCTGTTTGCTCTCCTCGCCTTCTTTCTGCTGGCGGCGATGAACATGATCGCCAAGCTGCTGTCGGTCAATCACAGCGTCCTGGAGATAAGCTTCTACCGCAATCTTATCGCGGTCATGCCCTTTCTGTTCGTTGTCTTCGGGATGGGCAGGCGGGACATCCTGAAGGCGAAGGGAGACGTGAAACTCCTGATCTTCCGCTCCGTGCTCGGAACTGTGTCTTTGGCCGTGACTTTTGCTGCCTATGCGGCCATGCCGATGGCGGACACGACCGCCTTTCTGTTCACGACATCGCTGATCGTCCCGGCACTCGGCTTTTTCATGCTCGGCGAACGGGTGAGCTCGTTCCGCTGGTCGGCGATAGCCGCGGGCTTCATCGGGGTCCTGATCATGGTGCGCCCGGCGGGCGACGTGAACGTTCTTGGTGTTACCCTGGCGCTGAGCGCCGCCTTCATACACGCCTTTCTTCAGATCCTCCTGCGTAAGCTGGGCAAGGTGGAATCGCCTGAAACCGTGACGTTCTATTTCTTGCTGATCGGGATGCTCGTGACCGCCGTGCCGATGCCGTTCATCTTCACCATGCCCACCATGGAGCAGGTTCCGTTGCTGATCGCCATCGGTCTCTGCGGCGCGCTGGCACAACTCTGCCTGTCCATCGCCTACAAGAACGCACCGGCCAACGTGGTGACGACCTTCAACTACAGCGGCATCATCTGGGCGACGGCCTTCGGCTGGTTCATCTGGAGCGACTGGCCGACGCTCAACGTATGGATCGGCGGCGTGCTGGTGATCCTCTCGAACCTGGTGATCCTCTGGCGAGAGGCGAGGGCAGGCGCCCGCCAACCACGCGCCGTCGAGTAGGCGTTCGCGGGAGACGGCCGCGCTGCCATCAGCAACGCGGTCTGATTTCTTTGGTCGGTTACTCGGCCGCCTTGTCGTAGGCCGCCGGGACGTAATTGAGGATCGGACCGAGCCAGCGCTCGACCTCTTCGATCGCCATGCCCTTGCGACGGGCATAGTCCTCCACCTGGTCGCGCTCCACCTTGGCGACGCCGAAATAGTAGCTCTCCGGATGCGAGAGATAGAGACCCGAGACCGAGGAGCCCGGCCACATGGCCATGCTCTCGGTGAGCTTCACGCCTGCCTTGGACTCCGCATCGAGTAGCCGGAACAGCGTGACCTTCTCGGTATGATCCGGCTGAGCCGGGTAGCCGGGGGCAGGGCGGATACCCTTGTACGCTTCGGCAATCAGCTCGTCGTTGGTCAGGTTTTCGTCCGGCGCATAGCCCCAGAGCTCCTTGCGCACATATTCGTGCATGCGCTCTGCGAAAGCCTCGGCGAAGCGGTCGGCCAGCGCTTTGACCATGATCGAGCTGTAGTCGTCGTTCGCGCGCTCAAATCGCTCGGCGATGGCGACTTCCTCGATGCCCGCGGTCACCACGAAACCGCCGATGTAATCGCGCTTGCCGCTCTCCAGCGGGGCGATGAAGTCGGCGAGCGCCAGGTTCGGCTTGCCGTCGCGGCGGCTCAACTGCTGGCGAAGCGTGAAGAAGGTCCCAAGCTCCTGGCCGCGGCTCTCGTCGGTGAAGACGCGAATGTCGTCACCGACCGCGTTCGCGGGCCAGAAGCCGACCACGGCCTTCGGCGCGAACCACTTCTCCTCGATGATCTTCTGGAGCATCGCCTGCGCGTCCTCGAAAAGCTGCCGGGCGGCTTCCCCCTGCTTCTCGTCCTCGAGAATCTGCGGATAACGGCCGCGCATCTCCCAGGCCTGGAAGAAGGGCGTCCAGTCGATGTAGCGGGCCAGCTCGGACAGATCCCAGGTCTCGAAGGTCCTCGTGCCAAGGAAAGAGGGAACCGGCGGCTCATAGTTCGCCCAGTCGATCTTGTAGGCATTGGCGCGCGCTTTCTCGATCGGCACGCGCTGCTTGTCCGCCTCGGCCCGTTCATGCGCCTCCGCCACCCGCTTGTACTCGGCACGGACGGACTCGATGAACTCGTTGCGGGCATCCGACAGCAGCGAGGAGACCACGGCCACCGCGCGGCTCGCGTCGTTGACGTGAACAGCCTGGCAGCGGCTATAGGCCGGATGGATCTTCACCGCGGTATGGACGCGGCTGGTGGTGGCGCCGCCGATTAGCAGCGGAATGTCGAAGCCCTCACGCTCCATCTCGGAAGCCACATGCACCATCTCGTCAAGCGACGGCGTGATGAGTCCGGAAAGACCGATGATGTCGACCTTCTCTTCCTTCGCCGTCTGCAGGATCTTGGTCGCCGGGACCATGACGCCAAGGTCGATGATCTCGTAATTGTTGCAGGCGAGCACGACGCCGACGATGTTCTTGCCAATATCGTGCACGTCGCCCTTCACCGTCGCGAGCAGGACCTTGCCTGCGGACTGGCGTTCGCCACCGGTCTGGTTGGCAAGCTTCTCCGCCTCCATGTAGGGCAGGAGGACGGCCACGGCCTGCTTCATCACGCGGGCGGACTTCACCACCTGCGGCAGGAACATCTTGCCCGAGCCGAACAAGTCACCGACCACGTTCATGCCGGCCATCAGCGGGCCCTCGATCACGTCGAGGGGGCGCTTGGCCTTCTGGCGGGCCTCTTCGGTGTCCACCTCGATGAACTCGGTGATGCCATTGACCAGTGCGTGCTCAAGCCGCTTCTCGACCGGCCACTCGCGCCAGGAGAGATCCTTTTCCTTGCTCTCCTTGCTGGCGGAACCCTTGTACCGTTCGGCAAGCTCCAGGAGGCGCTCGGTCGCCGTGCCGCCGGCCTTCGGCTTGCGGTTGAGCACGACGTCCTCACAAGCCTCGCGCAGCTCCGGGTCGATCGTGTCATAGACAACCAGCTGCCCGGCGTTGACGATGCCCATATCCATGCCCGCCTGGATGGCGTGATACAGGAACACCGAGTGCATCGCCTGCCGCACTGGCTCGTTGCCACGGAAGGAGAAGCTCAGGTTCGATACACCACCAGAGACGTGAACGTGCGGCAGGGACTTGCGGATCTCGGCCGCCGCCTCGATGAAGTCCACGCCGTAGTTGTCGTGTTCCTCGATACCGGTCGCGACCGCAAAGATGTTCGGGTCGAAGATGATGTCTTCCGGCGGAAAGCCCACCTTCTCCGTCAGCAGCTTGTATGCGCGGGTGCAGATTTCCACCTTGCGCTGCCTGGTGTCGGCCTGGCCCTTCTCGTCGAAAGCCATGACGACAACCGCGGCGCCATACATGCGGCAGAGCCGCGCGTGATGCAGGAATGCTTCTTCGCCTTCCTTGAGCGAGATGGAATTGACGATCGCCTTGCCTTGCACGCACTTCAGGCCGGCTTCAATCACCTCCCACTTGGAGGAGTCGATCATGATCGGCACACGGGCGATGTCGGGCTCAGCGGCGATGAGGTTAAGGAACTCCACCATCGCCTTCTTGGAGTCGATCAGGCCCTCGTCCATGTTGACGTCGATGACCTGTGCGCCGTTCTCCACCTGGTCGCGGGCCACGTCGAGCGCAGCCGCATAGTCGCCGGCGGTGATCAGTTTGCGAAACTTGGCGGAACCGGTGACGTTCGTGCGCTCGCCGACGTTCACGAAGGGAATGTCTTCCGTCAGTGTGAACGGCTCAAGGCCGGAGAGCATCAGCAGCGGGCGGGGCTCAACCGGCTTGCGCGGGGCAAGACCGCGCACCGCCTCGGCGATCATGGCAATGTGTTCCGGCGTCGAGCCGCAGCAGCCGCCCACCACGTTGACCAGCCCCTCCTGCGCAAAGTCGCGCAGCTGGGCGGCCATCATCTCCGGCGTCTCGTCATACTTGCCGAATGCGTTCGGAAGGCCCGCGTTCGGATAGGCGCAGATGAAGGTATCGGCAACGCTCGCGAGCTCCGCGATGTGCGGACGCATGGCGGCAGCGCCGAGGGCGCAGTTGAGTCCCACCGTAAAAGGCTTCGCGTGGCGGATCGAATACCAGAATGCCGTCGGCGTCTGGCCGGAGAGCGTGCGGCCGGACAGATCCGTGATCGTGCCGGAGATCATCAGCGGCAGACGGACACCCTTTTCCGCAAACACCTCCTCGCAGGCGAAAATGGCCGCCTTGGCGTTCAACGTGTCGAAGATCGTCTCGATCAGGATGATGTCCGCGCCGCCATCGACCAGGCCGCGAATCTGCTCGCCATACGCAAGGCGCAGCTCGTCAAAGGAAATGGCGCGAAAGCCGGGGTTGTTCACGTCAGGCGAAATGGACGCCGTGCGATTGGTAGGACCAATGGCACCGGCCACGAAGCGGCGCTTGCCGTCCTCGCGCTGGGCGCGCAACGCCGCGCGGCGCGCGAGCCTCGCGCCCTCGCGGTTGAGGTCGTAGACGGCATCCTCCATCCCGTAATCCGCCTGAGCAACCCGGGTCGAGGAAAAAGTGTTGGTTTCAAGGATGTCCGCGCCGGCGATGGCATACTTGTAATGGATCTCTTCAATCGCCGAGGGCTGCGACAGGATCAGAAGGTCGTTGTTGCCCTTCTGGTGACACTCACAATTGATGAAGCGCGAGCCCCGGAAATGTTCCTCGTCGAAACCCAGGCCCTGGATCTGGGTGCCCATCGCGCCATCGAGAATCAGGATGCGCTCCCGCGCTGCCGCGGTCAGGGCCGCAAGCACCTCCGCGCCATCGGGCCTGGCGACTGGACCGAGAAGATTATCCAGCAAAGACGGTTCCTGCGGCATGACAATTCCTTATGTGACGGGCTCTTGGGCTTTTCACATAAAGACATCTTTATGTCAACATACAGTCATTGGCATAGAGAAATGCCGGCCCGGCACCGGCCGGACCACCTAGTTCTCCGATCCGTCGGTCGCCGTCAGGTTCGCAAGAACAGCAGCCCGAAAGCTACTCCAATTGCGACAATGGCCAGCAGAAACCACCATACGCTCACGGCACGCGGCTGGACAGCCCCTTCGATCGGTCGCATGGCCTCGGCATGGGACGAGGCATGAGCATCCCGGTTGGTCCGGGGCGTGTCCGATGGGGTTTCCGGTGGCAACGGATCTGAAGACCCCCCCGCTTCAGCGTCCGTTTCCAGCGGCGCGGCTGCGGGATCGAAGCCGGGGACCTTGTCGCCATCGAGACCCTTCTGGATGCGACCACGGGTCTGGGCGGCTTGGCGTGCGGGCGTGGCCTTGTCACGAATGACCGTCATATGGCCCTCCTTCTATTCTCGGAAGAACCCGCAAGGATGGCGCCGGTTCCCTCATGGGGCTGCAACAGTCTGGCGACAGCCAGCAGTGCCCAGACGACACTCCCGCCGAACCGCCTTCGGGCGGATCGAGACAATCGGGACTTCATGATGTCGGATGCACCGCATCCCATCCGTCCTTGGTCCAACCAACTCAGGAAGGAGGATCCCGATGCCCAGCACCGTACGCCTGCACCGCGTTCTCACCGCCAGCCCGGAAAAGGTCTACCGCGCCTTTGTGGAGGCCGACGCGGTTGCCAAATGGCTCCCGCCCAACGGCTTCACCTGCACCGTCCAGCAATTCGAGCCGACGATAAAAGGCACGTTCCGAATGTCATTCCGCAATTTCACGACCTCCCAGGCCGAGTCCTTCGGGGGCGAGTTCCTGGAGCTCTCGCCCGGCGAGCGCATCCGCTACACGGACAAATTCGACGATCCGAACCTGCCCGGCGCCATGGAAGTCACTGTAACCTTGAAGAAGGTTTCGGTGGGCACGGAGCTCGAAATCGTCCAGTCCGGTATACCGGATGCCGTTCCGCCGGAGGCCTGCTATCTCGGCTGGCAGGAGTCATTGCGCAACCTGGCGCGTCTGGTGGAGCCCGAGATCACGGCATAGGCTTGGGGAACCCGCATGAACGAGACTCGGCCGGGCGCCGGCAACTGGCGCCCCCGACCGCGCTAGCCGTTCTTGAACTCGGCCTGCCGCTTCTCGATGAAGGCTGCCATGCCTTCCTTCTGGTCCTGCGTGGCGAACATGGAATGAAACACGCGACGCTCGAAACGCACCCCCTCCGACAGCGAAACCTCGTCAGCCCGGTGGACGGCCTCCTTCGTCATCATGGCGATCGGAAGAGACATGGAGGCGATGGTCTCGGCAGTCTTGATGGCGTCGTCGAGCAGATTGGCAAGCGGCACCACGCGCGCGACGAGACCCGCTGCGCTCCGCTTCCTCCGTATCCATCATCCGGCCGGTCAGGCACATCTCCATGGCCTTCGCCCGCCCGATCAGGCGCGTGAGGCGCTGCGTTCCGCCCATGCCGGGCATGACGCCAAGCTTGATCTCCGGCTGGCCGAACCTGGCGTTGTCGGCGGCAATGATGAAGTCACACATCATCGCAAGCTCGCAGCCGCCTCCCAGCGCATAGCCGGCAACCGCTGCGATCATCGGCTTGCGGCGCGAAGCCACGCGATCCCATCCCGCGAAATAGTCGTCGAGATAGGTGCCGGGATAGGTGATGTTCGCCATCTCCTTGATGTCCGCGCCAGCGGCAAAAGCCTTCTGCGAACCCGTGATGACAATGCAGCCGATGGACGGATCGCGGTCGAACCCGTCCAGCACCTCATTCATCTCCCGCAGAAGCTCCGAGTTGAGCGCATTGAGCGCCTCCGGGCGGTTGAGTGTGATGAGCCCCACCTTGCCACGCGTTTCCACCAGTATAGTCGAATAGGACATCAGTCCTTGCCTCCACCCCTTAGAAAATTGATGATTCCGGAGAAGTCCTCGCTGGCGTGCCCGGCTGCAGCGAACAGCGAGTAAAGCTGCGCCGCCTCGGCGCCAAGCGGCGTCGTGGCGCCGGTGGCGTTTGCCGCCTCCTGCGCGAGCCGCAGATCCTTCAGCATCAGCGCAGCTGCAAAGCCTGGCTTGTAGCCGTTGTTCGCCGGTGAGGATGGAACGGGGCCCGGCACGGGGCAGTAGGAGGTCAGCGACCAGCACTGGCCGGACGAAGTGGACGCCACATCGAACAGGGCCTGATGCGAGAGGCCCAGCTTCTCGGCCAAGACGAAGGCCTCCGCGACGCCTATCATGGAAATCCCGAGGATCATGTTGTTGCAGATCTTGGCTGCCTGCCCTGCTCCGGCGTCGCCGCAATGGACGATCTTCGCACCCATCTTCTCAAGAACCGGCCTGGCCCGCGCGAAGGCTTCCCCCGTTCCGCCGCACATGAAGGTGAGCGTGCCGGCTGTGGCGCCGCCCACGCCACCTGACACCGGCGCATCCAAGGACGCGAGCCCGCGGTTCGCCGCCGCAGCCATTTCGTGCGCCTGGCGGGCGCTGCCGACATCGAGCGTGGAACTGTCTATGAGAAGCGCGCCATCCTTCATGGCCGGCACGATCTCCCGCCAGACGGCAAGAACGTGCCGCCCGGCCGGAAGCATGGTGATAACGACATCGGCATCACTCACGGCCTCCGGCGCAGACGTCGCGGTCTTGATGCCTTTCTCCCGGGCGTCTGCGCAGGCCGTGGGCGACAGATCGAAACCCGTCACCCGATAGCCGCCTTTAACCAGATTGGCAGCCATCGGGCAGCCCATGTTGCCAAGCCCGATGAATGCGATCGTCTCCGCCATGGCGCGTCCTCCTTCGAGCGCATGTTCACAGCAAACTGAGACGATCCTAGGCCGTTCCCCGCTCCCTGCTCAAGACACAGCTTCGCGCGTCAACGGAAGCAGAAACGGCCGGAGCATTTCCCGCGTCGAATGCGAAGACCCATCGCCGGAACGTCTGGTGCCCTGGAGACCATCCGCGCTTTCGGCAGAGCAGTAATGGCAGCAAGAGGCCTTAGTGGCAGGCCATGGCCGTCAGCGCCTGGCGCTGCACGATGTCGACGCCGCGCAGTCCGGTCAGCCGGATGACGCCGCGCCGCTTCAGCGTCGAGAAGGCGCGGGAAACCGTTTCGATCGTCAGGCCGAGATAGTCGGCGATGTCAGACCGCGTCATCGGAAGTTCGATGTGGGACTGTTCGCCCTGCTGCTCGGCCATTTCCAGGAGGAAGCTGGCAATCCTCTCCATGGCGTTCTGCCGGCCGAGCATCATGAGATGGTCTTCTGCACGCAGCAGGCACTGAAGCGCCATGGGCAGCAGTTCGTTTGCCATCTCCTCGGAGCCGGATCCGGTCGAAAGGATCTGGATCCCGCTGTCACAGACGGCTTCTGCAAAAAAGCGGCGCTCCTTGCCGGCCTCGAAGCCGAAGACCTCGCCCGGCAGATGGAACGCGGAGATCTGGCGCCGGCCGTCCGACAGCAGGCGGTAGACACGCACGCATCCGAATGCCACCCGATAGAGCTTCCCGCAGGCATCGCCCTCAGCATAGATCTCTGATCCAGCCCGAAAGAAAACCGGTGCCGGCAGGTCCCTTTCGGGACGAACAGCAGCCACATTCGGATTGCGGAACTTGTGACCATGTGCAGTGGAAACACCAGGAATTTCAGATGCGAGCATTTGACAACCCTCCGTGTTTGTCGGGTTATCTATACTGAAGATGCCCAGCTCCGAAATTGTGCCGTATCCTTACGCAATTATACGTATTCATAACAAATGAAGCTTTTTCAATGGCAACAATTTTTGATAGTGAAATAGTTTATAATATATCACAGTCCTGGATCTGGAATATACTGAGATAATGGCCTATAAATAAAATAAATGGCAGAATCTAAAAATACGATAATCCTGAACAATACACAACATGATTGCGCATCAGGCTGCCGACGCGAGTACGGACGGATAGCCGGCCCTGCAATGGCTGGACACAAAAGGTTCGCATCAAAAAAAGCATCGGCGCGCAAGTTCGCGCGCCGGTGCAGTGCGACTTTGCACATGCCCATCAACCTGCGTTGATGGCGATCTTCTTTTCGGCTTTGGCTTCAGCCGTCTTCGGCAGCTTTACCGTCAGGACGCCCTTGGCGAAGCTTGCCTCGATCTTGTCGGCATCGACGCCTTCGGGAATGCGGAAGCTGCGCTGGAACGAGCCGTAACGGCGCTCCGACAGGTAGTAACCCTTCTGCTTCTCTTCCTTGTTCTCCGACTTCTCACCCTTGATCGTCAGAGTACCGTTCGCAAGGCTGACTTCGACGTCCTTCTCGTCCAGGCCCGGAAGTTCGGCCGTGATTTCGTAGCAATCATCCTTCTCGGCGATATCCGTTGCCGGAACGAGGGTGCCCGCAACATTCGACAAACGAGGCACGTCAAAGCCTAGAAAGCGCGACGGAAGTCTCCACTCGTCGAACAGCCGGTCGATCTCCCGGCGCAGGTTTTCAAAGGGCGACCAATCGTCAACCTTGGCAGGATCGGTGTTCTTGGAAATCGGGAGTTTATTGCCCAACATGGGTCTTCTCCTTTGGTCAGAGATTGCCGCAATGATCCGGGCACCGACCATCGGCCTCAGCGGCGGCTCACATGCTTCGATGCCGCGGATCCTTCTGCCGAACGTGACTGCGGAACCCAGCCACAAAAGCACTCAGAGGGCTGGCCAACCAGCTTGTGTCCCGTTGCAAGCGATCAACCAGCATCAACAGAAGAGCTCTCATGACACTTTCCTTCATTGACGCCGATCAAACATAAGCAAGAAGATCTTTGCGAACAGAAGCGACACCATAAATTTCATGTGCAGAATAAGCCTGTCCCGGGCACAGTCTGCGCCAGAGACACCGTAAATCCAGCAAGTTGAAAAAAGTTACATTATAAATTTAGGCTCAGTACTTCCGAGCGCAAGAGCTTTCGGTAGCGCGCATCCGACAACGCATTATCTGGCACATGCCTTAGGCCTGCGGCGGGAGAGACACCAGGACGCCCCGGCTCCCGGAGCAATAGCTGACCAATCCAGGCGCGGAAGAAGGGATGATGAGGCGCGGCCTGCAGCCATGGGCACCGTGACGACCACGAGGCATCCGGGCGTCAGCGCCAGATGCAATTCTTCGATTGGTTTTCGGCTGGCGCGTTCACACGCTTCCGTTGGACTGTTATGCGTCCTCCGGAATGTCCGTCACGTCGCGGATCTCGACGTTGCTCGTCAGCGTGTTGCCGACGGTACAGAGATGGTGCGCCTCGTCGATCAGCTTCTGCCGTTCCTCTTCCGAAAAATCGCCCTTGATCGCGAAGAGGCAATCGAACCTCGCCACCCGCGACGGCTGATCAAGCGCCTTTTCATGGCGCACATCCACCTTCACGGAAACCAGCCGATCCTGCCAGCCAAGATTGCGGGCGGCGATCCTGACGCTCAGCACGAGGCAGCCAGCCAGCGCGGCGTCCATCATTTCAAGAGGTGTCATGCCACCGTCACGCACCCCACCGGCGATATCGATGCTCGCGCCCGTCGACCGCGCCACAACCTTCCCCTGCCCCTGTCCCGGCAGGAGGGCTTCCACCACACTGGATCTCTTCACGATATTGACCATGACACGCCCAACAAAAGTTTCACTGACCGGCGCAAGCTGCGAATGATGCACGCAACCTTCCCCTCCTTCCAGATAGAGCGTCAGGGGCAAAGGCGCAACAAGGCCGGGAGGCCTTGTCTACGCCAAAATCCATTCTAGCGGCTCGTCCTTGCATGAAATGATATTGCTGTGACCATTGATTTCGTAAAATAGTTTTCTTCGCCGGTCCCGTTGGAAACGTCTACATTCACGCCAAATCGTCTGGCGCCAGCAACAATCGCCCGGCGCAACGAACAGGCATGAGGAGAACAACAAGATGACCGTAAAGCAGAAGTGGGCTGGCTGGGGTGCCGGCATCGCCACGGCCCTGATGCTGGTGCTCTCGGGCACCGCCGAGGTCCGGGCGCAGGACGCAGATCCGAACGCCATCATCCGAATCGGCTCGCTCTACGAGCCGCAGAATCTCGACAACACCGCCGGTGCTGGCCAGGGCATCAACGAGGCTTTCAACGGCAATGTCTACGAGGGCCTGTTCCAACTGCAGGACGACGGCTCCGTGAAGCCCAAGCTTGCGGCCGAATATTCGGTCAGCGACGATGGCCTGACCTACACCATCAAACTGCAGCCGAACGTGACCTTCCATTCCGGCGACCCGCTGACCTCGGCTGACGTCAAGTACAGCATCGAGCGCGTGACAGCGGAGACCTCCAAGAGCTCGCGCAAGAGCAGTCTCTCCAATATCGAGAGCATCGAGACGCCGGACGACCAGACGGTCGTGATCCGCCTTAAAAGCCGCTCGATCTCGCTGCCCTACAATCTCACCTACGTCTGGATCGTAAACGATGCGGCCGGCAACATCACCTCGGCCGCCGACGGCACCGGCCCCTACAAGCTCGACACCTGGCGCCGTGGCTCCAGCATCAGCCTTGTCCCCTTTGAGAACTACTGGGGCGAGAAGCCGAAGAACGGCGGCGTGACGTTCAACTACTTCACGGAGGCGACGGCGCTCAACAACGCCCTGCTCACCGACGCAGTGGACATCATCACCAGCGTCCAGAGCCCGGATTCGCTCGCCCAGTTTACGGACAACCCGGCCTTCACCGTATCTGAGGGCGCGTCCACGACCAAGGAAGTGCTTGCCTTCAACGACCGCATCGAACCCTTCAGCAACACGAAGGTCCGCAAGGCCATCACCCGCGCGATCAACCGCGAACAGCTGCTCAAGTCCATCTGGGGTGAGTATGGCACGCTGATCGGCTCGTTCGTGCCGCCGACCGACCCGTGGTACATCGACCTTACCGGTGTCGATCCGTATGACCCCGAGAGCGCCAGGCAGCTGCTGGCCGAGGCCGGCTATGCCGATGGCTTCACCTTTACGCTGGATACCCCGAACTACGATCCGCACCCGATCGTCGCGCAGTTCGTTCAGAGCGAGCTCGCCAAGGTCGGCATCAAGGTGAACATCAACATCATCACCGCCAACGAGTGGTACACGAAGATCTACCAGGCGCGCGACTTCGAGGCGACGCTGCAGGAGCACGTGAACCATCGCGACATCGTCTTCTACGGCAACCCGAACTTCTACTGGGGCTACAACAATCCGCAGGTCGTGGACCTGATCGCCTCGGCCGAGGCCAGCGCCACCGAGGAAGAGCAGGTGGAGAAGCTCAAGGAAGCCAACCGCATCATCGCTGAGGACGCGGCCAGCACCTGGCTTTATCTCTATCCGCAGATCGTGGTATCGAGCGCGTCGGTGAGCGGGTATCCCGTCAATGGGCTGAACTCGCAGTTCTTCGCCTACGACATCGTGAAGCGCGCGCAATAGACGGCCACCTAATATGACGAAAGGGCGGGCCAGCGGCTCGCCCTTTTCCCCTCCGCAGGATCACAGGCTCTATGAGGGCCGGTGCTCCCGCCGCACCAGCTCCGCCTTGCGCCGCGCGGTCTCCATGCCCAGCGAAATGAAACTGCGCGCATGCCGCGCCAGATCCACGTTATCGGTCCAAAGGTTGCGCCAGATGGCCGCCTTCAGTGAAAGATCCTCATCTACAATTTCCGAAGAGAAGGATTCGAAGGTGATGTAGTCATCGTAGCCGATAGCCACGAGCGCATCGAACACGGCTGCGAAGTCGATGCTGCCGGTACCGAGATAACCCCGGTGGCTTTCGCCTATGTGGACATAGCCCACCTTGTCGGCGGCGTTCCGCAGCGCCAGTCCCAGGTCCGCCTCCTCGATGTTCATGTGGAACGTATCGAGGTGGAGGAACACATTCGAGGCGCCCGTGTCCCTGATGTATGCCAGGCCCTGAGCTGCAGTGTTGAGCAGGTTGCTTTCGAAGCGGTTGACTATCTCGAGATTGAGCGTGACACCCGCCGCCTTGGCCCGCTCGGCCACCCTGGCAAGATTGGAGACACTGCGGTCCCAGGCATCCGGTGTCGGCGCCTCCGGCGTATAGCCATGGGCCGAACTCAGGATGCCGCCGAGTTTGGTGCCCCCGAGATCACGGGTGAGCGCGACAGCTCGGTCAAGAATGGCCACGCCATTCTTCTGGATGTCCGGATCGGCACTGGAAATGTCGCCGTCGCGCGGCAACCCCATGCTGATGGCCACCGCAAGCCCATATTCCTCAAGCCTTCGTGCCAGCCACGGCATGTCGACGGCGGTTGGGTCAAGATAGGAGAATTCGATAAGATCGAAACCGGCTTCCTTGGTGCGGGACAGAACGCTCTCGATTTCGTTGCGCGACGAGCTAGCGCTCCAGACAAAGGAGTGAATGCCGAGTTTGGTCATGGCAACCTCTCGCGTTCGGGGACTGCGGCTGCCGCCGCTGCTACCCCACGGACCGGACCGTTCCCGCAAAGGCGGAAAAAGCCCATCTTCAAATGAAAGGCGCAGCCGGAAGACTCCGGCTGCGCGATGGCAGGTCAAGCTTCAGCGGGCAGCGGTCCAACCCTTGTACTCGTTCACGTTCTCCGCGGTGATCAGCTGCGGATCGAGCAGCACGGTGTCCTGCTCGGGCTTCTCGCCCTGGAGCACCTTGTAGCCCAGCTCCAGCGCCATACCGGCCATCACGTAAGGATCCTGCGAGGCCGATGCCTTGATCATCGAGGTGCCGGTCTTCAACGCCTCTTCGATGTCCGGAGCCCCGTCCACAGCGGTGATGAAGAACTCGGTACGATTGAGCTGGCGCGCCGCAAGCTCGGCGCCGATTGCTGTCGGGTCGTTGATCGCAAAGACAGCATCCACGTCGTCAAAGCGGGTCAGCAGGCTCTGCATCACGTCCAGACCGCCCTCGCGGGAGGCCTTGCCGTTCTGATCATCCGACAGAATGTTGATGCCCGAGTGTTTCTCGAACACGCTCTTGCAGCCCTTCACGCGGTCAATGATGGACGACGACTGCGGACCGTTGATGATGATGACATTGCCCTGGCCGTTGAGCTGGTCAACGATGTACTGACAGGCGATCTCGCCAGCCTTCACGTTGTTGGTCATGACCGTGACATCGGCGCCGGGCGCGGACACGTCAAAGGCGGCGACGACAATGCCGGCATCCTGAGCTTTCTTCACAGCCGGCGCAATGGCACTCGCATCCACTGCGTTGAGCATGATGATATCGACGCCAGCCGCGATGAAGCTGTCGATCTGGGATACCTGCTTGTTCAGGTCGTAGTCGGCCGAGACCGACGTGATCTTCACGTCCGGGTTGATCTCCTTGGCGCGGTCCTCGATGCCCTTGATCGTGGCCACGAAGAAGGGGTTGCCCAGCAGGCCCACAGAGATGCCGATGCTGTTCAAGTCTTTCGCCACGGCCGAACCCGCCATCATGGACGCGAGTGCGGCGCCGCAAAGCAGCCTTTTCATCCTCGTCATTGTTGCTCCTCCTCTTCCTCCGTTTTACGCCGGATGGCGCTGACTCACCGGTCGTGAACCGGTGTTGGATCATCAATCACGTCCTACTCACTCCCTGGAGCCGGTAGCGATCCAGCGCCACGGCCGCGATGATGACCAATCCCTTGATAATGTACTGCCAGATGTCCGAGACCCCCACGAGGATGAGGCCATTGGACAGCACAGCTATGATGAGGGCGCCGATCAGCGTGCCCCAAATGGAACCGACTCCCCCCACGAAGCTCGTGCCACCGAGAATGACAGCCGCGATGGCATCGAGCTCATAGGCTTGGCCAAGCTGCAGCCCGTTGGCCGCGAACAGGCGCGCCGCCGACATGGCACCGCCAAGGCCGGACAGGAGGCCGGACATCGAGTAGACGAAGAGCAGTACAAGCGACACCTTGATGCCAGTTAGCCGTGCCGCCTCCATGTTGCCGCCCACGGCATAAATCCAGGTGCCTAGCACCGTCCGCCGCAGGATGAACCACGATACCAGAACCACCGAGATGGCTATGATTGCCAGCCAAGGCACGCCAAACAATGTGCCATTGCCGATAAAGGCAAAGGGCAGCGACGGGTTGAACACCGTGGTGTCGTTGCCGAGAAGGCGGGCAACGCCGCGCACGGCCGTGAGAGAACCCAGTGTCACAATGAACGGCGGTAATCGCAGATAGGCGATGAGCGCTCCGTTGATGAAGCCGCATGCAAGACCCATTGCTAGTGCTGCGAGAATGCCCAGCATGCCCCAGTCTGGGAAAAGTGAGACGATGACCGCGATCATCGCCGAGGCTGCCAGCACCGAGCCGACCGACAGGTCGATTCCGCCCGTGAGGATCACGAAGGTCATGCCGGCGGCGAGCACGATGTTGATCGAGGCCTGCTGCATGACGATCGACAGATTATTTAGCGTCAGGAAGCGGCCCGAAAGCAGCTGGAAGCCGATCACCAGCAGCAGCAGAACCGGCAGCATGCCGAGAGCGGAGATCAGCATCCGAAGCCGGAGCTGTCGGTCTCTCTGGGTCTGGACAACAGCGTCAGTCATCGCCTTTTCTCGATCTTGCCTTTGCGTTTCACGATCATGCCGCCGGCACGCGTTCCTGAAGGCTCGCGGCGCCCGTGGACAGGGCCATGACGGCCTCCTGGTCAATCGGCTCGGTTGCGCTCGCCGCCACCTCGCCAGCGATCCTGCCCTCACGCATCACCAGCGTCCGGTCAGCCACGCCGACGATCTCTGGAAGCTCGCTGGAGATGATGACAATCGCGATGCCACCGCGGGCGAGTTCGTCGATCAGCCGGTAGATTTCAGATTTGGCCCCCACATCCACGCCGCGCGTCGGTTCGTCGAGAATGATGACCTTGGGCTTGGTCTCCAGCAGACGCGCCAGCAGTACCTTCTGCTGGTTCCCGCCCGACAGCGCGCCAGCCTTCATCGCAGCGCTATGCGCTCTGATGGACAGGGATTCAATCGCCTGGGCCGCACGCCGCGCCATGGCCTTGAAGTCGATGAGACCACCCTTGCGGGCATCCTTCCTTAGCACGCTGACACTTACGTTCTCGGCGATGGACATGTCGAGGAACAGGCCCAACACCTTGCGGTCTTCCGTGAGATAGGCCACGCCCTGGTCCAGGGCCTCGCGCGGTGAACTGATCGACAGCTCCTTGCCGTTGAGAATAATGGTTCCCGAGGTTCGCTTATCCGCGCCGTAGATCAGGCGCGCCAGCTCCGTCCGCCCGGAACCAACGAGGCCGGCAATGCCAAGCACCTCGCCGCGGTAGACATCAAAGGAGCAATCGTGGACCCGCTTGCCGTCCCCCACGTTGCGCACCGAAAGAATGATCTCGCCACTCTTCGGCGTGTAGTGCTGCTTGCGATAGAAGGAGGAAAGGTCCCGCCCCACCATCATGGAGACCAGCCGCGAGGCAGACAGCTCCTCGCGCTCAAGCGTGCCCACATAGGTGCCGTCGCGCAGCACGCTGCAGCGGTCCGCCAGGCGATAGATCTCTTCCATCCGGTGGCTGATGTAGATGACGGCGATACCTTCCTTCTTGAGGTTATGGATCACCTCGAAGAGCTTTTCCGTCTCCCGCGTTGTCAGCGAGGTCGTCGGCTCATCCATGACAATGATCCGCGCATCGGCGCTGAGGGCGCGGGCGATCTCCACCAGCTGGCGCTCGCCCAGCGACAGTGTGCCCACCAGCGTCGTCGGGGAAAAATGCACTCCCAGACGTTCAAGAATTGGTCCGGACGCCTTCACCATCGCACGGCGATCGACCGTGCCGTAGCGGGAGGGCTCGCTGCCCAGGAACATGTTTTGGGCGACGGTGAGGTTTGGCGCGAGCGACAGCTCCTGATAGATGACGGCAATTCCCCTTGCCTTGGCCAGCTTCGGATTGCCTGTCGGCATCGGCTCACCGCCGACAATAATCTCGCCGCCGGGATCTGCCGTGTAGGCGCCGGAGAGGACCTTCATCAGCGTGGATTTTCCCGCACCATTCTCGCCCATGAGCGCGTGCAGTTCGCCCGGGTAAACGGTGAAGGAGACATTCTTTAGCGCCTGAATTGCTCCGAAGGTCTTGCTTATATTGCGCATTTCAAGCACCGGAGCGGTCGCCCGCGCAGTGACGGAAAAGGCCCCCTGCCTGGTCGCGAGATTCTCGTTTAGCGCGTTCATGAGCGACTCCTTGCCTTTTGCCGCCGCTCCTCGACCTTGTCGCGCCACTCGGCGCGGTATTCGACAAGGCCGCGAAGTTCGGAAGGAACCGTAACGCTGCATTCGACCGGCCTTGGCTTTCCACCCAGCGCCTCGAAAGCAAGCGCTGCAGCACCAACCGCCGACCCCTCGGGGTTGTCGCTGGACAGCACCTTCTGCTCCGGCCGGAGCTGGGCCAGCACCTCTGCATAGGCACCCGTCTTCACCAGCCCGCCGTCGACGATGATGGTGTTGCGGGAACCGATAAGGTCAAGACAATAGTCGCTCATCAGCGTTACGTAGAGCAGCGCCAAGGCAGCGCGCTCGACATCCGAGCCGATCGCTCCCGTGATCTCACCTCGCGTTTCCTGCGAAGGTCCACCAGGTGCGAAACTTGGCAGCGCGAACAGCCTGCGGTCGATCACGGCCTGAAGGCTTTCGCGGCTCACCCGCGGGGATGCACCTTCGCGGATTGTGTCGAACTCACGCCCGCCCATGAAGCGGATCGTGGGTACCGGCGCGCCGTCCACGCTCACATTGGCCAGCATGTCGCGCTCCTCGTCCAGCAGGGAAAACGGGCATTCACTGTTGAAGATGACGACCCAGGTGCCGCTGGAGATCAGCGTGAAGGAATCGTGGCCCGCAGCCCGATAGCAGTAGAGCGACGAATTGGAGTCGTGTACCGCGTTGTGGACCGCCAGAGTGCGCGCCTCTCCTGCTGGCAGCGCGATACGGGTGTCACCCACCACTTCGCCCGCCCGCACAAAGGGCGGCATCTTTTCGCGCCAGCCGCGTTGGTCAACCAGAGAAGAGAAATCGTTCCGCAGCGGTGCCCACAGATGCGAATGGCAGCCGAGATAGGAGCGCTCCGACACGGCCGTTCCGGAAAACCGCCAGGTCCAGAACTGCGGATATCCCAGGATGTATTGCGATGCCTCCAGCACATCCGGTCTGACATTTTCCAGCCAAAGAATGTGCCGGCCAAAGTTGAAACCCATCGGCAGGCGCGGTGAATAGGTTTCGGAAAATGACGGAATTAACGCGTCGATTTTTGCCGCAATATCCTCCGGCGGCTCCTGTTCATAATCCAGGATCGGATAGGTGAGGCGGTCGCCCGAGACGAGGGCGAAGGTGCACCCGTGACCGGAAACCATCACGCCTTCGACGCCGTATTCGGTAACTGCCTTGCCGAGCGCAGCTCGCATCCAGCTCTCCAGCCTCGCGTCATCGAGCACGCGGAAACCCTCATGGTTCCGCCACGCCGGGGCCTCACGCTGCTCGTCGAGGATCTCCCCCTCTGGAGAAAAGACAAACATCTTGGAGTTCGTCTTTCCGAGGTCGAACACTGCAACCGGCGCGATCATGCCTCGTCCCCCGCCCTTCTCGCGATCATCAGCCGGATGCCTGCACTCTCGATCATCTGGGCATTCTTGTCCGAAATTCCCTCGTCCGTCACCAGCGTGCTGATGCGCGGAAGCGGCAGCACGACATGACGTGGCCGGAGCGAAAACTTTCGACTGTCCGCCAGCACCACAATCTCGTCCGCGCATTCGCTCAGATCCCGGATCACTTTCACAAGAAGCGGATGGGATTCGAGAATGCCTTCGTTGCTGATGCCCTGCGTGCCCAGAAAGAACTTTGAAGCGAAGAAGCCTGGCGAGGAAGACTGCAGAGAATGGATAATGCCGGGCTCGCGGTGCAGCTCGCCGCCCGCGACAGTAAGCTGGCACGTGCCGTGCTCACCCAGATAGGAAGCGAGCGGCATGGAATTCGTGTAGATACGCAGGTTCCGGCGGGCCAGTCGTATGCCGAGGTAATAACAGGTAGACCCAGCGTGAACGATAATGGAATCCCCGTCTGCAACAAGGTTTTCCGCCACCCGGGCAATGGCCTGCTTGGCATCAACGGCGATGTCTCGGTTCTCGTTGTAGGGACGGGCGGAGGCGTAGCCCGCGGCATATCCTTCAGCCGCCGAAATGCCGCCATAGACCTTACGGGCCAAGCCAGTCTCGTGGAGTTTCTCAATGTCGCGCCGGACGGTTGCGGCCGAAACACCGAGCACCTTCTGAAGGTCCCGCACCGAGGCAAACGGGCGTTCCTTCAACAGTTCCCGGATAACTCTGTGGCGATCACTGTCGCTCACCAGCCTGTTCCTCCCCGCGTCTTTTCGCGCGTCCTTGATCAGATATAATCAGAATGGGCGGCGCATAGCAAGCAACTTTGCTCACGGTTGACGAAACTCAATCATCATGTGATAGCTAGCGGAACCGCCATCCAGCGGGTGCCCTTCGGAGGAAACTGTGACCAAAGCGTCAATGCTCCCCGCGCTTAGAAACCTGTCGGCAAGGCTTGGCAGGGACATCACGCGCACCCAGGGCGCGGGCGGCAACACCTCCGTCAAGTCCGGCGGCATCATGTGGGTGAAAGCCTCGGGTACCTGGCTTGCCGAGGCCAAGGATCGGGAAATCTTTGTGCCCGTCGCGGTCGAGCCGCTGGTGGCCGCCCTCCAGGCGGATGACGGGAGGGTTGAAACCTCCATCACGGACTTCGTAGTGGAAAGCCTCAACGAAACCCGGCTGCGCCCCTCCATAGAGACCAGTGTGCACGCGGTGCTGCCGCAGGCCGTCGTTGTCCATTTCCACTGCGTGAACACCATTGCTCATGCCGTGCGATCGGATGCCGAGGCCTTGGTCGGGGCGCGAATGCAGTCAGTGCCTCATCTCCGGTGGGCCATGATCCCGTACCGCAGACCAGGCGTTCCGCTGGCACATGCAATAGCGCAAGTGGCATCGGAAAGACCGGATGTCCTTGTCCTTCGCAACCACGGCATCATCATTGCAGGCGAGAGTGTGGACGAAGTGGACGAAAAGATCGAAGCCGTCACCTCCGCGCTCCGAATAGAGCCGCGGCGCACGCCGCGCCCCGACCTCGACTACCTCTCCTCCATTGTTTTGCCCGGATACTGTCTTCCTGAGGATGAGGCTATACATGCCGTGGCCCTCGATTCCGCTGCCTTCCGGATTGCGCGCGCCGGCTCTCTTTACCCCGACCACGTGATCTTTCTGGGGACCGCGCTTGGCGTCATGAATAGCGGGTCGGATGTTGCAGCCACGAAATCTGGCGGCGGTAATGGCGCACCAAAGCTGATTCTCGTCCCCGGTCGCGGGGTTCTTGTATCGGAAACGCTGTCCTCCGGCGGCTTGGTCATGGCGCGCTGCCTTACCGAGGTGGCGCTTCGCATCGATCCGCGGGCACCGATCGAATATCTGGGGCGCAGCGAAGAGCGCGAACTGCTCCACTGGGAAGCCGAGCAATACCGCCAAAAACTTGACCGCCCGGAACGTTAGGCGATGCAGAGCCAGACCCACACAGCCCTTGCCCTGGGGATTGATATCGGTACTTCGGGCGTTCGCATCGCGGCCGTCGACAGCGAAGGCCGTATGAAGGGCTTTGCGGCAAAGGGTTTTACCAGGCGCGAGGAACGGCACAGCCCCGCCGCCTGGTGGAGTTGCGTGGAGGAGTGCTTTGGAACTCTGGCCGGGCAAGTCGATCTGAATCTCGTCGCAGCGGTCTCAGTGGACGGCACATCCGGCACCGTGCTTGCGCTTGATTCATCGCTGATCCCGCGCGGCCGCGCGCTTATGTATGACGAGACCTGTCCCGATCCCGCAATCGTGTCCCGGCTCGACGCACTGGTGCCGGAAAGCAGCACCGCACGCGGTCCCTATTCAGCGCTTGCACGGGCAGTTTATCTTGCGCGGAAACATGGTGCGCGGCACATCGTTCATCAGGCCGACTGGATCGCCATACGGCTTGGCGCTTCCATCACCAGCGACGAGAACAACGCTCTCAAGACCGGATACGACCTCGAAACCGGAACATGGCCTGAATGGATCCAGGAATCGGGCCTGGGCCTCGAGGTCCTGCCGGAGGTGAAGCCTGCCGGAAGCGTGATCGGACCTGTCGGTGAACAGGCTGTAGCGCTGGGCCTGCCTCCGTCGGCAGTCATCGTTAACGGAACAACGGATGGCTGCGCCTCATTCCTTGCCACGGGCGCGAGCGAGCCGGGTGATGGCGTCACGGCACTTGGATCCACGCTTGTGCTGAAACTCCTGTCCGACCGGCGGATCGACGCCCCTGCCTACGGTGTCTACAGCCATCGCATAGCGGGCATGTGGCTTGCCGGCGGCGCGTCGAACACGGGAGGCGCAGTGATCCGCCACTTCTTCGAAGACAGGGACCTGCCGGCGCTGACAGCGAGGCTCGAGCCGGACCGTCCAACCGGTCTCGACTACTATCCGCTGCTGGGCCCCGGCGAGCGTTTCCCCGTCAACGATCCGGCCTTGCCGCCCCGGTTGGAGCCCCGGCCCGCGGACAATGCAACCTTCTTCCAGGCACTGCTGGAGGGCATTGCCGCTGTGGAGGATCAGGGTTACCGGCGCCTCGAGGCGCTGGGGGCGCCTGCTCTCAGGTCCGTGCGCAGCGTGGGCGGAGGCGCGGCGAACGAGGCGTGGGCCCGGATACGCCAGAAAAGGTTGGGCGTTCCCTTCCTTCCTGCGCTTTCAACCGAGGCGGCCGTTGGCACCGCTCTTCTGGCCTGGAGGGTCCTGCGCCAATGATGAAGAACGTGCCACTTTCCAGCCTCATCAAGTCCTTCGATGTCTTTTTCCTTGACCAGTTCGGAACGCTGCACGACGGCGTTGCGCCCTACCCCGGCGCCGCGGAAGCCTTGCAACGCATCCGGGCCGCCGGCAAGCAGGTGGTCATCCTGTCAAACTCCGGAAAGTCCGCTGAAGCTAACGCCAGACGCTTCGTGAAGATCGGCTTCCCGAAAGACTCTTTCGATCAATTTGTCACCTCCGGCGAAGTGGCGGTCGATCTCCTGATGAGGGGTGCGTTGAATTTGCCGCTTTCGCCCCGCACCCGATGCTTCACCATATCGCGTGACGGAGACACCTTCCTCGCAGACAGGCTAGGGCTCGAGGCCGTCGAAACGGCGGACCATGCGGACCTCATCGTCATTTCCGGCAGCCAGGCCCACCGCATCAGCCTCGACACATACCGGGAGATGCTGCGACCCGCGGCCGAAGCCGGCGTGCCGGCGATTTGCACCAATCCCGACATCATGATGCTGACGCCCCAGGGCCTCGCTCCAGCCGCAGGCAGCATAGCCAAGATCTACGAGGCGCTCGGCGGCACGGTTTCCTGGGTCGGCAAACCTCACCGGGCAATGTATGAGTATGCTTACCGGATCTGTGGTGCGCCACCGAAGGATCGAATCGTTGCCATCGGTGACAGCATGGAACATGATATCTTCGGCGCCCAGCGTTTCGGCATTTCTTCAGTGCTGATCCATCTCGGGGTGAGCTCTGGAATCGCCAGGAAGGAGCTGGAAACTGTCGCTGAGAAGGCCGGCCTCGGAATGCCCGCCATACTCGAGCGTTTCTCTTGAAGCCTGCGGAAACGCATCGTCGAGATGATTGCACGGATGGATAAACCCGTCCGCTATCGCATCATCGCTGAGGATGCGGCCAGCACCTGGCTTTATCTCTATCCGCAGATCGTGGTATCGAGCGCGTCGGTGAGCGGGTATCCCGTCAACGGGCTGAACTCGCAGTTCTTCGCCTACGCCATCGTGAAGCGCGCGCAGTAAGCCGGACCGGGCAAGCTGCGGAAGGAGGGAGCTATCCTAGCTTACATTCTTCGTCGGCTTGCCATTCTGGCCTTCTCGCTGCTGGCTGCCTGCATCGTCCTGTTCGTCCTGCTGCGGCTCCTGCCCGGAGATCCGGCCAATGCCCTCCTCTCCGTAGGGGCCGACGAGGCGCAGATCGCAGCCGCTCGGCGGCAGGTGGGTTCCGACCTGCCGCTCGCGCAGCAGTTCGTCCATTTCATCTCGAGCCTCGCGCGGTTCGACCTCGGCACGTCCTTCGTCAGTCGCGTGCCGGTGCTCGACGAGATCATGGCGCGGCTTGCCGTGACACTGCCGCTGACCGTTCTTTCCTTCCTGCTCGCCATCGTCGTCGCCGTGCCGCTCGGCATTATCGCCGCGGTGAGGGCGGACCGCTGGTATGGCGCGGCCATTTCCGTCATTTCGCAGCTTGGCATTGCCATTCCCGTTTTCTGGGTCGGCATCCTTCTGGTCACGGTCTTCGCCGTAAACCTGCGACTGTTTCCCTCGGGGGGCTTCCCTCCGCAGGGCTGGGGCGCGCCGCTTGCGGCGCTCCGCAACCTCTTTCTGCCCATCATCACCATCGCCATCGTGATGTCCGCCTCGCTACTGCGCTACGTGCGATCCGCCACGCAGGATGTGCTGGGCAGCGACTACCTGCGCACGGCCCGCGCCATGGGCTCGGGCTTTGGCGAAGCGCTGGTGCGTCACGGCGTCCGTAACGGAGCGGTCCCGGTCGTCTCCATCCTCGGCATCGAGCTTGCCACCACGCTGCTCGGCGCGGTGGTGGTGGAGCGCGTCTTCGCGTTGCCAGGCCTCGGTTCCATGCTGCTGCTCGCCATCGAACAGCGCGACTATCCCAACATCCAGGGCGTGCTCTTCATCTCCACGCTGCTGGTGCTGCTCATCGGCTTCCTTGCCGATCTCGCCCAGCGGCTGATCGACCCGCGCCTGCGCGAACGCTCGGGGAACAGGCCATGACAGACCTTGTCGAGCTCAAGGCACCTTCGTCCGCACGCCGCACAGCCCGTTCGCTGACCCTTGCCGTCGGCCTGATCCTGGTCGGCCTGCATCTCCTTGTCGGCATCCTTACGCTGTTCTGGACCCCCTATGACCCGACGGCCATGACCGGCGGGCGGCTGGCACCCCCCTCCTGGGAGCACTGGGCCGGCACGGACCGTCTGGGCCGCGACCTCTTCACCCAGATCATGATCGGCTCGCGCATTGCACTGACCGTCGGCGCGGGCGCCGTCGCCATTGCAGCGCTCATTGGTGTCACGCTCGGCGTTCTTGCCGCCTTCGCAACGCGCACGCTGGATGACATGCTGGCCGCGACCTTCGATATCCTGATTGCCTTTCCGACGCTGCTGCTCGCCATGCTGGTGGTGGCGGCAACTGAAACGGCGAGCCTCTTCTCGGCAATCCTTGCGCTTGGCATCGCCATTTCGGCGATCGTGGGGCGGCTCACCCGCATTCTCGCTAAGCGTGTGCTGGCGATGGACTACATCACAGCCGCCCGCACGGCCGGCTCGTCCTGGCTCAGCATCGTCTTCCGCCATGTGCTGCCAAACATCTGGCCAACCCTGTCGGTGAATTTCGCGCTGCAGTTCGGCATCGCGATCATCGCGGAAGCCTCCCTCTCCTACCTCGGGCTTGGCGCGCCGCCGCCCAACGCCTCGTGGGGGCGGTTGCTGCAGGAGGCGCAGGGCACGGTCTACACCGCTCCCTTCGGCGCGGTGGCGCCGGGCATCGCGCTGGTCTCGCTCGTGATCGGCATGAACCTGCTGGCAGACGGCCTGCGCGACATTGGCGATCCGACGCGGAGGGGGCGCCGATGAGTCTGCTCAAGATCGACAGTCTCACCATCCGTGCAGGCGGCCAGGTGTTGGTGAAGGATGTTTCGCTCACCATCGAGCACGGCGCACGTGTCGGACTGATTGGCGAATCCGGTTCCGGCAAGTCGCTGACGGCCTTCGCCGTAGTCGGCCTGCTGCCGCCGGGGCTGAAGGCGAAAGGCTCCATTCTGCTCGACGGTGTTCAGGTCATTGGCGCGGCAGACCAGCAGCTGAGGCCGCTGCGCGGCAGCGCGGCCGCGTTCGTGTTCCAGGAGCCGTTGACTGCGCTCGACCCGCTGATGAAGATCGGCCGGCAGGTAGCCGAGCCCATCGCGCGGCGCCACCGCCGCGAGGGCAGGTCCGCAAGCCGGCAGGAGATCGCCGCCGAGGTACGCCACTACCTCGAACGCGTCGCGCTGCCGGACATCGACCGGATCGCGAATTCCTACCCGTTTCAGGTTTCCGGCGGCCAGCGCCAGCGCGTGGCGATTGCCATGGCCCTCGCCTGCCGCCCGAAACTGCTGATCGCCGACGAGCCGACGACCGCGCTCGATGTCACCACGCAGGCGGAAATCCTCGAACTTCTCTCCACACTTGTCCGCGAGGAAGGCATGGCGCTGCTCTTCATCAGCCACGACCTGCCGGTGGTGGCGAAGGTGGTGGAAGAAGTGACCGTCCTGCGGCGAGGGGAAATTGTCGAACAGGGACCGGTGCGGGCCGTGTTCTCCGCTCCACAACATGAGTACACGAAGATGCTGGTTGAGGCCGCGGCGGCCTTCGACCGCGCGCTGGGAGAGCCCGTGCGATGACGCTGATCTCCGTCGAATCGGTCGCATTCAGCTACGGCCGCAAACCGGTTCTGCACGATGTCTCCTTCACCGTGAAGAAGGGCGTCAACCTCGGGCTCGTGGGCGAGTCCGGATCGGGCAAGTCCACCATCCTCAAACTGCTGCTCGGGCTCGAAAAGCCCTCCGGCGGCACGATCCGCTTCGAGGGAGAAACGCTCAACCTGCGTGACCGCGAATTCATGCGCCGCTACCGCCGCGCCGTGCAGGCTGTCTTTCAGGATCCCTATTCTTCGCTCGATCCGCGGCAGAAGGTTGAATCCATCATCGCAGAACCGCTGCGCGCGCTGAGGATCCCGGGCGACCACCATGCGGCGATTGTGCAGGCGCTTGCGGACGTAGGACTGCCAGCTGACGCCATCTCGCGCTACCCCCACGAGTTCTCCGGCGGCCAGCGCCAACGCATCGCGCTGGCGCGCGCCATCGTGGCCAGGCCGCAGCTGGTGCTGGCGGACGAGGCGGTGAGCGCGCTCGACCTTTCCACCCGCATCCGCATCGTCGAACTGCTGAAGGAGCTGTCGCAGGCGATCACCATCCTGTTCGTCTCGCACGACCTCGGCGTCGTCGCCGCACTCTGCGAAGAGATCGTCATCCTGGAGAAGGGCCGGATCGTGGAGGCAGGCCGCACGGCCGATATTCTCGCCAATCCGCAGCATCCCTACACAAGGAAGCTTCTCTCCAGCGTACCGCGCATGCCGGCGTGACGGCACCCTCGAAATTGGGACTGTCCAGAGGACAACCGGCGAAATAATCTGCGGCAGGGAGGAAAGTCGAAAGACTCTTGATCCCGCTCAATGCCGAGCGTCCATCGTGGATCAACTCTGCAGGCAAGCAAGCTGCAAGGAGGTGCTTCCATGCCGTTCAAAGTCATTCTCGCCGTCACGGGCCCTGATGTTCCCGATCCCAGGCTGGATCTGGCTGTTTCTCTGTGTCAGGACGCGGAAGCGCACCTGGCCGTCCTTGCCACTGCAGTTGCCGCGCCGCCGCCCATCGGCCGATATGCAGCAGAGATTTCGGACGCCTGGCATGAAGAGCGCAGAGCCGAGATCGCCAATCTGCAAAAGTTCGCAGCCGAGCTCCGGGAAAAGCTCGCCCAAAAGGATGTTTCGTCCGACATCTCCACGATCTACGAGGAAGAGGGCTGGGTGGACGACGTCATCGGCCAGCGCGCAAAGTACACCGACCTGGTTCTGCTCGGGCCGGACCTGCTCGCCCATCCGCTGATGAAGGAGAAGGTGGTTGAAGGAGCACTGTTCCGCGCCGGAAAGCCCCTGCTTGTCATTCCCGAGGGCGCCAGGCCGACGCTGAAACCGAAGCGCATTCTGGTAGCCTGGAACGCACGCATCGAAGCCTCCAAGGCTGTTTCGGCGGCCATCGAACTGCTGGCTGGAGCGGAGTCGGTCCACGTGGCCCTCGTCGATCCGGAGCAGGGCGAGCGCGATCACGGCTTCGAGCCCGGCGCCGACATTGCGACATACCTGGCCAAGCACGGCGCCAAGGTCACCGTCGACCGCCTGCCGAGCCAGGGTCGTCCCGTCGAGGACATCCTTCGCCAGCATGCCGTGGATGTGGCCGCGGACATGCTCGTCATGGGCGCCTATGGTCATTCCAGGATGCGCCAGCGCATCTTCGGCGGCGTCACGCGGTCGATGCTCGACAATCCGCCGCTGCCCGTCTTCCTGGCCCGCTGACGTTTCCCGATCAAACCGATGGATTGCGCCGGGCAATCCGGCGCGGTCCTGTATCGAGCGGCAGAGGACGATCCTCGATCCGTCGCGGTCTCCGCCGCCATCAAACGGAACTTCGTCATGTCCGACATGCAGCAGCGGGTAGTGGCCTTTCTGATCGAGGCGCTCGCGCGGGAGCTGGGCGCCTCGGTCGAAACGATCAACACCCACATTTCCCGCATCTTTCTCGCCGGCGACCGGGCCTTCAAACTGAAGCGCGCCGTCAAGCTGCCCTATGCCGATTTCTCAACGCCGGAGCTGCGATACGCGGCGTGCCGCAGAGAAGTGGAGCTCAACCGCCTGACGGCCCCCGATCTCTATCTCGGCGTCCGGCGCATTATCCTCGACACAGACGGCCAGCTGTCATTCAACGGCGATGGCGAACTCGTGGATGCCATCGTCGAAATGCGCCGCTTCGATCAGGCTCAGATCATGGACCGGATGGCCGACGCCGGACAGCTCACGCCACAGCTGATGGCGGACACGGCGTCGATGATCGCCCGCTTCCATGAGAACGCCCCCATTGTCCGGGCGGGGACAGGCACTTCCAATCTCGTGGACGTGCTGGACATTAACCGGGCGAGCTTTGACCGCACCAACCTTTTCATCTCCGCCGAAGTGGATGCGCTCGACCATCAGCTGCGCACCAGTCTGTTCCGTCATGCGGACGTGCTCAACCGCCGTGAAGAAGCCGGAAAGGTGCGGCGCTGCCACGGCGACCTGCATCTGCGCAACATCTGCGTCTTCGAGGGACGCCCGCTCCTGTTCGACTGCATCGAGTTCAACGAGCAGCTTGCGACCGTGGACGTGCTCTACGACCTCGCCTTCCTGCTGATGGACCTGACGCATCGCGGACATGTGGATCTCGCCAATCTGGTCGCCAACCGCTACTTCGACGAAACGGACAATGAAAACGGGTTCGCGCTCCTGCCGTTCCTGATGGCGATCCGTGCCTCGGTCCGCGCCCATGTGACCGCAACGCAGGCCGAAGAAGCGGGCGATCCTTCGGGGGAACTCAGCCAACGGGCCCGCAGCTACTTTGACCTCGCCCGCAGCCAGCTCGCCGTTCTCTCCCCTCGCCTCATCGCCATCGGAGGGCTGAGCGGGTCGGGCAAGACGGTGATCGCCGAAGCACTCGCGCCCCGCATCGGCGTTGCGCCCGGCGCACGGATCATCGAGAGCGACCGCATCCGCAAGGCTCTCCATGGCGTTCCGGCTGAGACCAGGCTGCCGCCTGAGGCCTACCGTCCGGAAGTCTCAGAAAGGGTTTATGGGGAGATGGCCCGGCGCGCGGAAACCATTCTCGAAGGCAGCGCCCCCGTGGTCGCAGACGCCGTTTTCCAGCGCCCGGAAAACCGGGAGCGCATCGAACACGCGATGCGGAAGCGGAAGCTACCCTTCCTCGGCGTGTGGCTGGACGTGCCGGAGGACGTGCTCAAGGAGAGGGTGCGGCAGCGGCAGGGCGGTCCGTCCGATGCGACGGTCGATGTGCTGGCGCGTCAGATGATGGTCGACACCGGCGACATCACCTGGCACCGCGTGAATGCCGCCCGGCAGCCGGAGGCGATCATCGCGGATATCCTGTCCCTGCAAGCACCATGATAGCATTTCGGGGGGCTTCCAGCGATGCGTTGACTTTCGTCAACGCGGTGCGCCCGGCCCGGCCATTTACTGGTCGCAGGTCTTCCGCATGGGATGCAGTGGCCACGAGTCCAAGGCGGAGGCCTCGAGCAACGCAAGGAAAGAGGACTGAAATGATCCTGCCGACCGGAACGATCGTCGCCGTGGTCGATGGCGAAAAGCTGCGGATGTTCCGCAACAAGGGCCACGAGCCCCGCATCGAGCTGGTACCGCTGCCCGCTCCCGATATCGAGCCGGTGAAGGGAGGATCGGGCGTCCGTCACATCAACAAGGCTTCCAATCCCGACAGCGATCGCCTGGACGAGGACGCCTTTGCCGCCGCAGCGGCCGAATACCTGAACGGGCAGGCCATCAAGGGCGCCTTCGAGAAACTGTACCTCGTGGCTGATCCCCGCACGTTGGGCGAAATGCGCCGCAACTTTCACGACGCGCTGGAGCAGCGCCTGGTGGGAACGCTCGACCGCGATCTCGCCGGCCTTTCGCTTGAGGCGATCGCCGAGGCCATCGTGGCCGCGCGATGAGCCGTGCGGGTTTCTTCGGCCAATGGCAAAGAGCGGCCACTGCGCCGCCCTTCTTCTTTTCCGGCTCCCGGCGGTGAAGCGGCCGCCTTCTCCCCCGAACGCCCTTACCTGATGGAAGCCCGGAAGCGCCAAAGCGCGATGACAAACAGGGCAGAACCGATCGCCAGCATGATCACCAGCTGATGCCACACGGCATCGAGCCCCGCGCCGCGAAACAGGACCGCCTGCGCGAACTGGATGAAATGCGTGTCGGACGTAAATGACATGACTGTCTGCAGGAAGTCCGGCATGCTTTCGATCGGCGTCATCCCGCCGGCCAGGATCTGCAGCGGAAACAGCACCAGCATCAGCAGCAGGCCGAACTGTGGCATGGACCCCGCGATCGTCGCCAGCAGAATGCCAAGCGAGGCCGTGCAGAAGAGCTGAACAGCGACGCCCACCATCAGAAGCCACAGGGAACCGGCCACCGGAATGTGGAGCCACGCCTGGATGACAGCCGTCATGGCGAACAGGACAGCGATCATCACGACAAGCGCCATCGGCCAGATCTTGGAAACCATGATCTCAGTGGAAGTGACCGGCATCACCAGCAGATGCTCGATCGTTCCCCGTTCCCGTTCGCGGATCAGCGCTGCACCCACCAGGATCACCGAAAGCAGCGAGACATTGTTGATGACTTCCATCATGCCGCTGAACCAGCCCGGATTGAGTTCCGGATTGAAACGGGCGCGCAGCACAAGATCGACGGTGGGCGTATCAGTGCCGCGGTGGCGCTGCAGGAACTCGTTCACCTCGCCCGAGACGATCGCCTGGACATATCCCGCTCCGGTGAAAGCCTGTGACACGCGTGTCGCATCGACGTTGAGCTGGAGCGCAGGCGCCTTTCCTGCCAGCAGGTCGCGCTCGAAGTTTGGCGGGATGACCAGCGCGAACGTGTCCATGCCCGCATCGAGCCGTCTGTTCATGTCCTGCTGCGTGATCATGGTCGGCGGCCTGAAATAAGGCGGATAGAAGGCCGACACGATGCGCGTCGACAATGACGAGACATCTTCGTCGACGATCGCGATCGCCGCCTTGTTGAGGGTCAGCGGCGTGGCCGTCGCCGAAATGTAGATCTGCAGCGAGAAGGAGAAGGCGATGACGGCGAGAAGCGCAGGCGTCCGCAGGAGGCCCCAAAGCTCCTTGATGCCCAACCGCCATATGGTCGAGAACCGTATCGTCGTCATTTCGCCTGCTTCCGAAGGAACATCACGCTCAGCATCAGCAGCACCGGTCCCGCCGCTGCCAGAGGCAGGAAGGACCAGACCAGGTCTCTGAGACCCAGAGCTTTGGCAAAGACGCCACGCGAAATCGTGATGAAATGGGTTGCTGGGTTGACGTGACCAATCGCTGCGCCAATGCCTTCCATCGCCGCCACAGGATCGATCAGGCCGGAGTAACTCACCGCAAGCAGCATGGAGGCTATGGTTGTGAGGAAGATCGCCGCGATCTGGCTGTTCATGAAGCTGGAGATGAAAAGCCCAAGCCCCGTCGCGGCAATGGCATAGAGGAAGCCGCCGAGCATGTAGGCGGCAAGCGAGCCGGTGAACGGCACGCCTTGCACCACAACGGCGAACACCAGCAGCGTCACGAAATTGAGCATCGCCATCGCC
Organism: Chelativorans composti; assembly: GCF_039541695.1. Lineage (NCBI taxonomy): Bacteria > Pseudomonadati > Pseudomonadota > Alphaproteobacteria > Hyphomicrobiales > Phyllobacteriaceae > Chelativorans > Chelativorans composti. The sequence continues at coordinate 125,052 of NZ_BAABGS010000009.1, read as the reverse complement.
ACGTAGGGGATCTGCTTGCCTAGCAGGAACTCTAGCCTGGAGACCGGCGTCACGTAGAGGTTCACGATCGAGCCCATTTCCTTTTCGCGCACGACCGCAAGCGTGGCCAGCATGGTGGGGATGAAGAGAAGGATGACACCGATAACGGCCGGCACGATTGCCACGATGCTTTGCAGGTTGGGATTGTAACGGAAGCGCGTCTCGAGCTCGAACGCGCTCGCGAGCGCCCGGTCGCCATAGAGCTCCCGTGCCTTCTGCGTGAGCCAATGCGCGTGCAGGCCCTGAACGTAGCCCTGCGCTGTTTCCGCCCTCATCGGCATCGCGCCGTCAAGCCAGGCGGCTATTTCCACCGAACGGCCCGCCGCGTGATCCCGCGCGAAGCCGGGCGGGATCTCGAGGGCGAGGCTCAGTTCGCCCTCGCTCATGCGCTTGTCGAGATCGGTCGGATCCCTGATGGGTGGCTCTTCCGTGAAATAGCGCGACCCAGAGATTTCGAGCGTGTAATCGCGACTGATGGTGGTCTGATCGCGATCAAGGACGGCAAAGGGCAGGTCCTCGACGTCCATGCTGATGCCGTAACCCAGCACGAACAGCAGAATAAGGCTGCCCACGAAGGCGAACGAGGCGCGGATGGGATCCCGCCACAGCTCCAGCGACTCGCGCAGCGCATAACTGCCTAGCCGCCGCAGGTCGAGGAAACGCCTTGGCTTCGGCTGTTCGTGATGCCTGGCGACGGCGTGGAGCGCCTCCAGCTCGTCTGCCACGCTGACCGCTCCGCTTCCCGCCTCATTCGCGATGGCCTCCTTGAGGCAGGAGACGAAGGCCTCCTGGAGATTGGCCGCACCCCGCTGCCGGACGATGTTGGCCGGCGTGTCCGACACCAGAACTTTGCCCGCGTGCATGAGCGAGATGCGGTCGCAGCGCTCGGCCTCGTTCATGAAATGGGTGGAGATGAAGATGGTCACGCCGTCGTTGCGCGACAGGTCCACGAAGCTTTGCCAGAGCGCGTCACGTGCGATCGGGTCCACGCCGGAGGTCGGCTCGTCGAGGATGAGGATTTCGGGCTTGTGGATCATCGCAACGGCCAGCGACAGGCGCTGGGTCACGCCGAGCGGCAACGCATCCGGCAGCCGGTCCATGATGTCCACCAGCTCGAATCGGCGCGCCATTTCCTCGACGCGCGCGGGGATCTCCTCCTCGGGAATCTGGAACAGGCGTGCATGGAGCTCGAGGTCCTGCCGGACGGTGAGTTCGGTGTAGAGCGAGAAGGACTGCGTCATGTAGCCGACGCGCCGGCGCGTCTCGAGATCGCGCGGATCAACCTCCTGGCCGAACAGCTTCGCCGTGCCTTCGCTTGCCGGCAGAAAGCCGGTCAACATCTTCATGGTCGTGGTCTTGCCACAGCCGTTGGAGCCAAGGAAGCCGAAGATCTCTCCCCTGGCGATGCTGAAGCTCACGTTGTCGACGGCGGTGAAGTTGCCGAAGCGCATGGTCAGCCCATCCGCCTCGATGGCCGGCGTGCCGCTGCCATCCTCGGGGCGCGGCGGAATCGCGACCTTGCGGTGAAGCTTTCGCTTTTCCTCCGGCAGCAGCTCGATGAAGGCATCGTCCAGCGTGTTTGTGCCGGTACGTTCCTGCAGCTCGGCAGGCGTTCCCGTTGCGAGCACGCGCCCGCCGTACATCGCGACGAGATGGTCAAATCCCGCCGCTTCATCCATATACGCGGTGGCGACGATCACGCCCATTTCGGGACGGTCCTGCCGTATGCCGTCGATAAGCTCCCAGAACTGCTGGCGGGATAGCGGATCGACGCCGGTTGTCGGCTCGTCGAGGATGAGCAGGTCCGGATCGTGGATGAGCGCGCAGCACAGGCCGAGCTTCTGCTTCATGCCGCCCGACAGCTTCCCGGCAGGGCGATTGAGGAACGGATCGAGTCCCGTCGCCTTCAACAGTTCATGGATGCGCCGTTCGCGCTCCGCGCGGGCGTGGCCGAAGAGGCGGCCGAAGAAATCGACATTCTCGAAAACGGAGAGTGTCGGGTAGAGGTTCTTGCCGAGGCCCTGTGGCATGTAGGCGATGCGCGGGCCTGCGCGGCTGCGCTGGCGCGCGCTGCGCATGTCGGCCCCGAGAGCCTCGATTTCGCCCTTCTGTATCCGGCGGGCGCCCGCGATCAGCGAAAGCAGGGTCGACTTGCCGACACCGTCCGGTCCGATCAGCCCGACGATCCGTCCCGCCGGGAAATCCAGCGTGACGTCATCAAGGGCGACCGTCTTCCTGAAGACATGGGTGACGGAGCGCACCCGTGCGGCGAATGACTCTATCGCTTCAGGCTGAACGGATGCGATCATTCCAGCACACCGGCGCGCAGCGACTCCGGCCACTCTGCGTTCGGATCAAGCTTCACATAGGCCATGCCAGGCATGCCCGGCTTCACATACCGGGCATATTTCTGGAGGAGTTCCGGCGGGACACGAACCTTCACGCGGAACATCAGGTCCAGGCGCTCCTCTTTCGTTTCGACCGTCTTCGGCGTGAACTGTGCAACATCCGAGACGAAGGAGACCTCGGCCGGCACGGCAATGTTGGGCGCCGTGTCGAGCACGATCCGCGCCTCCGCGCCGACCGCCACACGTCCCGCCTGCACCGTCGGCAGGAAGAACGTCATGTAGACATCATTGAGGTCGATCAGGTTCAGCACGCGGCCGCCGCTTGCGATCACTTCGCCCGGCTGCGCCACACGGTACTGGATGCGCCCGTCACGCGGGGCGCGCAGCACGCTGTCGTTGATCTCCACCTGGATGCGTTCGATGGCAGCCTCCGCCGCCTCGATGGCCGCGTCCGCGTCCACGATGCTGGCCTTGGCAGTGGCAATGGCCGCCTGGGCGGAAGCGGCCTGGGCCCGCGCAACGTCGAGCGCGGCGCGCGCACTCGCCGCCCTTGCCCGGTCGGTATCGAGCGTCTGCTGGGAAATGGCATTGGTGCGAACAAGCTGCTCGGAACGTTCGAGCTGGCGCTCCGCAGTCTCAAGCTCCGCCTGGCGCTGGGCGATGACAGCCTGGGCAGCCGAGTATTCCGCCTCGGCCTGGGTCATGTTGCTTTCAGCCACCTCCCGGGCAATCTTGCCACGCTGCAGCTGCGCCTGGGCCTCGCGCAGCTGTGCCTCAAGCTGCTGGGTATCCATGTAGGCGAGGATTTGATCTTGCTCGACGGTATCGCCCTCGTCCACGAGGATTTCACGGACCCGACCGCCCGTCTTCGAGGCGATGTCGATGGACACGGCCTCGATGCGTCCGTTGCCCGCGGCGATCCACGACGGCAGTTCCGGCTCGGTCAGCCTCTGGACAAGGAACCAGCCCGCCACGACGGCAGCGGCCAGAACGGCAATCCACAGCCAGTTCCTCGAAAACACGTCCCTCGCTTCCTTAAACACCAGCTCTTACCCCTCCGAGCACCTCCGGCGTCAGGACGGATGCGTGCCGTCCCGGCCATCTGGCAGGACTTGTCTGAATGCGCCTTCTTGCACAGCGGGAGCGCGGTTCATCGAACCATACCGGGAAACCCGAGTGTTTGGCCGTGTCGGTAAGCATCGTTGCCGCGCATCCAACGAATACGGTTTCAGACGGTTGACGTCCTTCCGTCGTCGACTGACAGCCGGATCATGCAGGATGCCGCCCTCCAAACCATTGATGAAAATCAACCGCGGCAGACTTTGTCTCCACTACGATTGATCAGCTTCGCATCCATCGTGACAATGTACGATGGATGAAGACCAAGATGCGGGCGGCGCCAGGGCAGCACGGGCGCCGCCCGTCAGACAACCGCTCCAGGAGCATGGACGATCGTGAATTCGTTTACCGCCCAGCGACCGGAAGCCGGCGCACATGATCACCCAAAGGGATCGGCAGGTATCGAACCGCATCGCGAAACCCTCGAGGACGTGCTCGCGGCCCTTGGATCGGATTCCAGATGCGGCCTGTCCGACGCCGAAGCCGCCAGCCGGCTCACGCGGTTCGGCCCCAACCAGCTCGAGTCAACCAAGCCCATTCCGGCCTGGCGCAAGTTCCTGGCACAGTTCACCGATGTCCTGGTCGTTCTGCTGATCATCGCCGGTGTGATTTCGGCGGTGCTGTGGGTGGTCGAGGGCGAGTCTGCACTGCCATACGAAGCTATAGCCATCTTCGTCATCGTGTTGCTAAACGGAATTATGGGCTATGTGCAGCAAGCGCGCGCGGAGCGGGCGGTGCACGCGCTGCGCAACATGTCCGCTCCCCAGGCGACGGTGATTCGCGACGGCGTACAGAAGCGCATACCCTCCAGCCTTCTCGTGCCGGGCGACATCATCCTGCTCGAAGAGGGAGACACCATCCCCGCCGATGCGAGACTGATCGTGTCAACCTCGCTCAAGACGATGGAAGCCGCGCTGACGGGTGAAAGCCTGCCTGTCACAAAGCACACCGCCCCTGTTCCCAGGGACGCCACGCTGGGCGACCGGCACAACATGGTTTTCAGCGGCACGGCCGTCTCCTACGGACGCGGGAAGGCTGTTGTCTCCGCGACCGGGATGCAGACCGAAATGGGCCGCATTGCCGGAATGCTTGAACAGGCGCCGGCCGAACGCACGCCGCTGCAGGAGGAACTCGACCGTGTCGGCCGCACGCTCGGCAAGGTCGTGGTCGCCATCGCGGTCATCATGATCGCGACCATCGTGATGGTCGGCAACATCGATGGAGCAGCGAGCTTCTTCGATGTGCTGATCCTGGGCGTGGCGCTCGCCGTTGCTGCCGTGCCGGAGGGGCTGCCGGCCATTGTCACTGCCGTCCTTTCCATCGGCGTCCTGCGCATGGCGAACCGCAATGCCATCGTGCGCCACCTGGCAGCCGTCGAGACACTCGGCTCCGCCAATGTCATCGCCTCGGACAAGACGGGCACGCTCACGAAGAACGAGATGACCGTCCGCAAGATCGTGACGGCCAGCGGCGTAATCCGGATGTCGGGTTCGGACGAGCCGGAAATCATCCCCCGCGGCGACGCGGATCCCGAACGGCTCCGGGCCGAGCTGAGCCGCGCCCTGATCGCCGCGGAACGCGCCAACAACGCCGTGCTCCAGAAACACCACGACGGCCGCTGGTCCGTGCAGGGCGATCCGACCGAAGGAGCGCTGGCGGCCGCCGCATGGAACAGCGGATTCGAGCGCGCCGAACTCGACCGCCGCTTCCGTCGTGTTGCGGAGATTCCGTTTTCCTCCGAGCGCAAGCTGATGAGCACCCTGCACGAAGTTGCCACCCGCGACGGCCAGCTGCGGGCCTTCACCAAGGGCGCCCCGGACGTGCTGCTGACGCGCTGCTCCCATGAGCTCGTGGGAGAGGAAACGCGCCCTCTCACCAAGGAGCGCCGGGCGGCCATCATGGCCGCCAACGAGGCGCTCGCCGACGAGGCGTTGCGCACCCTGGGCGTTGCATTCCGCAGCGTGGATGCCGCCGAAGCCGATGATTGCCCGCCGGAGGAGATCGAGAACAATCTCGTCTTCCTCGGCCTGATCGGCATGATGGACCCGCCGCGCGAGGAGGCGAAACAGGCTGTCGCCGACGCGAAGGCGGCTGGCATCCGCCCGATCATGATCACCGGTGACCACCCACGCACCGCGGCCGTCATCGCGGCGGAACTCGGCATCACCGGCAACCGCCGGGCCGTCACCGGCGCGGAGCTGGAAAGAATGTCGGACGAGACGTTCGATCGAACGGTGCGCGAGGTCTCCGTCTACGCACGCGTCAACCCCTCACACAAGCTACGCATCGTGCAGTCCCTGCAGCGCCAGGGAGCCATCGTCGCCATGACCGGCGACGGCATCAACGATGCCCCTGCCCTCAAGGCCGCGGACATCGGCATCGCCATGGGCATTACCGGGACGGACGTGTCGAAGGAAGCGGCCGACATCGTGCTCGCGGACGACAACTTCGCCACCATCGTCGCGGCAGTGGAGGAGGGCCGGGCGATCTTCTCGAACATCCGGAAGTTCCTGCGCTATCTCCTTTCCTCCAACATCGGCGAGGTGATGACGATGTTCTTCGGCGTGCTGCTGGCGGGCTTCATCGGCCTGACCGACGCCGACGGGGGCCTCGTCCTTCCGCTCCTCGCCACCCAGATCCTCTGGATCAACCTTGTGACCGATGGGGCCCCTGCCCTAGCCCTCGGCGTGGACCCGGCACACCCTGGCCTCATGAGGCGCCAGCCCCGCCCGCGCGGTGAAGGCGTGATCCCGCCCCGCATGTGGGTAGGCATCTTCATCGTCGGCGCGACCATGGCGGCGGGCACGCTGGCCGTGATCGACGCCGCTCTGCCAGGCGGGCTGATCGAAGGCACCGGAACGGTTCCCTACGCCCAGACCATGGCCTTCACGACGCTGACGCTGTTCCAGCTCTTCAACGTCTTCAACGCCCGCTCCGACGAGCGCAGCGCCTTTACCGGCCTTTTCAGCAACCGCTGGCTCTGGGGCGCGATCGTTCTCTCGATCCTGCTGCACGCGGCGGTCATCTATCTGCCGGTCCTGCAGAAGGCCTTTTCAACGGTGAGCCTAAGCCTGTCCGACTGGCTGTTCTGCACGGTGGTGGCAAGTTCGGTGCTCTGGGTGCGCGAGCTGACCAAGCTCGCGTTCGCTACGGGGAACGGAAAGGCTATTTCAGCCTAGGCGAACGCGCCCATCGGTCGGGAATGGCGGCTGAGGAGGGCTGACGGCTTTTCCCTGCCCAGTCCACACACGTGATGATACGGCGGTTACTCGTCGCCTTCCCGCGCGCCATTGTCCTGCACCAGGTGGACGACACCTACGACCTTTTCCAGCGGCAGGCAGAAGGCCAGTCCCTTGCCGGGTGCGTTGAGTTCCCCGGCCTCTTCAGCCGCGCGCAGTACCCTGTCCTTCATGACCGCGGGGACGACGGTGAGCACGACCTCCTTCTCCGGCTCGATCTTGATGCCGAAAACCTGTTGCTGCTCATTGCGCCCGATGCCGCGTCCGATGAGAACGGTGCCCCCGTGCGCGCCGGCGTTCATCGTGGCCTCCAGGATCGTGTCGCCCCATCCGCGGCGGACGATGCTTACGATCAGATACGGCTCGAGCACCTGTTCACTCATGGTTTTTGCTCCTTTAGACGTTTCCGCCCGATCAGCAGGCCAAGCACGGTCACCGAAATGATCGGCGCGACAGCGATGAGCGCCACCAGACCCAGGCCGTGCGTGACCGGATCCTGATTTTCCATCGCCGACGACGCACCAAGCGCCAGCGCTAGCAGAAAGGTGTTTGCCAGAGGCCCCGTCGCCACCCCGCTCGCATCGATGGCTATGGCCACGAAATCGCTGTCGCTCCTCCAGATGAGCAGGACCGCGAGGACATAGCCCGGCAGCAGCAGGTAGAGGATCGGGATGCCATGGACGATGCGGAGGAACCCCATCGTCACCCACACGGCAACGCCGATGCAGACCGCGTAGAGCACAAGAATTCCGGGGATCGTTCCCTGTGAGGCTTGGTCCACCTGATCGGCGAGGATGCGCACCGCGGGCTCGCCCCAGGTGGTCACGAAACCGAGGAAGAGCCCGATGGCGACGATCCACCACCAGTCCTCGACCGACCCGATCGCCTGGCCGATCGCGCGGCCGAACGGCAGAAAGCCGATGCTCACTCCGAGCAGGAAGAGGAAAAGGCCCACGGAAGCAAGCAGGCTGCCGCGCAAGATGTCCATCACTTCCCGGCGGGGAAGTCTCAGCATGAAGACCTGGAAGAGAATGAAAAGTGCGGCCAGCGGCACGACCGCCACCGCGACGCTGAAAGCGGTCTCCGCTACCCGATCGAGGACGGTGCCGTTCAGCTCCACAGGACCCCCATCAGCAGTACCGAGAGAATTGCCCCGACCGAGACAAGGCCTGAAATGCCGAACCCGTCACCGACGGCCGAGCGGCCGGCGAGCACCGAGCTTAATCCCATGGCGATGGCTATCAACACCGGCGCGGTGAGAACGCCGGTCGTGACGCTGCCCGCATCGAAGGAAAGGGCGACAAACTGATCCGGCGTGAACAGGGCCAGCACCAGCATCGCCAGATACGCTCCTACGACGAGATATTTTATCGGCCAGCCGAAAATGATGCGCGCACTGCCCAAAGCGGTGAACAGACCGACACCGCCCGCGATGACGTAGAGCACGGCGATCTTCGGAATGGAGCCGCCGGAGGCCTCGTCCGCCTGCCCGGCCAACACCAGCACGTCGGGCTCGGCGGCTGTCGTCGCAAATCCAAGGGCGAATGCCACGGCCAGAATCAGGGCGAGCGATCCCTTCTGCGGCAGCTCCGCCCCGATGAAGCGGCCCATGGGCAGGATGCCCAGATCAACACCCAGGAGAAGCAGGACCATTCCCACGCCGGCCAGGAAAGCCCCGGCGATGAACTGGAGAAACAGCTCGAGCGGCGCATGGACGAGCGTGACCTGCAGCACACCTACCACCACCATGAGCGGCGCGATGGCCCTGGCGACTTCGATCACTTTCTCGGTTGTCTTTGACGCCATGCCCCCGCTCGACAACAATCACTGGAAATTCGGGCGCTATACTGCCACAGAGTGACGAGCGTTGCCCTTTCCGAGATAAGTGTCAAATCGGGCGGCGACGACGCGCACCAGCACATGGGCCTCTGACGGGATCCCGAACAGGTCGCCGTTCCGGACAAGAAGGCTGTCTTTCTCTTTCGTCAAGGCTTCGGCTTCCGTAACGATCTGGCGTCCGAGTTCGCCGAAGCGGTCTTCTGCCTCAGCAGCCGAGAAGGCGAACTCGCACATCAGCCGCTCGATCACCCAGCCCCGCGCCAGATCCTCGTCAGAAAACGCGATGCCGCGCGCGGTGGCAAGGCCGCCTTCCTGCACCTGCTTGCTGTAGATATTGATGGCCGGCGTGTTCTGCGCATAGCCCTGGCGCAGGCGCGATACGGAAGAGGGCCCGAGACCAATCAGCGTTTCGCAACGGTCGTCCGTATAACCCTGGAAATTGCGGCGGAGCCTTCCGGTTCGCGCTGCCTCGGCCAGTGAATCGTCGGGCTTGGCGAAATGGTCGAGGCCGATAGGCTGGTAGCCTGCCTCCACAATGAGCCGCGTGGCGAGCTGCTGCTGCGCGAAACGCTCCTGCGGGCCGGGCAAGGCCGACTCGTCGATCATCGTCTGGTGCTTCTTGAACCACGGCACATGCGCATAACCGAACTGCGCGATGCGGTCCGGCGAAAGCTGCAGGGCCTGTTCCAGCGTCGCCTGCAGGCTTTCGAGCGTCTGGTACGGCAAGCCATAGAGCAGATCGAGGTTGAGCGAACGCACGCCACGGGCACGGCAGCCATCCACCACGGCTTTCGTCAGCTCGAAGCCCTGTTCGCGGTTGATCGCCTTCTGCACCTTCGGGGCGAAGTCCTGTACGCCCAAGCTGGCGCGGGTCATGCCGATGGCTGCGAAGGCGTCGAGCCGCGCTTCGTCAATGTCCGTAGGATCGAGCTCGACGCTGATATCCGCATCCGGCAGAAAGTCGAAGGCGTCGCGGAGCGTGGCGTTGAGCGCCGCCACGTCCTCGGGCCTCAGGATCGTGGGCGAGCCTCCGCCGAAGTGCAGCGCGCGCACGCGGGAACCCTTCACCAGTTCGCCGACGGTAGCAATCTCCTGCTTCAGCGTTTCGAGATAGGTCGCCACCGGCTCATAGCGCTTGGTCATCTTGGTATGACAGGCGCAGAACCAGCACAGGCGGTCGCAGAATGGAATGTGAATGTAGAGCGAGATGTCCTCGCCCTCTTTGACCTGCCCGAGCCAGCCGCGGAAGACGCCCGCGTCGACACCGGCGTGAAAGTGCGGCGCCGTCGGATAGCTTGTGTAACGCGGCAACGACTCCGTCAGGTGCGCCGTGAGGCCCCGTGGTGCGGTGCCAATCATCTGTTCGCCTGCTCTTTGCATTTGCGATCCCCTTCGCTGTCGGCCGACCTTGTGCATCGACCGTCCGCGGACGCATTGATGCGGATCAAGGCAGGGCGACGCAGCGAATGGCTAGTGTCCTGCTCGCCCGGTGCATCAAGCTTCATGCGCATGATTTCATGCAATCAAGTGAGGTGGCACCTTCAGAAGGGAGGGCGACATGCCGGATCTGGCAACCTTCATCTCCGCCGCGACCCTATTCGCATACCTCGGCCTTGTGGCGTTCGTCTTGTTATTGGGGCAAAGTGAACGCGAGACGCCGCGCTTTGCCCGAGTTTCAACCCGGCAGGACCTGATGTGACACTTGCACGCGAACCGGTGCGCATACCACTCACCCTGCACGCCGATCGGTCTCATTCCAGGAAGGGGAGGACCATATGCCTGTTGAAGCCTTGTTTCCGCTGATCACCTATCCCGACCCCACCAGCGCCGGAAGTGTCGCGAGCGCCGTAAAAGCCGCGCGCCTGATCGGGGCCCGGCTCCATGGGATAGCTCTGGAGGTACAGGTTCCAGCCGTCTCGAATGCGCTTTCCGGCGCGCTGGTCGATGTCCGCAAGCTTGCGGCGGAGGCCGAGGCGCTGAGCCGCAAGCGGGGCGAGGAACTGCTCCGCACCATTTCCAGTGCCGCGGACGAGGCCGGTATCACGTGCGAGACCGAGATGGCCCGGGCTATCGAGGCCGAGTTCGGCAATGTCATCGCCACGGCGGCGCGCTACCACGATGTCTCGTTCGTCGGCTGGGATCCGCTCAGCCGCACCGTCCGCGCAACGACGGAAGCCCTGATCTTCGATTCCGGCCGGCCGGTGCTTCTGCTGCCCGAAACGGCGCCGGAAGACTTCAACCACATCGCCATTGCCTGGGATGGAAGCCGGGTCGCCGCACGCGCGGTGGGCGATGCCCTGGCTCTGTTCGGCAATGCGACGAGGGCGACCGTCATCCTCGTCACCGACGAAAAAGCCATTCCCGACACGAAAGGCGCCGAGCGGCTGGCGGCTTTCCTGACCCGTCGTCGGCTTGAGGCAAAGGCGCACTACGCGACCACGGCGGGTCGCGCCATCGGCGAGACCCTGCAGGCCGAGGCAAAAGCCGTCGGGGCGGACACGCTGGTGATGGGCGCCTACGGCCATTCGCGCCTGCGGCAGTTCATCCTGGGCGGCGCGACCAGGGGAATCCTGGACAACCTGCAGCTCCCGGTCCTGCTTTCTCACTGAGGGCAGGCTTCCCGCCAGTGGCCTGCGGGCGGAAACGGGCATGATTGCAGCATATCGGAGAATGACGAATGACCATCCGTAACCTTGAATACGCTGTTCATCCCAAATCCGTCGCTGTGCTCGGTGCATCGACGAGAAAGGGTTCGGTCGGTTACACCGTGCTCTGCAATCTCATTAACGGCGGCTTCGAGGGAGACATCTGGTCGGTCAACCCGAAGTATGACGAGATCGAAGGCAGGCGGTGCTACCGCACCGTCGCCGATCTTCCGGCGGCGCCGGAGCTTGCAGTGATCGCCACGCCCGCGCCCACCGTGCCCGGCCTTATCGCCGAACTCGGAGAGAAGGGCTGCCGCGCGGCCGTTGTCATTACCGCGGGCCTCACCCGCGCCAATGGCCTGCGGCAGGCCATGCTCGACGCGGCCAAGCCCCACCTCCTGCGCATTTTCGGGCCGAACACGATTGGCCTGATCGTCCCGCCCGCGAAACTCAATGCGAGCTTCGGCCATCTCCAGCCTGTGGCTGGCGGGCTTGCCCTGCTGTCCCAGTCCGGCGCCATCACGGCCTCCCTAATCGACTGGGCAGTGGAGGAGCAGATCGGCTTTTCGCACATCGTCTCACTCGGCGACATGGCCGACGTGGACGTGGGTGATTACCTCGATCTTCTCGCCGGTGACGCGAATACCAGCGCCATCCTGCTCTATCTCGAGACGGTGACCGAGCCCCGCAAGTTCATGGCTGCCGCCCGCGCGGCTTCGCGCGTGAAACCCGTCATCGCCGTCAAGGCAGGACGCCATCCCGCAGGGGCCAAGGCCGCCTTCACGCATACCGGCGCCCTCTCCGGCTCCGACAATGTGATGGATGCGGCGCTGCGACGGGCCGGCATCCTGCGGGTGAAGAGCCTGAGCGAGCTGTTCATCGCCGCCGAGACGCTTTCGCGCTTCCCGCGTCTCGAGCGGGCCCGAGTTGGCATCGTGACCAATGGCGGCGGCGCGGGCGTTCTTGCCGTCGACCGGCTGATGGACCTGAAGGCGGAGCTCGCCGAGCTCGCGCCGGCGACGATCGAGCGCCTCGAGCGCGAGATGTCCTCCAACTGGTCACGCACCAATCCCGTCGACATCATCGGCGATGCACCGCCGCAGCGTTACGCGGCCGCGGTCAGCGCCGTGGCGGAGGATCCGAACACCGACGTCATCCTGATCATGAACTGCCCGACGGGCGTGGCCTCTCCGGCGGAAGCCGCCCGCGCAGTTGCCGAGCTTTCACAGAAGGGCATGATCGCCGGAAAGCCGGTGCTCACCTGCTGGCTTGGTGAGGCGACGGCCCGCGAAGGACGGAAGGTTCTGCAGGAAGCCGGAATCGCCACCTTCGCCACCCCGGCCGACGCTGCCAATGCAGTCGCCTATCTCGGCGGCTGGGCACGGGCACAGAAGGAGCTGACGCGTGTCCCCTCCATGATCAGCGGAGAGTGCGAGCGCGACATGGAGAAGGTCCGCGCCATCTTCCGTACGGTTGCCGCAGAAGGCAGGACCATCCTCACAGAACCGGAAGCCAAAGCCGTCCTCGCCGCCTACAGCATTCCCGTTCCGGAAACCGTCGTCGTCACCACGCCGGAGCAGGTCGAGCAGGCTGCCACGCGGCTGCTTTCGGTATCGGGCAAGCTCGCCGTCAAGCTCATGTCCAAGACCATCACGCACAAGTCCGACGTGGGCGGCGTCGTGCTGGACATCGGTAGCGCCGCGCAGGCGCGAGAGGCGGCGCAGGCGATCCTCGGTCGGCTGGCGGCCATCGGAAAGGCAGATGCCGTGGACGGCTTCTCCGTGCAGCCCATGATCACCAGGACGGGCGCCCATGAGCTGATCCTCGGCATCGGCCACGACAACATCTTCGGCCCGACTCTCCTGTTCGGCGCAGGCGGCACGGCGGTCGAGGTCATGAAGGACACGGCCATCGCCCTGCCGCCCATCGACAGCGTGCTTGCCGGCGACCTGATTGATGCCACGCGCATCGGCAAGCTGCTCGTCGGCTACCGCGACCGGCCTCCGGCAGATCGCGAAGGCATTATCCGCTCTCTTAACGCCCTCTCGCAGCTGGTCGTCGACTTCCCGTGCGTCGTCTCGGTCGACATCAATCCGCTGTTGGCCGACAAGGATGGCGTGATCGCACTCGACGCGCGCATCGTGATCGACCCGGCAACGGTGGAAAAGACCGGGCCCAACCCGGCACTGGCGATCCGCCCCTATCCGGACGGATGGGAAAAGCACGAGGTCCTCAATGACGATCGCTATTTCCTACGCCCGATCAAGCCCGCGGACGTTGTCCTCTATCCCCCCTTCCTGGAAAAGGTCACGGAGAAGGACATCCGGCTGCGCCTGCTGGCGCCGCGAAAGCACTTCCCGCAGGAGATGCTCGTGCGCCTCACCCAGATCGACTACGAGCGGGAAATGGCCTTCGTCGCGCTCCGCGAGGAAACGGGAGAGCTCGCGGGCATAGTGCGGCTCTTCTGCGATCCCGACAAGGAGACGGCCGAATACGGCATTCTGGTGCGCAGCGACCTTCAGGGACGCGGTATCGGCTGGGCGCTGCTCAATCACGTCATCGACTACGCGCGTACCGAGGGTATCAAACGGATCGACGGCTCCATCTTCGCGGAAAACACGAAGATGCTGACCATGGCGAAAGACCTTGGCTTCTCGGTCCGGCCGTCCGGCACTGATCGTACGGTCCTGCAGGTTTCGCTCATCTTGTGAAGATATTGCGCAAGAAATACCAATTGCGGTAGGCGCAACCTTCAAATGGTGTTCTAGACTTGGCGCAAATATTAATAAACATTGACGCACGTCAATCCTGAATAAGCAATGCGTGGTAGCGTATCAATAAAGTCATGGAGCCGGGATGGCGGCGAACTTCCGCCATCCGATCTGATGGTTCACTTACCGTAGGCTGCGGCAGGATCGGAATTGCATCTCTTGCCGTGCCGAAGAGAGGGGCAATTCGACATGGCTACGGCATCCGACGAACTCGCCGAACCGAAACGTTTTCGTTTCCCGACCGCGTTCACCATCCTTTTCGGTCTCATCATCCTCGTCGCCGCGCTGACATGGATCATTCCAGCCGGCCAGTATCAGCGCGTCATGAATGAGGCGCTCGGGCGCGAGGTGCCGATCGCCGGCACCTACACGGAGGTGGAACCGAACCCGCAGGGCATCTTCGACGTGCTCATGGCGCCGATTGCCGGCATCTACAACCCGGTGACAAACGAGGCGAACGCCATCGACGTCGCCCTGTTCGTCATGATCCTGGGCGGCTTCATCGGCGTCATTACCTCGACCGGTGCCATCACCGCGGGCATCTCGAAAGCCATGATCACGCTCAAGGGGCGTGAGAAGTGGATGATCCCGGTGCTCATGGGCCTGTTCGCATTCGGCGGCACGACCTACGGCATGGCCGAAGAGACGCTGGCCTTCTACGTGCTGCTGATCCCGATCATGATCGCAGCCGGCTACGATGCGATGACCGCCGTGGCGATCATCCTGCTCGGCGCCGGCGTCGGCGTGCTCGGCTCCACGGTCAATGCCTTCGCGACGGTAATCGCGTCCGACGCGGCAGGCGTTCCCTTCACCACCGGCATGACGCTGCGCCTGGTGATTCTTGCCCTGTGCTGGCTCGCCTGCGTGCTCTACGTGATGCGCTATGCCGAGCGCGTCCGCGTCGATCCATCCCGCTCCTATGTCTATGACCTGAAAGAAGAGAACGAACAGCACTTCCTTGCCGCCTATAGAACCGAGCAGCAGCCTGAGTTCACTACGCTGCACAAGATCGTTCTTGCCATCTTCGGCCTTACCTTCGTGGTAATGATCTGGGGCGTGCTGTTCGCCGGCTGGTGGATGGGCGAAATGACGGCCCTGTTCCTGACATCGGCCATCATCGTCGGCCTCATAGCCCGTCCGGGCGAGAAGGAATTCGTCGACTCCTTCATCAACGGCGTGCGCGACCTGGTGGGCGTTGCGCTGATCATCGGTCTTGCCCGCGGCATCGTCGTCGTGATGGACGCCGGCCGCATCACCGACACGATCCTGCACTGGGCGGAAGTCTCCGTCGGCGGCCTGTCCGAAGTTGTGTTCATCAACGTGATCTACTGGATCGAGGTGCTGATGTCTTTCTTCGTCCCGTCCTCATCCGGTCTCGCGGTGCTGAGCATGCCGATCATGGGACCGGTGGCCGACTTCGCGAACGTGGGCCGTGACCTCGTGGTGACCGCCTACCAGTCCGCCAATGGCATCGTGAACCTCATCAACCCGACCTTCGCGGTCGTCATGGGCGCGCTCGCGATCGGCCGTGTGCCCTACGAGCGCTGGATCGCCTTCATGTGGCCGCTGCTGCTGATCCTGACCGTCATCATCATGGCGTGTCTCAGCGTCGCGGCCCTCATCTGATGGAGACTGAAATGACCCTGACCTATGGCGTTCATTCCGAGGCAGGCAAGCTGCGGCGCGTGCTGGTGCACCGGCCCGGCACGGCCCTCGCCCGCCTAACTCCCGGCAACTGCAAGGAGCTGCTCTTCGATGACGTTATCTGGGTGAAGCAGGCCCGCGTGGAGCACATGACCTTCGTGGACGCAATGCGCCACCGCGGCGTCGAGGTCGTGTTCCTGCGTGAGCTGCTGGCGGAAACGATGCAAATCCCGGAAGCCCGGCAGTGGCTGCTGGAGCGCCGCGTCAACGACAACACGGTCGGTGTCGGCTTGGCCGACGAACTGCGCGCCTATCTTACCGAAATCAGCGCCGACCAGTTGTCGAGCATTCTGATCGGCGGGATGAACAAGGCGGAGATGCCGATCAAGGCCCATAGCGTCGTCGCGGCCGTGATGGAGCCGGAAGAGTTCATCCTGCCGCCCCTGCCGAACCACCTGTTCACCCGTGACACGACCTGCTGGATCTACGAAGGCGTGACGCTCAACCCGATGCGGTGGAACGCGCGCCAGCTCGAGACGGTCAATATAGCGGCGATCTACAAGTTCCATCCGGATTTCCGCGATGCCGGCTTCCCCGTCTGGTGGGGCAACCCGGACCTCGATTACGGGCTCGCGACCGCCGAGGGCGGCGACATCATGCCCATCGGCAACCGGACGGTCATGATCGGAATGGGCGAGCGGACGACGCCCCACGCGGTGGGCCAGATCGCCCGCGCGCTGTTCGCCCAGGGCGGTGCCGACCGGGTAATCGCCTGCCGCCTGCCCGTCGAACGGGCCAGCATGCACCTCGACACGGTGTTCACCTTCTGCGACCGCGACCTGGTGACGATCTTTGCCGACGTGGTGAACCACATCCGCGTGTTTTCGCTGCGGCCTGGCGAAAAGGACTGGCAGATCGACGTGCGCCCCGAGGAGCGTCCGCTCACGGAAGTCGTGGCCGAGGCGCTGAATCTGAAGGAACTCCGCGTAGTCGAGACGGGCGGCGACGCCTATGTCCGCGAGCGCGAGCAGTGGGACGACGGCAACAATGTCGTGGCCCTCGAGCCGGGTGTTGTCATCGGCTACGACCGCAACGTCTACACCAACACGCAGCTGCGCAAGGCAGGCGTCGAGGTCATCACCGTCCCCGGTTCAGAGCTTGGCCGCGGCCGTGGCGGCGGACACTGCATGACCTGCCCGCTCATCCGCGACCCCGTATGAGGAGGGACCGGCATGCCAGTGAACCTGCGTGGCCGCAGTTTTCTCAAGCTGCTGGACTTCTCCCCGGACGAGATCCGCTTCTTGCTGCGTCTCGCCGCCTCGCTGAAGCAGGCGAAGTACGGTGGGTATGAGCGGCCAACGCTCACCCGCAAGAACATCGCCCTGATCTTCGAGAAGGACTCCACCCGTACCCGCACGGGCTTTGAGGTGGCGGCCTACGATCAGGGCGCCCATGTCACCTATCTGGGCCCCACCGGGACCCAGATAGGCAAGAAGGAATCGATCAAGGACACCGCTCGGGTGCTCGGCCGCATCTATGACGCCATCGAGTACCGCGGGTTCGGGCAGGACACCGCCGAGACACTCGCGCGCTATTCGGGTGTGCCCGTTTATAACGGGCTCACCGACACTTTCCACCCGACGCAGATTCTTGCCGACTTCCTCACCATGCGCGAGTACACGCGCAAGCACCTGTCGCAGCTCAAGTTCTGCTTCCTGGGTGACGCGAAGAACAACGTGGCCAACTCGCTGATGAGCGGCGCGGCCCTGATCGGCATGGAAATCCGCCTCGGCGCGCCGAAGTCCTGCTGGCCGGACCCGGCTCTCGTCGATCAGTGCCGGGAGATCGCCGAGAGGACCGGCGGCAAGATCGTTCTCACTGAAGACCCCCATGAAGCCGCGCGCGGTTGCGACTTCGTCTACACGGACGTTTGGGTATCCATGGGAGAGCCGGACAGCGTGTGGGAGGAGAGGATCAAGCTGCTCACGCCCTATCGCGTGACGAGGGACATCATGGCGGCGACGGAAAACCCGCACGCCAAGTTCATGCACTGTCTGCCCTCGTTCCACAACCGCGAGACGGAGATCGGCGAGAAGATCTTCCAGCAGTTCGGCATCGATTGCATGGAGGTGACGGAAGAAGTGTTCGAGTCCGAAGCTTCGGTCGTTTTCGATCAGGCTGAAAACCGTATGCACACCATCAAGGCGGTTCTTGTCGCCACGATCGGAGGCTGAAGTCATGCGTGTGGTTGTGGCCCTTGGCGGCAACGCGCTACTCAAGCGCGGCGAGCCTATGACGGCAGAGGTGCAGCGCGCGAACGTGCGTGTTGCGGCCGAGGCACTCGCCGACCTCGCCCGCGACCACGACATCGTGGTGGCGCACGGCAACGGCCCGCAGGTGGGGCTGCTTGCGCTGCAGGCAGCGGCCTACAAGGGCGTGCCCCCCTACCCGCTCGACATTCTCGGCGCGGAAAGCGTCGGCATGATCGGCTATCTGGTCGAGCAGGAGATGATCAACGCCATGCCGGACGGCTCGGCCTGTGCGACGCTGCTCACGCAGGTGGAGGTCGATCCGGACGACCCCGCCTTCCGCACGCCGACCAAGCCCATCGGTCGGCTCTATGAGGCGGACGAAGCCGAAAAGCTACGCGCCGAAAAGAACTGGCCGATGGTCGAGGAAAGCACTGGCAAGTGGCGGCGCGTGGTGCCTTCGCCCACGCCGCAGCGCATCGTGCAGGTCAACCCGATCCGGATTCTGGTGGAAACCGGAGTGACGGTCATCTGCGCGGGCGGCGGCGGCATTCCGGTGATCCGAAATGACGAGGGCGATCTCGAAGGCGTAGAGGCGGTAATAGACAAGGATCACGCGGCGGCGCTTCTCGCCCGTGAGCTCAATGCCGATGCCTTCCTGATGCTGACCGACGTGGATGCGGTTTACGCCGACTGGGGCACGCCAAACCAGCGGCCGCTGCAGGACACGACCCCCGCGGAACTCTCCGCCATGTCCTTTGCCGCCGGTTCCATGGGACCGAAGGTCGAAGCGGCCTGCACCTTTGCACTATCAGTTCCTGGACGGCTGGCCGGCATCGGGCGGTTGCAGGACGCCCGCGCCATTCTCGAAGGGCGTGCCGGCACGCGCGTGCGGGCGGTGGAATAGCCGCCCTTCCGTCCTGCAAAGACGGCCGGTCCTGTCACCTCCGCACATGTCTGTTTGCCCGAACAAGACAGCCGCACCACATTTCGGTGGCGCGGCTGCGGTGTCGGTGACGCAGCCCTGACTAATGGTCGCGTCACGGTGCCGTATAGGCGCCGTCGACCAGGTGATAGCTGCCGGTGATGAAGGACGCCTTGTCCGACAGCAGGAAGCAGGTAAGCGCGGCCACCTCTTCCGGCTTTCCAAGGCGCCCCACCGGATGCAGAGCGGTGATCTGTTTCAGCGCCTCGGGGTCGATGTTGTTGGTCACCAGCGGTGTCTCGATGAAGCCTGGCCCGACCGCGGTCACGCGGATGTTCTTCGTCGCATACTCCATCGCCGCCGTCTTGGTGAGACCCACGACGCCATGCTTGGCGGCCACGTAAGCGCTGGAGTTGGCGAAGCCCTGGGTGCCAAGGATCGACGACATGTTGACGATCGCGCCACCGCCCGCCTCAAGCATCGCAGGGATCTCGTAGTGCATGCAGTAGAAGACGCTCATCAGGTTGATGTCGATGACCTTGCGCCAGCCGTCGAGCGGATATTCGGCCACCGGCGCCGACGGGCCGCCGATGCCCGCGTTGTTCACGGCCAGGTGCAAGGCCCCGAACGTCTTCTTGGCAAAGGCCACCATGGCCGCGACCTCCTCCGGAACCGACACGTCGATACGGAAGGAAGCAGCCTTGCCGCCCTTGGCTTCAATTTCGGCCACAACCTTTTTGGCGCCCTCCTCGTCGAGGTCGGCGACCACGACGGCCGTTCCCGACGCCGCGAGCTGAAGCGCGCAAGCTGCTCCAATCCCAGACGCCGCGCCCGTTACCAGCGCGACCTTGCCTTCAAATTCCTTGGACATCTGCATCACTCCTTCATGGGTTCGGAAACCCGACACGGCAGTCTTCCCGCTGTCGCGTGCTTTGTGCGGGGAGTTCCGGCGCCCCCGTCACAGGCATAACGGTCGCCGGTCTTGATCAGTTTTCCCTCACCATTCTCCGGCTAACAGCCGAGTGTAGCGCGTTGCGCTCACACGGGTTCGACGATCTTGATCTGATAGGTCCGCATCTTGTCTTCATCGTCGCGGACGGACACGTATTCGCCAACCACAAAACGCTCTTCGCCGAGGCGGAAACCGATCTCGTCGTCATCCTCTCCTTCGCCGTAGTCGAAGAACCACTGTCCGCCGGGCTTGCGGCGCAGCTTGCCAATCTGGTCCTCCTCGCCGGGGCGGAAGCGCCGCACGCGGCAGTCGTCCTTGCGCTTCTTCCATTCTTCGGGATCAAGCGTGCCGTCCGGGGTCAGCGGAACCACGAGATCGTACCCGAAGTTCCGATCGCCCATGGGATGCTCCTTCTCGCGGGCGAGCTCCATGCGAACGTGCCACAAACCCAGAGCCGATTTCCTGTCAGTCGCTTCCATTGCGTCCTCCGTGGGTAGCGATTCAGCTTCTCAGGTCCGCGGTCCCCCGACATTGATTGGCGTCAATCGATCCTGAACCATGGATTGACGCGGCACAAGGTTCTTCGCTCTAGTAGGGTCAAGCCTTTGCAAAATTGGCGACCCACCCCGCAAGGAGACATTTGATGGCCTTTAAGACTGTACTGTCGGTCGTTGAGACCCGGGCGTCCGAAAACGACCTGAAACTGGCGGTCGACCTTTGCCAGAGAGAGAACTCGCATCTGGCAATCCAGCTCATCACCATTGCCATTCCTCCTCCCGAATCGCCCAGCGCCCCCATGAGCGACACGGCCTGGGTTGAGGCATACCGCAACCTCACGGACCAGCTTAACCAACGGGTGAACACGATAAACACCCTGTTTGCACAAACGGGCGTGTCGGGAGACATTGCTACCGAGTATCTGGACAAGGGCTCCGTCGATGAGGCAGTCGGCATCCGGGCGAGATGCGCGGACATCGCCGTGATCGGCCCGGAGCTGATGGCAAATGATTCCCTGAAATCGTCTGTGCTCCGGGGGCTTTTCTACATTGCACAGATCCCCGTGCTGCTCGTGCCCAAAGGCAAGTCGGCCACGTTCCACCCAAAGACGGTGCTGCTTGCCTGGGATGGCGGCCTGGAAGCCAGCCGCGCTGCGCATGAGGCGCTTCCGCTGCTCCTCAACGCGGGGAAGGTCCACATCACCATGGTCACCCCGGACGATTCGACCGAGAAGCGCACGATGGAACCGGGGGCTGATCTTGCTGCCTATCTGGCGCGCCACGGCGTGAACGCGATCGTCGACCGCCTGCCCCGGGACGGACGGCGAGTCGCGGAGGTGCTGCAGGCCCATGCCGCGGACATTTCGGCCGACCTGATTGTCATCGGCGCGTACAGCCATTCGCGCCTGCGCGATCTCATCTTCGGCGGCGTGACGCGCACGATGCTCTCGGACGCCCGGCTGCCGGTCTTCATGGCCAGGTGATATCGCTTGAGTCCCGCGAAAGCCGTTCGCGGACGGCTCTCGCGGCCGGCGAGCTCACCGCCGGAAGTGCGGTTCCTCCGCCAGCGGCTCGAAGCAGCGCGCAACCTCGTCATCCGAGATGGCGGACAGCTCCGCGGGCTCCCAGCGCGGTTTGCGGTCCTTGTCCACGATCGCCGCGCGTACACCTTCGAGGAAATCGGGGCGCTGGATCGCGTGCACACCGGCGCGGTATTCATTGAGCAGGCATTCCTCGACCGTAGACGCGTTCCGCGCCAGGCGCACCAGCCGCAGTGCGAGCTTCACGCTCATGGGACATTTCGCCAGGATCGTCTCGCGCGTTTCCTGGGCGAAGGCAGTCACGGACCTGTCGAGCGCGGCAACGATGCTTTCAGCATCGTCGTGCAGGAAAGCGGCATCGATCTCGTCCCTGTAGGCGGGCAGGACGATGCCCTGCGCAGGCTCCTCGAAATCCTCCAAAATGGTTTCGATCTCGTCCGCCAACGACACCTTTACCAGGGTCTCGACCAACTCATCGAGCCTTCCTGTCGGGATCATCATGTCAGCGAACCCAAGCTGGATGGCGTCCCCCGCGGCGAAACTCTCGCCCGTCAGGGCCAGATAGGTTCCAAGCTCTCCCGGCGCCTTGGCCAGATACCACGTCGCGCCCACGTCGGGCACGAAGCCGATGCTCACCTCCGGCATTGCCAGCCTGGAGCGCTCGGTGACTATCCGGTGACGGCCATGTACCGAGAGCCCGATACCGCCTCCCATCACGATGCCGTCCATGATCGCGATGAACGGCTTGGCGAACCGGGCGATTCGCGCGTTGAGCTCGTATTCGGCCCGAAGGAACCGAGCCGCACCGTCGGTTCCTGCCCGCACGGCCTCGTACATCTCCCGAATATCGCCGCCGGCGCACAGCCCGCGGTCCCCGGTACCATCGAGCAGTACGGCGACCACACCCCCTTCAGCCTCGAACCGGTCGAGCGCGCGCGAGATGATACCCGCCATCTCAGTGTTGAGGCTGTTGAGCGCCTTCGGCCGATTCAGCTTGATGCGGCCAAGCGCGCCCTGGCGGAAAACAAGAACAGGTCCTTCAAGCACATCCGTCATGTGGTCTCCGTTTCCTCAAACGTGCTGTTTCTGACGCTCGGAATGACTCGCCCGGACTTCGGGAGCTTCAGAACAATCTGGTCCAGCAGGACAACACAAGCAATCCGGATGCTCAAACAACGTCTGGATGCGGCTGAATCAGGCATTCCGCCCCGCGGTTGCAGACTGGATCGCAGAACAGGTCACGGAACTTCAATTTGATGCGGAAACGTGGGAAATCACATCCCTCACCAATGAACACAATGCCAGGCGGCCCAAGGCTTAGGGCGGTGTGAGCGCATTTGATCTATAACAAACATAGATGGATATGCCGGGGCGCAGCGTGCAAGATCCTCCGCGGGTGGCCGGTCATGGTGGTCGGCACCCTCCAGCTAGAGAGGAGAAATCATGTCCTGGAAGTCACCGAAAATCGTTGAAGTGCAGGTCGGCATGGAAATCAACATGTACGCCTGCGCAAAGCGCAAGTAACAGCACGTTTGTCTGCCGCAACCTCGAGAAGGGCAAGTCATCATGTTGCGAGCCATCGTATTGGGAGCTGCGGCAGGCGGCGGCGTTCCTCAGTGGAACTGCAATTGTGAGAACTGCCGGACCGCACGAGGCACCCTATCCCTTCAGGCGACGCAGGCCTCCCTGGCCGTCAGTTGCGACGACAGCCACTGGTTCCTGATCAACGCCTCGCCTGACGTGCGGCAGCAGATCATCGCAACACCTAGACTACATCCCAGGGAAGGCGCCTTGCGACACACGCCGATCGCAGGCGTCTTCCTCACCAACGGCGAGGTGGACGCGGTGGCCGGCCTGCTTTCCTTGAGGGAAAGCTCGCCCTTCACAATCTACGCCCACCGCAAGGTGCTATCGGTGCTGGCGGAAAACAGCATCTTCAACGTGCTCAATCCTGACTTTGTGCGGCGCGAGCCGATCGAGATCGAACGGCCCTTCGAGCCGAAGCTGCCGGACGGCAGCCACTCCGGGCTCGAGGTCACGGCCTTCGTCGTGCCCGGCAAGCCAGCCTGGTATCTGGAGGGCACAGGACGCGAAAAGCCGGAAGAGGAAGGCGACACGATCGCCCTCCACATCCGCGCGAAGAGTGGAGGTGAGCTCTTCTTCATCGCCGCCTGCGGCGAGGTCACGCCCGAGCTGGAGAAGCGGATCGCAGGCGCGCCGCTCGTCTTCTTCGACGGCACGCTCTGGCGCGACGATGAGATGATCACCTCCGGTCTCGGCTGGAAAACCGGCCGGCGTATGGGCCACATCTCCATGTCGGGCGAGGACGGCGCAATCGCGAGGCTCGCCGACCTCGGCATCCGGCAGAAGGTTTTTCTTCACATCAACAATTCCAATCCCGTGCTCAGACCCGGCTCCGAGGAGCGCCGGCAGGCCGAAGCGGCGGGATGGCTAATTCCCCATGACGGAATGGAGCTCACCCAATGAACGTGGTCCCGACGTGGTCCGACATTGACGACAGCCCGCTGGAAAGCGCCGAGGCCCTCGAAAGGCGGCTCTACGAGATCGGTGCAAAGCGCTATCACAACCTGCACCCGTTCCATAAGATGCTGCACGGCGGCAAGCTCAACAAGGGACAGGTCCAGGCCTGGGCGCTCAACCGCTACTATTACCAGAGCTCGATCCCCATCAAGGATGCGCATGTTCTCTCGCGCTTCCGCGACCGAAACATCCGACTGGAATGGCGCAAACGCATCGAGGACCATGATGGCGTTGCCGGCGACGAGGGCGGCATCGAACGCTGGCTCGTCCTGACCGATGGCCTCGGGCTCGACCGGGCCTATGTGGAGTCAACGCAGGGCATTCTCCCCGCCACACGCTTCGCGGTAGACGCGTACGCGAACTTCGTGGCACAGCGCACGCCGCTCGAGGCGATCGCCTCCTCACTCACGGAGCTCTTCGCCCCGCAGCTGCACGAGGAGCGGATCGCCGGCATGCTGGAGCACTACGACTTCATCTCGCCGAAGGTGATGGCCTATTTCAAGCGCCGCCTGGACCAGGCTCCGCGCGACGCCATGTTTGCCCTCAATTACGTCAAGGAGCACGCCCGCACGCCGGAGGAGCGCAAGGCCGTTTGCGAGGCGTTGATCTTCAAGACAAACGTGCTCTGGGTGCAGCTTGACGCGCTCTACCATGCCTATGTCTGCGGCCACATTCCGCCCGGAGCCTTCCGCCCGGAGGAACACGCATGAACACGGCTCCCGCCAGCAGCCCCCGTCTGGAGCTTTCGGAGCAGAGCCGCCCGAAGCTTTCGCGCCACGCACGGCTGAAGTTCGACAAGATACGTGAGCAATGGGTGCTGCTGGTGCCGGAGCGTGTCCTCGTTCCGGATGAGACGGCGGTGGAAATCCTGCACCTCTGCGACGGCGAGCGTAGCATCGCAGCCGTGGTGGACGAGCTTTGCAGGAAATACGCGGCCGACAGACAATTGATCAGAAACGACGTCATCGCCCTGCTGCAGGACCTGGCCGACAAGGGTTACCTGATTGACGCCGGGGAGGAGAAAGCATGACCGATCTGCTTGAAGAACCAAGAGACGGAGCGAAAACGCTTGCCGGCGCGGGCAAGAGCTATGGCATTCCCATGTCGGTGCTGGCGGAGATCACCCACCGCTGCCCACTGCAATGTCCCTACTGCTCCAATCCGGTGGAGCTGGAGCGCGCGGGCGCGGAACTCACCACCGAGGAGTGGAAGCGCGCCATGAGCGAAATGGCGGATATGGGCGTGCTGCAGATCCATTTCTCCGGCGGGGAACCGACGG
This sequence comes from Chelativorans composti, assembly GCF_039541695.1. Classification (NCBI taxonomy): domain Bacteria; kingdom Pseudomonadati; phylum Pseudomonadota; class Alphaproteobacteria; order Hyphomicrobiales; family Phyllobacteriaceae; genus Chelativorans; species Chelativorans composti. Next base: position 99,925 of record NZ_BAABGS010000009.1, on the reverse strand, counting down.
CGCGGAAGGATCTCGTCGAACTTGTCCGCCATGCGACCGAGGTGGGCCTCTACTCGAACCTCATCACTTCCGCCGTGCTGCTCACTCGCGACAAACTCGCGCAACTCGCTGATGCTGGCCTGTCCCACGTCCAGATCAGCTTCCAGGGCAGCGAGGCGGGCATCGCCGACCGCGTGGGCGGCTTCAAGGGGGGCCATGCGAAGAAGCTTGAGGTCGCGCGCTGGGTCCGGGAGGTCGGCCTGCCACTCACCATCAACGCGGTCATGCACCGGCAGAACCTCCACCAGTTGCCGGAGATCATCGACATGGCGGTGGCGCTGGATGCGGACCGGCTGGAGGTCGCCAACGTCCAATATTATGGCTGGGCGCTGAAGAACCGGGCTGCGCTGATGCCAACGGAAGAGCAGGTCGACTGGACGACCAGGATCGTCGAGGAGGCGCAGGAGCGGCTGCGCGGCATTCTCGCCATCGACTACGTGATCCCGGACTACTACGCGCTGCAGCCCAAGAAGTGCATGGGCGGCTGGGGCCAGCAGTTCTTCAACATCTCCCCCTCCGGCAAGGTGCTGCCCTGCCACGCCGCGGAGAGCATCACGGGCCTGCATTTCGACTCGGTACGTGACCATTCGCTCGCATGGATCTGGGAAAATTCACCCGCGCTCAACCTTTACCGCGGGACGGACTGGATGCCGGAGCCCTGCCGCAGCTGTCCGAAGAAGGAGGAAGACTTCGGCGGCTGCCGCTGCCAGGCCTTCGCCCTCACGGGTGACGCTTCAAACCCCGATCCGGCCTGCGTCTTCTCGCCCTTCCACGAGCAGATCTTCCGCGCCGCGAAGGAGGAAGCAACAGGCCCGGCCGAACGGTTCATCTACCGCAATTTTGCGGGCGGCACGCCTGAAGGCGAGCGGTAGTGACAATGCAGGAAGCGCTGGTTCCGGCGCACCTCCGGTCGGAGTACCTCGAAGCGGGCGATGGCCACGAGATTTATGTGGAGACGGTGGGCAATCCCGAAGGCATTCCTGTCGTCTTCCTGCACGGCGGGCCGGGAAGCGGCTGCCAGGCCGAGCACCGGACGTTGTTTGCAGATTCCCGGCTCCATGCCGTGCTCTTCGACCAGCGTGGCGCGGGGCGCAGCCGGCCGCATGGCGAGCGGCGAGCAAACACCACCGGGCATCTGATTGCAGACATGGAACTCATCCGCCGCCACCTCGGCATCGAAAAATGGCTGGTGGTGGGCGGCTCATGGGGCGCGACGCTGGCGCTCGCCTATGCCGAACAGCATCCGGAACGCGTGCTGGGCATCGCGCTGCGAGCCACGTTTCTCGGAACGCGCGCCGAGCTCGAAACGGCATTCCGTGAGAACCTCTCCCGTTTCTACCCGCTGCTATGCCGAGACTTTCTCGCCCTGCTTCCTGAAGCTGAGCGGCATGATCCCCTGCCCGCCTACTGGCTTCGCATTCTCGGCGTGGACCCGGAGGAGGCCGCGAGCTTTGCCCATGCGTGGGCCGCCACCGAACGGGCGCTCGCTTCGCTCATGCCACACGCCGACCGGCTTCCGCCACCCGGCAAGCCTTCACCCAGCGCGTACATGGAAGCGCATTACTTCAGCCACGGCTGCTTCCTTGCCGACGCTCCCGTGCTGGAAAACGCGGGGAAGCTTCACGGCACTCCCGGCATCATCATTCTGGGGCGCTACGACCTGCTCTGCCCGCCGGAGACAGCTTATGCGCTCGCCGCACGCTGGCCGGAAGCGGAAGTGCGGGTCGTTGAGGGCGCGGGCCATTTGCTTGGAGAGCCGGGCGTGCGCGAGGCCGTGGTAAAGGCTATCGGCGATCTTGCTGACAGGATCGGTGAACGAGGCGACCTATACGGCCGTTAGCGTGAACAGGCCTGGGCGCTCCGCGAGCGCTGCCTGGAGCGCTTCCTCCGAACCCAGCACGGCAACACGCTTCGGCTGCGCCTCGATCAGGTCGGCCAGACGGAGGAAGTCGTTCCGCGTAGCGGACAGCAGGCTGTCGCGCCGTGCCTGCCGCTTCTCCAATGAGTCACCGGACAGCATTGAAAGCATGGCCTCCAAGCTGCTCTCGCGCGGCAGTTTCGGCCGGTCCCACTCAGCGATGGCGCTGATGATGCCCTGCCGGATCTCCGTTTCCGAAATTGGCCCCCGCAGGAATTCGAAAACGGAGCCGAAGACATCCAGCGTCCGCGACAGGTGCGGATCGCGATAGGACAGAAAACGGAGCGGACCTGCGAGTGGATCGAACCGCGCCAGCGTGCCATAGGCCCCGCCCTCCATGCGCACCCGGTTCCAGAGCCACGATCCCGTGACATGACGCACAACCGCTGCGAAGGCTCCCGCGCGATCGTCCTTCGGCACCCTCACACCCTGGGCCACGAAATTGACCGAGGCGTTGACGGCAATGCCCATCGGGGCCCGGAGTTTCGGGACCATCGCCACTCCGAAACCCGTCTCCTCCGGCAGGCTGCCGAGGGCCTCCACTGCCACTGCCGCGCTTGCTTCCGCGACCGCCGGCGCTGCCGTCACGCTACAGATCACGCTGTTGCGCCGAACGAGCCGGCCGTGGAGATCCTGCAGGTCATCCCGAATGCCGTCCCATTCCGCTTCCACTCGATTCTTTAGGCGCCTCAGAAACTGAAGTTGCGAGATACCTTGCAGGATTTCAGCAAGCGCGCCGGCTTCGTTAAGGGCCGAGGAAACTGCCAGGTCCGCATAGTCATGCCCGCGTTGGATCAGCCCCGCGCTATGGCGGGCGATCTCGTCTGCCAGCAGCGTCATGAAGCGTTCACGGTCATCGGGTAAGGGCGCGGCTAGCAAATCCACCACGAGCGCCAGGATTTCCGGCAAGTTCTCCTGCATGCCCGCCAGCCGCAGGAACAGCCAGGCCTGCGGACCGTCAGATGTCGCAAGGGCGCGGGTCTCCACTGAGGTACGGCCGAGCAGCCGGTTTCTGCGCGCAGCGAAGGCTCCGTTCTCCAGCATCATCCGTCCGAAAAGCGGCGCGAGCGGCAGAAGCGAAGGCGGAAGGCGATGCAGCGGCAGCCCAAGCTGAAAATGGCAGATGCCGTTGGTCTGTAGCGGGAAGAGCAGAATGCGCGGGTTGCTCTCCCGAACGATCTCGCACGGGATCCGCTCTTCCTTCCGCCCGATCTCGTCGATACCAAGAACCGGCACGGTTGAAGCCGCGGGTTTCTCCTTCGCGGGAGGTTTGTAAAACGGCAGCAATGCCGCCAGCCTGGCCTGCTCGGTCGCAGCTTCGCGCGCGGCCTGCTCCGCATCCGGCTCGAGGATCACCGTCGCGTGATGCGGATTGTCCGCCAATAGTCTTCGGATTCGATCGCGAATGCTGGCCGTGTCCTTCACCAGTTCCCCAAGCGTCGCCAGCGGCTTCTCGAAGGCCAGAAAGTCGAGCGGGTCGCGCCCTGCCCGCCAGAAGGCAAGGAGCTCATGCATGAGCGCCAGCCCGGACGGCATGCGCCCGCCATCATTCTCCCGCAGGCGGAATTCAAGACGGTGAAGCGCGGCGTTCGCCAGGTCCGGATCAAGCCCATGGCGGACGATTTCGGTAAACGTGCCATCAACAATTTCATCGAAACGGCCAACCGCCAGCTTCGCGTTGAGGCCGCCCATTTTGATCGAAAGCACGGGCTGAGGTGTTTGGCGGGAAAGGCCCGAACCCGTCACGTGCCCGCCCAGGCCGCTTTGATTGACCGCCCTTCGCAACAGCCCGGCATCAGACCCGACAAGAAGTTCTGCCAGAAAGTCCTGTTCCAGCGCCTCGGGCAGGTCAATGGGCGGCGGCAGAACCCAGCCGCGCGTGATGTGCCCTGCGGAAACGTCCGCCACCGCGGGGAATGTACGGTAAAGCTGCCTCGGTCCGTTGAACTGCGGCTGTAGCGGTGGCGGCTCCAGCTTCGGTCCACGCTTGAAACCTGCCAGCCGCTCATCGAGAAATGCCAACGCCTCTTCGACATCGAGATCGCCTGATAGAAACACCAGAGCGTTCGAGGGCTGGTAGTGGAGCGCATGAAAGGCACGCATCGCTTCGGGCGTCAGCGACGGGATCGCGACAGGGTCGCCGTCATGGTCGAACCGGTAGAATGTGTCGGGGAAAAGGGCCGCCCGCAGCGCCCGGTCAAGCCGCGCGTCGGGATGGCCATAGGCACCTTTCATCTCGTTGTAGACCACACCGCCGAAACCGGCCGGCCTGCCGTCCTCTTCGCTGGGCTCGATGTGCCAGCCTTCCTGCCGGAAGGTGGTTTCCCTCAGCAAGGGATGAAGCACCGCGTCGAGATAGACGTCGAAGAGATTGTAGAAGTCGCGCAGGTTCCGGCTGGCCGCCTTGAAAACGGTCATGTCCGGCAGCGTCGCGGCATTGAGATGGGTCTGCAGCGACCCCTTCAGCAGCTCCGCGAAAGGCGCCGTGGACGGGTAGCGGCGAGAACCGCAGAGCACCACGTGTTCCAGAACATGCCCGATGCCGGTGTCATCGGGCGTCTCAGTGCGGAAGGCGATGCCAAAGCACCTGTTGACGTCACCATTGGTCAGGGAAAGCACCTCGAGTCCGGTTCGGTCATGAACGTAGGACCGGGCAACCGAACCGCGTTCGGGGATCTTGATCTCCCGCAGGAGTCTGAACGCCTGCCCTGTCACTCCGCCGGTCTCCCCATGATCACCGCATTATCCGGACAAGGATGCACCACCTGGCCCGGCAGTGCTAGCGTTTCGCCAGGATCGGCGGCGTGTCGCGCAGCGCGGGGAGTTCAATTTCTCTCGACACGTCCTGCAGGATCTGCAGGAAGCTCGCATAGGGCTGGGTATGCTGATACTGGGTCGGCACGAGCGCCACGATCTTTCGCGGCGGGAAGGAAACCCGGTAGAGGCGAAACCCTCCTTCGGCTGGCCCGTCCATGACGCAGGCAAGCGCGGGTGCAAGGCACACCCCCACGCCGGCGCGCACCAGCGCCAGGGCGTCGCCGTAGCCGCGCGTGCTGGCAACCTGGCGGTTCTCCGGCAGCAGCTCCGAATACCACTCCTGCACATGCTGGCTGTGGGCCGTGCCGAACGAAAAACGGATCGACCGGTTGAGAACGTCCCGCACACCCCGCGAAAGCCCGTCCGAACTGGCTATTCCCTCCAGTTGGACGTTTCCCGGAACCACGAGCACATATGGATCTTCCAAAAGGGGAATCTGCATGAAGCCCGTGCCGGCGCTCGCCACCGCGCCCGCGTTGATGAGGCCGATGTTGGCCCGCCGGCCATAAAGCATCTCGAGGACATCCGGCGGCGCGGCATCATGAATGTCGTATTCCACGTCGGGAAACATTTCCTGCGTCCGCGCGATCGCCCGCGGCAGCACCAGGCGCAGCATGGAACTCAGACCCGCGATCCGCAGCGTGACGCGCAGGCCTGCGCTGAACTCGGCAAGTCCGTCCTCAAGTTCCTGCATGTTGCGCAGCACGGCTTCAGCCTTGCGCAGCAGGAAATGGCCCGCCTCCGTCAGGATCATCTGATTTGAGCGCCGCTCGAACAGCGGCGTGCCAACAATGGCTTCCAGATTTGCGATCTGCTGGGAAAGCGTGGGCTGCGTGAGCCCGAGCTGCTTGGCCGCCTTGGTCAGGGTCTCGCCGTGGGCGACAGCCCAAAAGATCCGCATGCGCTGCAGCGTGATCTCGCCGCCGTTGCGCTTGCCGGACTTTCGCGGCAGCTCGGCATTGGACACGGTTCCTCCCCCATGTGAGTTTATCCGACTGAGTTTATCCGACCGTTTCCGGCCATCCGGCCAGAGACTCGCGTGGATGCTTATCACACCCCCTTAATAATACTATCACCTCAAAAACGTTCAGGGCACGCATGATGCTCCCCTCAACAAGAACCCGGCCTCGCGGCCGGGTCTTGCAACGCGTTCCGCCGATCCGACGCTGTTCAGCGCATCGTCGGGATGACGAACTCGGCGCCGCTGCGAATACCGGAGGGCCAGCGCGACGTGACCGTCTTGGTCTTGGTGTAGAAGCGGATCGAGTCCGGCCCGTGCTGGTTGAGGTCGCCGAAGCCCGAAGCCTTCCAGCCTCCGAACGTGTAGTAGGCAAGCGGCACCGGAATCGGCACATTGACGCCGACCATGCCCACATTCACGCGGGAAACGAAGTCCCGCGCCGCATCACCGTCACGCGTGAAGATGGCGACGCCGTTGCCATACTCGTGCTCGCTCGGAAGCCGCAGCGCTTCCTCATATGTATCCGCCCTTACGATGGACAGCACCGGCCCGAAGATCTCCTCCTTGTAGATGTGCATGTGGGGCTTGACCTCGTCGAACAGACAACCGCCCATGTAGAAGCCGTTCTCATAGCCCTGCATCGTGAAGCCGCGGCCGTCGACCAACAGCTTTGCGCCTTCCTGAACGCCGAGGTCCACGTAGGAGATTACCCGGTCGCGGTGCGCTTTCGTCACCAGCGGTCCAAAGTCCGCGGTGGGATCGGTGGATGGTCCCACTTTAAGAGATTCGACGCGCGGGACCAGCCGCTCCACCAGCGCGTCTGCGGTGGCTTTGCCCACGGGCACGGCCACCGATACGGCCATGCAGCGTTCGCCGGCCGAGCCGTAGCCCGCGCCGATGAGGGCGTCGACCGTCTGGTCGAGGTCAGCGTCCGGCATGATGATGAGATGGTTCTTGGCGCCGCCGAAGCACTGCACCCGCTTGCCGCTCGCCGCCGCGCGCGAATAGACGTACTGGGCGATGGCCGACGATCCAACGAAGCCGACCGCCTGGATATCCGGATCGTCCAGAATGGCGTCAACCGCCTCCTTGTCGCCGTTCACCACGTTCAGGATGCCGGCTGGAAGGCCCGCCTCCATCATCAGCTCGGCAAGCCGCATCGGCACGCCCGGATCACGCTCCGAGGGCTTCAGAATGAAGGCGTTGCCGCAGGCAATCGCCGGCGCGAACGTCCACATCGGGATCATGGCCGGAAAGTTGAACGGCGTGATGCCCGCCACCACGCCCAACGGCTGGCGCATGGAATAGATGTCGATGCCGGGCCCTGCCCCTTCCGTGAACTCCCCCTTCATCAGGTGAGGAATGCCGCAGGCGAACTCCACCACCTCGATGCCGCGCTGGATGTCGCCCTTCGCATCGGCAATGGTCTTGCCCTGTTCGCGCGCCAGCAGGTCGGCCAGCGAATCCATCTCCCTGTTCACCAGCTCGAGGAATTTCATCAGCACGCGGGCACGGCGTTGCGGGTTGACGGCGGCCCACGCAGGTTGCGCGGCCTTCGCATTCTCGACCGCCTTGCGAACCTCGTCCTTCGATGCCAGCGCGACCTGCCCGATCACATCGCCAGTCATTGGCTGGTAAAAGTCCGCGAACCGGCCGGACGTACCCTCGACGTGCTTGCCTCCGATGAAATGGCCAACCTGACGCACAATAACCTCCTCCAATTCGGTCTTTCTTAGATAGCAAGGATGGCGCGCGCAGCGAAGGATGAAGTTTTCACATTCCCGAGGCAGCTGGAAGATCAGGAGTGCTCGGTCGCGACTCCATCATTCAGTTGGATAGCAAAAATACTCTACAACGATACTGTGATCAGAAATAGTTTCCTAAGGCTCGCTTTGACGGAAAGGCGGTCATGCCTAGAATGATGGCTGCAGATTTCGCAATTTCGCGCCAACGGGACGCTCGTCCTGCAGCAACGGAGAATTACCCATGTCATTGTCGCGTCGCACGCTTCTCAAGGGCGCAGGACTGCTGCTTGCGTCCACTGCACTTCCCATCACCAGTTTCAGGCAGGCTCTTGCGCAGGATCTTCCGACGGGTGGCCGTCTGATCGTCGCCGCGGACTCCGAGCCGCGCAATCTCAACCCCGCCATCGTCGCCTCGAACGGCGTGTTTTTCGTCGCCAGCAAGGTAATCGAGCCGCTGGCGGAGGCCGATTTCAACGGTCAGGATGGCCTGGTACCCCGGCTCGCCGTCTCCTGGGAAGGTTCGGATGACGGCCTTTCAGCCACCTTCAGACTGCGTGAGGGTGTCACCTGGCACGACGGTACGCCGTTCACCTCGGCCGACGTCGCCTTCTCGGCGATGGAAGTCTGGAAGCCGCTGCAGAACCTCGGCCGCATCGTATTTGCCAACCTCGAAGCTGTCGACACACCGGACGAGCACACGGCTGTCTTCCGCTTCTCCAAGCCAACGCCGTTCCAGCTCATCCGCAATGCTTTGCCGGTGGTCACCAGCGTGCTGCCGAAGCATCTCTATGAGGGCACCAATATTGCCGAGAACCCGCACAACAACCAGCTGGTTGGCACGGGGCCGTTCAAGTTCGCGGAGTACAAGCCGGGCGAATACTACCGGCTCGTGCGCAACGAGAACTACTGGAGCGAAGGCGAGCCGTATCTGGACGAGATCATCTACCGCGTCCTGCCGGACCGCTCGGCGGCCGCCAGCGCAATCGAGGCAGAGGAAATCCATCTTGCCGCCTTCTCGGCGGTACCGCTGGCCGATCTCGCCCGCATCAGCAAGGTGCCGGGCATCGATGTCGTCACCAAGGGCTACGAGGGCCTGACCTACCAGCTTGTGGTGGAGATCAACCATCGCCGCAAGGAACTGGCCGACGTCAACGTGCGCCGCGCGATCGCCCACGCCATCGACAAGAAGTACGTGGTCGACACGATCTTCCTCGGCTACGCGACACCGTCGACGGGCATCGTTCCGCAGAACGCGCCGGAATTCTACAATCCGGACGTTCCCCAGTATGAATTCGACGTCGCCAAGGCGAACGAACTGCTCGACCAGGCCGGCTACCCGCGCGGCGACAACGGCATCCGCTTCTCGCTGAGGCTGCTGCCGGCGCCGTATTTCAACGAGACGCGTCAGTTCGGCGAATACCTGCGCCAGGCGCTGGCGGCGATTGGCATCGACGCGCAGCTGGTCAACAACGACTCTGCGGCGCACCAGAAGGCGGTTTACACCGACCACGACTTCGACCTTGCCGTGGCTCCGCCCGTGTTCCGCAACGATCCGGCGATCTCCACGACCATCCTGGTGCGCTCCGGCACACCTGCCGGTGTGCCTTTCTCCAACCAGGGTGGATACGAGAACGCCGAGATCGACGCCCTGATTGACCGCGCTGCCGAAACCGTGGATACGGAGGAGCGCACCCGGCTCTACAAGGAGCTGCAGGTGAAGGTGGTCGAAGAGCTGCCGCTGATAAACGTGGCCGAGTGGGGCTTCATCACCGTGACACGGGACAGCGTGCTCAATGTGGGCAACAACCCGCGCTGGGCCGTCTCGAACTGGGCAGATGTAGCCCTCAAGCAGTAAACGCCTTCAGCGGCGCGGAGTACAACGACTGGTGAAGAACGCCCTGAAGCTGATTGGACGTCGCGCGATCAGCAGCATTCCCGTGCTGCTGATCGTTGTCATTGGGACGTTCTTCCTGCTCGAGCTGGCGCCCGGCGATGCCGTGGATGCCTACATCGTCTCCATCGGGGGCGGCGACGCCGCCCTAACGGAGCAGTTGCGCCAGACCTACGGGCTCGATCAGTCGCCGCTCAACCGGCTCTGGCTCTATCTCACCTCGCTTCTCCGCTTCGACCTCGGATGGTCGGTGGGCTTCAACCGCCCGATCATCGACCTGATCCTCGAGCGTCTTCCGAATACCTTCTATCTGATGGGCAGTGCCACGGGACTGGCCTTTGTGCTCGGGACGGTGCTGGGCATCGTTGCCGGAGCCCGCATCGGCAGCCCGCGCGATCGCGTGCTTTCCATCGGCTCGCTCGCCCTATACGCAATCCCGAACTTCTGGCTGGGCCTCGTGCTCAGCATCGTCTTTGCCGTGCAATTGCGCTGGTTTCCCACCTCGGGCATCGAGACCATTGCCTCAGGCAAAGAGGGCTTGGCGCGTTTCCTCGACATCGCCTGGCACCTCGTGCTGCCGGTTTCCGCGCTCGCCATGATCTATCTGGCGCTGTTCCTGCGCGTGATGCGCGCGGGCATGGCGGAGGTATGGCGGCAGGATTTCGTGCGCGCCGCCCGAGCAAAGGGACTGTCCCGCCGCCGCATCGTGCTGCGCCACGTGGCGCGCAACGCGCTGCTGCCGGTCGTGACCATGCTCGGCCTCCAAGCCGCCTCGATCCTCGGCGGCAGTGTGGTGATCGAAAGCGTCTTCGCCATCCCCGGCTTCGGGCGTCTGGCCCAGGAGGCGGTCGCCATGCGCGACGCGCCGCTGCTCATGGGCATCATCGTCGTGAGCGCCGTTCTCGTCGTGCTGGTCAACATGATCGTCGATCTCGTCTACGCCTTCCTGGATCCGCGGGTGGGCGCATCGGAGCGCAGCTCATGAGTGCACTCCGCCGCTTTGCCCGCTCGCCCGAAGGCGTTGTGGGCTTCGTCATTCTTCTGACGCTCGCGAGCGTCGCCCTGCTTGCCCCGGTGCTCTTTCCCGGGGATCCCTTGCGTATTGCAGGTGCGCCGCTCATTCCGCCCTTCACGGATCCCTCTTTCCCGCTCGGCACCGATCGCCTCGGCCGTGACGTGCTTGCGGGCCTCGTGCATGGCGCGCGGGCCTCGCTGATCGTGGGCATTGCCGCCGCGCTCGTGGCGGTCTTGATCGGCTCAATCGTCGGCACGCTCGCGGGTTTCGCCGGCGGACTTATCGACGAAGCGCTGATGCGCGTGGTCGACGCATTCCAGATCGTACCGGGATTCCTGCTGGCGCTTGCCTTCGTGAGCGTGCTGCAGCCGAGTCTGCCCATCGTGATCCTCGCCATCGCGCTGGGCGCCTGGACCGGTCCCGCACGCCTCGCCCGCGCCGAGGTGCTCTCGATCCGTGAGCGGGACTATGTGGCTTCCGCCCGCATCATCGGCATGCACCCGCTGGAGATCGCCCTGCGCGAGGTGCTGCCCAATGCGCTGCCGCCGGTGCTGGCGTTGAGCGCGGTGATCGTGGCCGGCGCGGTGCTCACCGAAGCCGCCCTCTCCTTCCTCGGTTTGGGAGACCCCAACATCGTCACCTGGGGCTCGATGATAGCCGAAGGCCGGGCCGTGCTGCGCTCCGCGCCGTATCTTTCCATCATCCCGGGCCTCGCGCTGGTGGCCACAGTCGTGGGAACCTACCTCTTCGGCGAGGGCCTGACCGCCATGCTGTCGCGGCGGGAGCAGCACTCATGACGGCTCTTCTGAAACTCGAAGGCTATACGCTCACCTATCCGCGCCAGACGGAACCGGCGCTGATCGACATCTCGCTCGAGCTCGCGGCCGGAGAGAAGCTCGCAGTGATCGGCGAGAGCGGATCGGGCAAGAGCACGCTCGCCCGCGCGGTGGCATGTCTCAACCCGCGCGGCACCTGCGAGAGCGGCACCATCTCCTGGCCGTCGCTCGGCCGATCCGCCCAGGCGGGAAGCGATTTCGGCATGGTGTTTCAGGATCCGGGCTCCAACCTCAATCCGGTGCTTCGGATCGGCGAGCAGGTGGCCGAAGCCGCTCGGGAGCATCTCGACTTGAGCTGGAAAGAAGCCGAGGCCGTGGCGCTGGATCTTCTGAAAAAGGTTCAGATCCCGCAGCCGGAGGCGGCACTTCGCGCCTACCCGCACCAGTTCTCGGGAGGTCAGCGCCAGCGCATCGCCATTGCCGCGGCCATTGCCGCCCGCCCGCGACTGCTGATCGCCGACGAGGCTACCAGCGCGCTCGACACACTGGTGCAGGCGGAGATCGTGCGCCTGATCGAGACGCTGGTGACGACCGAGAAAATGACGCTCATGTTCATCACCCATGACATCGCGCTTGCGAGCCAGCTCGCCGACCGCATCGCGGTGATGCACCGGGGGCGCCTGGTGGAAATTGGTCCGGCGGAGGAGATCGTGGCGAACCCGCGGGATCCGTACACCCGCCACCTTCTCGACACCCACATCGACCTCGACGACGCGCCGAGGATTTCCGGGGGAGCCGCATGACCCCGCTGATCAAGGTCCGCAATCTTTCCAAGCGCTACCGCAGCCACGGCCGTGAGGTGCAGGCGCTGGATGATGTCTCCTTTACGCTCGGGGAACGCGAGACGCTGGCGCTCGTCGGCCCTTCGGGGAGCGGCAAGTCCACGCTTTCACGCGCCATCACCCGGCTGATCACGGTGGATGGCGGCGAGATCTGCTTTGCCGGCGAAGACTGGCTGGCGCTGAAAGGTGCGGAACTGCGCCGCAAGCGCCGGTACATGCAGATGGTGTTCCAGGACCCGCTGGAAGCGCTCAACCCGCGCGCGACGGTCTTTTCTGCCATTGTCGATCCCATCCGCATCCACGGTCTTGCGCCTCGCGCACGCTGGCGACAGGAGGTATCGCAGCTTCTTGACCGCGTGCAGCTGCCTTCCCATCTCATGGACAGGGCCGTGCACGAGATTTCAGGCGGCCAGCGCCAGCGCGTCGCGCTCGCCCGCGCGCTTGCCTGCAAGCCGCGGCTGATCGTGCTCGACGAGGCTGTCTCGGCGCTCGACGTGTCGCTCCGCTCGCACATAATCGACCTGATGATCGAGCTGCAGCGAGAGGAAGGCCTGAGCTACCTGTTCGTTTCCCATGACCTGGCGGTCGTGAAGGCCATGGCCCACCGCACTGCGGTGATGGAAGCAGGCCGGATCGTCGAGCTCGGTCCGACACAGGATGTGATCGACCGACCGCAATCAAACATGGCCAAGGCGCTGATCGCCGCCGTGCCCCGCCTCATCCGCTCGAGGAACCCATGACACACAGCATCCCTCACAACGTTCTTCTCGATCTTCCTCCCTTCCCGCCGCAGCGCACTGGCGAACTTGCCGACCGCGTAGCGGCGCTGCTGGGCACAAAGAATGACGTCCTGCTTGTCCAGGGCGAGGCGATCATCGCGCTCGAGGCGGCGGCTACGAGCCTTGCGCGCCCAGGCCTGAAGGCCCTCAACATCGTCACCAGCCCCTATGGCGCCTGGTTCGGCCTGTGGCTGGAGCGCGGCGGCTCCGAGGTTACCAATCTCGCCGCCGAGAATGCCCTGCCGATCACCTTCGCGGCTGTCGAAGCCGCGTTCGAGAAGCAGGACTTCGACCTCGTCGCACTGGTGCATGCGGAATCCGCGAGCGGTATCCTGAACCCCCTGCCGGAGATCGCCGCCCTCGCCAGGTCGAAGGGCGCGCTTGTGGTGACCGACTGTGTGGCCTCCGTCGGTGGCCATCCGGTCGAGGTGCACAGGCTCGGCATCGACATCGCCGTGATCGGCCCGCAGAAGGCGCTGGCCGGTTCCGCCGGCCTTTCCATGCTGTCGGTGAGCCCCGCCGCCTGGGCGCAGATCGAGAAGCCGGGGGCAAAGGAAATCTCGACGCTTTCGCTGCTCGACCTCAAGCGCAACTGGCTGGAAAAGGGCCGTGGCGCGCTTCCCGGCATGCCCTCGAGCCTCGAGCTTCACGCGCTTGACGCCGCCCTCACCCGCGTCGAAGCGGAGGGCCTTGCCAACGTGATCGCCCGCCATGAGACGGCTGCGCGGGCTTCCCGCGCGGCGCTCAAGGCGCTTGGTCTGCGCGAGCTCACGCCACCGGAGACCGCCTCCAATCTCGCCACGGCGATCGTGCTGCCGGAGGGCATTTCCGTGCCCGACGCGTTGGCAGCGATCGGGCCCAATGGCAGGGCTATCTCAGCCAGCGTTGGAGCGGCTGCGAACCGCGTGCTGCGCTTCCAGCACACCGGCAGGCTCGCAGGTTTCGAGCCGGTCGTGGCGAACATCGCGGCGCTTGCCGGCGCGTTGAACCGCCTTGGACACAAGGCCGATCCGGGGGCAGCGGTCAACGCCATTCTTGAGGTTTACAACAAGGCATCTGCTGCATGATCCGCGCGGTTCTCTTCGATCTCGACGACACCCTGATTTTCGCCTACGCCAATCCGGCCCCGGCCTGGCGGGCGGTCGCGGAGGAATTCGCGCCTTACCTCGGCGCGGCTCCGGTCGATGCCGTCGCAAAGGCTCTGGCAGATTCCACCGCCGTCTTCCTGAGCGATGACGAGAACCGCCGCCGCTGGCGCCTGGAACAGGTGGTCACGCGCCGGTCCGTGGTGCGCCATGCGCTGGAAAAAGCAGGCTTCCCCGATCTTGCGAAACTCGCGGAGGATATTGCCGACCGCTACGCCTCGTATCGGGAAGAGAACATGTTCCTCTATCCCGACGCTCACCAGGTGATAGACCATTTCCGCGAGCAGGGGCTGAGGCTCGGCCTGGTCACCAATGGCGCGACGGAAGTGCAGAACGCCAAGATCGACCGCTTCGGTCTGCGCAACCGGTTTGACCATTTCCAGGTCGAAGAGGAAGCCGGGTTCGGCAAGCCCGATGGCCGCGCCTATCGCGAGACGCTGGCCGCCCTGAACGTGAGGCCGGAAGAAGCGATCATGATCGGCGATGATCTTGTTTGGGATGTGCTGTCGCCCAAACGCGAGGGACTCATGGGCATCTGGTGCAACCGCTTTGGTCTCAAGCTGCCGCCGAGCATTCCGGCGCAGCCCGATCACACGATCACCCGCCTTGGCGAGCTTCTCGATATCTATCCTGCGGAACAGCTGCGGCGTTGCCAGCTGCAAGGCTGCTAACAGCAGCCAGACCACAAGACTGCAAGCCCCTTGAATCACCGAGCCAGTGAGAGGTGCCGGGACTTCTCACCGGGCTCACAACGACGAAACGCGGCCCCTGCCTTCCCGGACCGGAGCCGCGTCCCGAATCTCAGGCACCAGCGTCAGGCGCGATCCGCCTGCAGGATGCTCGCGTAGTTGGCGACGGCTGCGCCGCCCATATTGAAGAGCAGGCCCCACTCGGCACCCTGGCGCTGCATCTCGCCGGCCTGGTCTGTCAGCTGACGGTAGCCCAGCGCGTGCATGGAAACGCCCGTGGCGCCCACGGGATGACCCTTGGCCTTGAGACCGCCCGAGAGATTGACCGGCGTCTTGCCGTCGGCAAGCACGCGGCCCTCGTCGATCGCGCGGGCGCCCTGGCCCTTCGGCGCAAGTCCCATCGCCTCGTAGATCAGGAGTTCAGCGATGGTGAAACAGTCGTGCACCTCGGCGAAATCGAGGTCGTCAACGGTGATCCCCGCCACCTTGTAGGCCTGCTGGATGGCGCGTTCCGGCCCCTCAAACAACACGAAGTCACGCCGGCTCATGGGCAGGAAGTCGGACACGTGCTCGGCAGCGGCAACGCGCACGCGGCGCCTGGCGGAAGCAGCCTTTCCGTTCTCGCTGCTCAGCACGATTGCTGCAGCGCCATCCGAAATCAGCGAGCAGTCGCTGAGCCGCAGCGGCGGCGCGATCAGCGGGTTCTTGTCAGTTACCTCGCGGCACTGCTCGAAGGTCAGCGGGCGGTGCATCTGCGCGAGCGGATTCTTCATGGCGTTCTGGTGGTTCTTGGAACCGATGCGCGCCATCGCGTCGAGCGGATCGCCGAACCGCTCCGTGTAGACCTGGGCGAAGAGGGCGAAGACCTGCGGGAAGCTGAGCCCCGCCTCGCGCTCGTCATTCTGGTAGCCTGCACCGGCCAGAGCGGTCGTCACCTCCGGCGTGGAGCGATGGGTCATCTTCTCGGCGCCCACGACGAGCACATTACGCGCTTTGCCCGCCTGGATCAGGTTCATTGCGCTGAAGATGGCTGCGGCACCCGAAGCGCAAGCGTTCTCGCAGCGCGTGGCTGGCGTGAAACGCAGCGCGGGATGCGCCTGCTTCACCAGGGACGAGGGGAAGCCATCCGGAACCAGGCCGGAATTGAAGTGTCCAAGGTAGATTGCGTCAATTTCGGCAGGGTCGATCTCCGCCTCCGCAATTGCCTCCCGCGCGGACTCGACGATCAGTTCCTCGAGGTTCTGCGTGAGACGGCCGAACTGGGTATGGCCGCTGCCGATGATGTAAATGTTTGAACTCATGAACGCTCCTCTTCCGCCCAATCATTCCCGAGGCGTTGTTAAACAGTACGAGGGGATAACGACTTATCTAGGCAAAATCTACGTACAATTTCGCCTCGGAAGGCACCGGTGCCGAGATAAACCTTACTCCCGTCCGCCTCGTACCCCAAGAGAAAGAACACGGCTGATCGTTACAAAGCCAGCTCACGAATGGAACGCAGATGGCATTCGCGCGTTAAGGGTCACGGTTTCGCATGCGCTGGCACAGCCGGCGCCGGGGAATCGTGACAGGGACGCACCGACAAGGGGTGAGGTGAAGCGATGCCATCGAAGATGAGGGGAATGATTGCCGCTGCCATGTTCATGCTGGCTGCGGGTCACGCGAGCGCGCAGGTCGTCGTCTCGTCCAAGATCGACACGGAAGGCGGAGTTCTCGGCAACATCATCATCCTGATGCTGGAAGCCAATGGCATCGCGACGGAGAACCGTCTACAGCTCGGTGCAACCCCGATTGTCCGCGAAGCGATCAAGGCGGGCGAAATCGACATCTACCCCGAGTACACCGGCAACGCCGCCTTCTTCTATGATCGCGCGGGCGAAGAAATCTGGAACGACCCAACAGCCGGGTACGAGGAAGCGAAGAAGCTCGACCATGACGCCGAGAAGATCGTCTGGCTGACGCCGGCTCCCGCGAACAACACCTGGGCAATCGCCGTCACCAATGACGTGGCCCAGCAGAGCAACCTCAAGACCATGACCGACTTCGCCAGCTGGGTAAACAATGGCGGCGAGGTTAAGCTCGCAGCCTCCGCCGAGTTCGTGAACTCCGAGGCCGGGCTTCCCTCCTTTCAGAAGGTCTACAATTTTACCCTGTCCTCCGATCAACTGATCACGCTATCGGGCGGAGACACGGCAGCCACCATCCAGGCCGCAGCGCGCGGCACAAATGGTGCCAATGCAGCCATGGTCTACGGCACCGACGGCGGCATTGCCGCTTCCGGACTCGTGGTACTGGAAGACGACCAGCATTCCCAGCCGATCTACAATCCGGCGCCGATCATCCGTGAGGAAGTATTGAACGCGAATCCGCAGATCGCGGACATCCTTGCTCCCGTCTTTACCGCGCTGGACCTTACGACGCTCCAGGAGCTGAACGGCCGGGTACAGGTTGGCGGGGAACCCTCGAATGCCGTGGCCGAGGACTTCCTGCAGACGAAAGGGTTCCTGAAATAGCCACGAAGGCTGGCAATCCATGGCAGAAGCAGCCCTTCAGGCATCGACCAGCCGTTCCAGATCGCTCATGTGGGGCATGGCGCGCATAGACCGGGTGGGGCTGCTAGCAGCGCCCATTGCGGTCGCAGCCCTCTTCCTGCCCTTCATGAACATTGCCGCCAACCGGATCGTTGAAGGCGAGCCGCGACCGATCCTCGAGTCTCTCACATCCGTTCAGGCGGCCGGACTGTTTCTTGCAGTGGGGGCAATGGCCCTTGCCGCGCTGTTGCGTGTGCCACCTGCCTCCAAGGCCGTGATGGCGGGTGCAACGGCCCTGGTGGCTGCCATTTTCGCCGGCCTCGCCGCCGACAATCTAGCCGCAGACGCCGGCAGCTTCGCACGCATCCGGCCCGCAAGCGGATTCTGGCTGCTGCTTTTCGCCTGCTTCCTCACGATGGCCAATGCGATGGCCCACATCCGCCTGAACCCGTGGGTGCGGCTGGCGCTGGGCATAAGCTTCCCGTTTCTTCTCGTCCTGCTCGTGGCAAGCGGCATCTGGTCGAACCTCTCGCTCCTCAAGGAGTATGCCAATCAGGCACAGGCTTTCTGGCGCGAGGCCGGGCAGCACCTGTTTCTCTCCGGCGGATCGCTTCTTTTTGCCTGCATAGCCGGCATTCCGCTCGGCATATTCTGCCGTTATGCGAGCCGGGCCCGCCCGACGGTGCTGAACGGGCTCACCTTCATACAGACCATTCCTTCACTCGCCCTGTTCGGGCTGCTGATCGCCCCTCTTTCCTGGTTCGCCGCCCACATTCCGTTCGCAGCCTCGCTGGGGATCAAGGGCATTGGCACCGCCCCTGCGCTGCTCGCACTCTTCGCCTATTCGCTGCTGCCGATCGTGCTCAATACGCTTGCGGGGTTGGAAAACGTTCCGGCCGCGACGCGGGAGGCTGCGCGTGGCATGGGGATGACCGGGCGGCAGCAGCTCATGCGCGTGGAACTTCCCCTCGCCCTTCCCGCAGTCCTCGCCGGCATCCGCATCGTTCTGATCCAGAATATCGGCCTCGCCACCATTGCAGCTCTCATCGGGGGCGGGGGGTTCGGTGTCTTCGTGTTCCAGGGGCTGAGCCAGGCGGCGATCGATCTCGTGCTGCTCGGCGTTATCCCGACCATCGTTCTCTCCTTCACGGCAGCCGTGCTGATGGATGCCTTGATTGACATCAGCCGCGCCTCGCACCGGAGGACCCGGTCGACATGATCGAAATCGAAGAACTGACGAAAGTCTATGACGGCAACACGGTCGTCGACCGCGTAAGCCTCACGGTGCCCGAAGGAACGGTTGCCGCCATCGTCGGCACTTCCGGCTCGGGCAAGACAACCCTGCTGCGGATGATCAACCGGCTGGTAGAACCGACCTCCGGCAGCGTGCGCATCGGCGGGCAGGACACCCGTGCCATCCCGCCCCATGAACTCAGGCGGCAGATCGGCTACGTGATCCAGGGTTATGGTCTGTTTCCCCACCGGACGGTGGCGGAGAATATTGCCACCGTTCCCCAGCTGCTCGGCTGGGACCGGGACAGGATCGCGCGGCGAGTGGATGAGCTGATGGAAATCTTCCAGCTGGATCCTGCCCAGTACCGCGACCGTTTTCCGAGCGAGCTTTCCGGCGGCCAGCAGCAGCGCGTGGGCGTGGCCCGGGCACTGGCGGCGGAGCCGAAGATCCTGCTCATGGACGAGCCGTTCGGCGCGCTCGATCCCATCATCCGTACCAAGGCGCGGGACGACCTGATGGAGATCCAGAAGAAGTTCCGCACCACCATCATCATCGTCACGCATGACATGGATGAGGCGATCCAGCTCGGTGATCGCATTGCGGTGATGCAGGAAGGCCGTGTTCTCCAGTGGGATACGCCCACGGGTATCCTGCTCGATCCCGCCCACGATTTCGTGGCGGAACTGGTGGGCGTGAGAGACCGTCCCTTCCGCCTGCTCTCGCTGCAACCCGTGCGGGATGCGGTCGAGGAGGGAGACGCCTCCGGCCCGCCCGTCACCGAAGACACCTCGTTGCGGGATGCGTTTGCGGAAATGCTCTGGTCGGGTCGCCGCGCCCTCCCCGTGGTCTCGCGCGCAAACAAGCGGCTCGGCCGGCTGACGCTCGAGGGCATTTCAAGACGGGCGGCGAGGCTGCAATGAACCGCGCCTGGCTGATACGGCTTGCTCTCTGGGCCCTGCTCTGCCTCTTCGTGACAAGGCCGGAGACCTTCGCAGGACTCCTGCAGCCGCTCGCCAACCGCAATGCGCCGATGATCTACAGCCAGGCCCCGCTCTGGCAGCTCACCGCCGCGCATCTGGCGCTGACCGTCGCCGCGACACTCCTGGCAACGATCGTAGCAGTCGCCGCTGCGATATTCGTCACGCGGCCGGCGGGCCGGGAGTTTCTGCCGCTGTCGCGCAGCCTCTGCAATGTCGGCCAGACCTTCCCGCCGGTAGCTGTGCTTGCGCTTGCCGTTCCGGTGCTCGGTTTCGGCTCGGCCCCAACCTTCGTGGCACTGTTCCTCTATGGGCTGCTGCCGATCTTCGAGAATACGGTGGCGGGGCTCACGACGATCCCCGCTCCGGTCCAGGAGGCTGCGCGCAGCGTCGGCATGACCGGTTATCAAAGGCTGATCAAGGTCGAGCTGCCTCTGGCGGCTCCGCTCATTCTGGCGGGCATCCGGGTGTCCACCGTGATTGCGCTTGGAACGGCCACCATCGGCTCAACCGTGGCGGCCCGAACCCTCGGCGAGGTCATCATCGCGGGTCTCATCACCAGCAACCTCGCTTATGTGGTGCAGGGCGCGGCACTGGTTGGCATGCTCGCGATCCTGATATTCGATCTGCTGACGCTCGCGGAGCGCGCTGTCGGACGCAGACCGATGCCGGTCATGGGGGCGACCGTGGCGGCAAATCCGAGTTAGGCGTTACCTGAAACCAAGTCGAGCACTGAGACGAACATTCGGATGCCGGTCAGTTCCGCCGCCCCAGCCCGCCGTTCTCGATGATGAAGTCGATTACTTCATCAAGGCCAGCGCCTCGGTGAAGATCGGTGAAGGTGAAGGGCCGTTTACCGCGCTGACGCGCGGCGTCCTCGCGCATCACGTCGAGGTCGACGCGGACGTAAGGAGCAAGGTCAGCCTTGTTGATGACGAGAAAATCGGAGCGGGTGATGCCGGGCCCACCCTTGCGCGGGATTTCCTCGCCCTGACAGACGGAGATGACGTAGATCGTCAGATCGGCCAGGTCCGGCGAGAAGGTCGCCGCCAGATTGTCGCCGCCCGACTCGATGAACACGATGTCGAGATCGGGGAACCTACGGTTCATCTCAGCGATGGCCTGAAGGTTGATGGAGGCATCCTCGCGGATGGCCGTGTGCGGGCAGCCGCCCGTCTCCACCCCCATGATGCGATCCTCGGACAGCGCCTGGCAGCGGGCGAGCATCATCGCATCTTCCTGCGTGTAGATGTCGTTGGTGATGACGGCGATCGAATAGTGGCCGCGCAGCGCCTTGCAGAGCTTTTCCGTCAGGGTTGTCTTGCCGGAACCGACCGGTCCGCCGATGCCGACACGCAAGGGTCCGTTGATCTGTGTCATGAGCGAAACAGCCTCGAAGGTTGGGTTTCATGCTTCATGGCCATCACTTCGGACATGAAGGTGGCCGAGCCGAGTTCATCGAGCCCCGACTGCGCCACCCGCGCAGCGGTCGCCACCAGCAACTGCTCGAGATTGGCCATGATCGTGGTGACGGCATTCTGGCCCGTCACCGACAAACGGATGGACGCCTGAAGCTGGTTGATGCAGAAAGCCTGCAGGAAAGCCGCCACGGTGGCAGCCAGCGGCACGCCATGCGCGCCCGCAACCGCCCCGACCGCAACCGGATAGGGACAATCGGCGGGAAGCCGGTCGAACACGTCGCTCGGCCAGCTCTTTGCCGCTGCAAGAAACGCCCTGCCCTGCAGCATGGTTTCCATGTGCCGCTCGCGGGAGCCTGCCAGCGCCTCGGCCAGTTCCGCCAGCTCCCGAAGCTGTTCTGTCGAGGACGAGGCCCGCCAGCTTTCCGCACACAGCACCGCGTCGTTCCAGCCGGAGCCGCGCGTCACCAACCAGCGCAGCCAGTCCTCAAGCGAACGCACATCAGACGTGAGACCATCATGCACCGCCCGCTCCAGCCCGTGGCTGTAGCTGAACGAGCCCACCGGGAAGACCGGCGAAAGCCAGGCCATCAGCCGCAGCAAGGCCGTGCTGTTTTCACCCGCGCTCATCATGTTCATGACCCTTGTGGTGATGATGGTGGCCGTGCGAGTGGTGATGATGGTCATGATGATGATGATGATCATGACCGTGGCCATGATGCGCATGGCCGCCGGAATAAGCACCGCGCACCGGCGCGAAGATTGCCTCCACCTCCTTCACCGCGGCGCCCAGACCCTCCAGCATCGTCCTGATGACGTGGTCGTGCAGGATGTAGATCCGGTCGGCCTCGATCTGCGCCGGCAGATGACGGTTGCCGATATGCCAGGCAAGCTCAGCAATGTGCTTCTGGTTCTGGCCGGTGATTTCGTAGAGCTTCTCCACGGCGGCACAAACCTCCACCGATCTCCCGTCTTCGAGCACGAGCCGGTCACCATGCTCCAGCACGACCGGTTCAGCCAGGTCCACCAGCACCTTCACGCCGCTCTCAAGTGTGATGGCCTTGCGGCGCAGGTGCCGCTCGTCCCGCTCCAGCACGACACGGTCCGCTGGCGTTTCAGCGCCGGCCTCGGCTGCCGGGATGATCCTGGTGACACGTAGCATGGGCATCCTCAGAACAGGAAGTAGCGTTGCGCCATCGGCACAATGTCCACGGGATCGCAGGTCAACAGTTCGCCGTCGGCCCTCACCTCGTAGGTCTCGGGATCGACCTCCATGTGCGGCATGGCATCGTTGAGGATCATGGAGCGCTTGCCGATACCCTCGCGCGTGTTGCGCACGGCCACCATCTGTTTCTCTACGCCGAGCTTTTCACGCAGGCCGTTGTCGAGTGCTGCCTGGGAGACGAAGGTGACGGACGTATTCGTGCGCGCCCGACCGAAGGAGCCGAACATCGGACGGTAGTGCATCGGCTGCGGCGTCGGGATCGAGCCGTTCGGATCACCCATGGAAGCCGTGGCGATCCAGCCACCGAGCAGAACCATGTCCGGCTTCACGCCGAAGAAGGCAGGCGACCAGATGACGAGGTCCGCGCGCTTGCCGACCTCGACCGAGCCGGTCTCGTGGGCAATGCCATGCGCGATTGCAGGGTTGATGGTGTACTTGGCGACATAGCGGCGGGCGCGGAAATTGTCGTTGCCTGGCGCGTCTTCCGGCAGGCTGCCGCGCTGTCGCTTCATCTTATCTGCCGTCTGCCAGCAGCGGATGATCATTTCGCCGACGCGGCCCATGGCCTGGCTGTCGGAGGAAATGATCGAGAAGGCGCCCATGTCGTGCAGGATGTCTTCCGCAGCGATAGTCTCCTTGCGGATGCGGCTCTCGGCAAACGCAATGTCCTCGGGGATGGAGGGCGACAGGTGATGGCAGACCATCAGCATGTCGAGGTGTTCAGCCACCGTGTTGACCGTGTAAGGTCGCGTCGGGTTGGTTGAGGCGGGCAGTACATTCGGGAACTGGCAGACGCGGATGATGTCCGGCGCATGGCCGCCGCCCGCACCTTCGGTATGGAAGGAATGGATCGTGCGGCCCTTGAAGGCCGCGACCGTGTCTTCGACAAAACCTGCCTCGTTCAGCGTGTCGGTGTGGATTGTCACCTGCACGTCGAAACGGTCGGCGACCGACAGGCAGTTGTCGATGGCAGCGGGCGTGGTGCCCCAGTCCTCGTGCAGCTTCAGGCCGCAAGCCCCCGCCAGCACCATTTCCTCGAGCGCCTGCGGCAGCGAGGCGTTGCCCTTGCCGAACAAGCCAAAATTCATCGGCAATCCGTCGAAGGCCTGGATCATGCGCGCGAGGTGCCACGGTCCGGGCGTGCAGGTCGTGGCGAGCGTGCCGTGCGCGGGGCCGGTGCCGCCGCCGATCATGCAAGTGATGCCCGCATTAAGCGCCTCATCCACCTGCTGCGGCGAGATGAAATGGATATGCGTGTCGATACCGCCGGCGGTGACGATCTTGCCCTCGCCCGCGATGATCTCGGTTCCCGGGCCGATGATGATCGTGACACCGGGCTGGATGTCCGGATTGCCCGCCTTGCCGATCCCGGCGATGCGACCGTCGCGGATGCCTATGTCGGCCTTATAGATGCCGGTGTAGTCGAGAATGAGCGCGTTGGTGATGACCGTGTCGACGGCGCCGTCTGCACGCGAGACCTGGCTCTGGCCCATGCCGTCGCGGATGACCTTGCCGCCGCCGAACTTCACCTCCTCGCCGTAGATGGTGAGGTCGCGCTCGACTTCGATGAAGAGCTCCGTGTCGGCGAGCCGGAGCTTATCGCCGGTGGTCGGGCCGAACATCTGCGCGTAGGCTGCACGGCTAATCCTTGCTGGCATGTGTGTTCCCCACCGTTCCTAGAGCCTGCCCATGATCATCTGGCGGAAGCCGTAAACCTCGCGCTTGCCACCGAGCGGGATGAGCGTGACGTCCCGCTCCTGCCCCGGCTCGAAGCGCACGGCTGTGCCGGCCGGAATGTCGAGCCGGCAGCCGCGCGCCTTTTTGCGGTCGAAGGCAAGCGCCTTGTTCACCTCGTAGAAGTGGAAGTGGCTGCCGACCTGGATGGGCCGGTCGCCTGTGTTGGCGACCTTCAGCGTGACCGTGGGCTGGCCGGCGTTAAGCTCGATCTCGCCTTCACGGGTGATGACTTCTCCGGGGATCATAGCGCCTCACCCTGCCATCAGCATCAGGCCGCCAAGCGCGGTCGCGCCGCCGGCAACCCGCAGCAGAACCGGGCCGAAGCGGCCGAGAGCGATCCCCGAGACGATGCCGATGACGTGCAGCAGCACGGTCGCGGCAACGAAGCCCGCGCCATAGGCAAGGAACCCCGCCGTTCCGACTTCGGTTCCATGGGCGTGTCCGTGGAACAGGGCGAAGAAGCCTACCAAGGCGCCACCCGCGAGCGCCGACATGGGCAGCGCGAGCGCAACCAGCAGGCCAAGTACCACCACCGAAGCGAGGATGGCCGGTTCCACGAAGGGCAGCGGCACGCCTGCCGCCCCGGCGATGAAGCCCAGCATCATCACGCCCACAAACGCCGCGGGAACCAGGATGAGCGCGCGGCCGCCCAGCATCGCCGCCCACAGTCCGACGGCCACCATGGCCAGCATGTGGTCCAGACCCGAGAAAGGATGGCCGAAGCCGGCCGCGAACGAGTCATGGGCGCCCGGCCCCACATGGGCGAGCGCGGGGCTGGCGACCAGTGCGGCAGCGGCTACCGGTGCGAGAACCTTCAACGTCTTCATGCAGTTATCCCCTCTGGATCAGTTCCGCCTCAGCGGATCGGCTGATGAACGGTCACGAGCTTGGTGCCGTCCGGAAATGTTGCTTCGACCTGGATGTCGTGGATCATCTCGGCCACGCCCTCCATCACCTGATCGCGGGTGAGGACATGGGCGCCCGCCTCCATTAGCTCGGCCACCGAGCGGCCATCGCGCGCACCCTCCACCACGAAGTCGCTGATGAGGGCTATCGCCTCCGGATGATTGAGCTTCACGCCGCGCTCCAAACGTCGGCGCGCGACCATGGCCGCCATGGCAACCAGAAGCTTGTCCTTTTCCCGTGGCGTCAGATTCATTTCTTCGTTCCGCTTTTCGCTCGCACGTCGTCACAATGCCCAAACTTTAGGCAGTCCTGCCTTTCCGTTCAGCAGGGCCAGCAGAGGCGAAAGCCGTTTGCGCAGCCCGTAGCCATCAGCACCGTGAAGCCTCACCAACAGCTTGAAGGCAGACCCGACCTGCCAGAAGCTCACGCCGCCCCCATCGCCGACGATCTTCCGGACCGGATCAACCGGGCATTCGTCCCTGCCGGACACCATCATCACCGTTGCAATTGCCGTGCCACCATCGAGCACCGGCCGGGCAACCAGGTCGTTCGCGGCGTCCGGACCGACGAGAAACTCCTCCGCATGAACCAGCCGTCCGGCGTAGCGCACCCGCCAGCGGTCGCTGAACCGCGCCTGCCGTACCTGCTCGCCCATCGCCCGCCGCCCGAAGATCGTGGCTTCGACCAGCAGCGCCTCCGCGCCTTCCGCGATGTCCACCTCGAGGCGGCGCGTGAGCGATGACCGGTCGAAGACAATGGTTTCCTGAGGCAACCACGCAAGGCGGGCTCCGGTTGCAATCCGTAACCGGGATGTGATCCGCGCCTCGCCACCCGCGGAGCGGTAAACGCGCTCGCAGGCCTGCGTGGTGATCGTGCCAGACGTGCCTTCATCGAGCTCGACATCCCATGCCAGCCGGTCGCCGCCGGTAAGGCCGCCCGCCATGTTGATGAGGATCGCTTCAAGCGGATCGCCGGCCACTTCCGGCATGCGGATCCTCGCCGCGCCTTCCTGGTAGAGCCTGCACATGCGCGTGCGGCCGTCGCGGAACCGGAGCGCGATCTCGCCCCTGCCGTCCACCCTTTGCCGCGCGAGACTCGCCAGACCGGTTGCGTTCATTTACGTGGATCCTGCGGTTGCATCTTTGTCTGCTCAGGGACAGCCGTCCCATTCGATTCCATCACAATTCCATTGTCTGTGGATGGAAGCATCTTTCGTGCCGCACTGACACAAGATGTCAGCAGAGAACGGGCGGGCGGATTGCTATGCCCTCGCCCCGGAGTCATGCTCCCCCGGCATCCAGACCAGCCGCACGAACGAGGGAGGTGTTCATGACGTATTATGCTGGTACTGTCGCCGCGGTTCCCACGAAGAACCGCCAGATCTACATCGACCATGTCCACGAGGCCTGGCCTGTCTTCCAACGCTATGGCTGCACGCGCATGGTCGAAGGTTGGGGCGTAGACATTCCGAAGGGGAAGGTGACTGACTTCTACAAGGCAGTGGATGCCCGTGAGGACGAGACCATCGTCTTCGCCTGGACCGAATGGCCGGACAAGCAGGCGGCCGACGCGGCATGGGAAAGGATGCAGGCCGAGAATGCCATGATGCAGATCTCGGAAATGCCGTTCGACGGAAGCCGGATGATCTATGGTGGATTCTCGCCTGTGTTCACCGCCGGCTCGGATCAGACGGCCGGTTATATCCAGGGATTTGCGCTCGCCGTGCCCGAAAGGAACAGGGAAGCCTATATCAGGATGGCCAGTGAAGCCTGGGAAAGCGCCTTCGCTCCCAATAAGTGCCTCGGCGTGGTGGAAGCCTGGGGCGTCGACGTTCCCCACGGCACGAAGACCGACTTCTATCGCGCGACGAAGGCGGAAGACGGCGAAGTGCCCCTGTTCAGCTGGACCGCCTGGGCCGACCGCGAGACATGCGATGCCGCCACGAAGGCAATGGAAGCGAGCATGGAAGGTCAGGAATTCCCCGAGATGCCTTTTGACGGAATGCGCATGTTCTGGGGCGGGTTCGAAGTTATCTTCGATTCAGCGAGGCTGTGACCGCTGGACCCCCGCATCACCTGAGTGGGGGTCGCCGTTCACAACCGACTATCTCTTTCCTGCAATCGCTCTGGCACTGACACAAACTGACGTCTAAGGATTGCATTTTCATTGTGCGCAGTATTGCCGTTGGGTTATAGGCATGCGTTGCTGTTTTCATTTGATCCGTTTCTATTCATTTCAATACTTGAGAAATTGTTTGGAGGAAATTTGAGGGGTTTCAGGGAGATTGCCCGTATCGCCGCCGCCTTTGTCGGTATCATCGTGGGAGCCGGGTTCGCGTCCGGGCAGGAAATCGTCCAGTTCTTCTCAAGCTTCGGAATAACCGGACTGGCGGGCGTGGCGTTCAGCACAATCCTGTTCACGCTTTTTGCCGCGGCACTGTCGGGGCTTGGACACCATTTCAATGCAGCCAGCCACAAGGACGCCCTCTATGCCATCAGCGGTTATCCCGCCAGCGTCTTCCTCGACGCGCTGATCACCATCTTCATGCTGGCGGTGCTGGTTATCATGTTCGCCGGTGGCAGCGCGCTCGTCGAGCAGCTCTCGGGCGTCCCCGCGATCTGGGGCGCCTTGCTCATAACCGCGATTTCTGTCCTGATTGTCTGGCTTGGCCTTCAAAAACTCATCACCATCATCTGTTGTGTTACGCCCCTTATGGTACTGCTGGTGGTCATCGTGGCATCGACGGCTTTTCCGGGAATGACCGACAGCGCGGGGGCCATGGAACGTGCGGCGCTGAAGCTGCCCGCTGCCTCGAACCACTGGTTCCTGGCATCGGTGCTTTACGTCTCCTTCAACATCGTCGCCGGCGCGCCGTTTCTCATTATCATGGGTAGCAGGGCCACCAGCCGCCGGGTTGCGCTCAGGGGAGGGATGCTGGGAGGAATCCTCCTTGGCCTTCTCATGCTCCTGCTGGCGGCCAGCTTCTATGTCCGGGCTTCCGAGATCGCAGAAGTTCCCCTGCCGTCCCTCTACCTGGCCATGCGCGCATCGCCGGTGTTCGGGTTCCTGATGGCCTTCGTCATCTTCGCCTCCATCCTCAACACGGCCGTCGGCGTACTCTGTTCCTTTGCCGCCCGGCTGAGTGAGACGTCTCCATCCCGTTTTCGCCCCGCGAGCGCCGTAGGGGCTGCCTTGGCCTTCGGGGGAAGCCTGCTCGGCTTCACCCAGCTCATCAACAAGATCTACCCGTTTTTCGGTTACCTCGGACTGGTCCTGATGGTCTGGATCCTGTTCGCCTGGTTCAGGTTCCGCCCCTGGAGGGCCACTGGAACCCAGGAATGCGAAGCGCCCAACGCCGCACTCTGATCTAACGAAGAAACCTCCGGCAGGGCCGGAGGTTTCCAGGCGAACTGCGGATGCTCGTCGATCCAAATCAGCCGCACCGCATGGCGGCAGATGCCGGGGTGAAAAACAGGTCAGGAAAATCAGCGCGTTCTTCTTCGTTCCAGTGCTCGTGATCATGGCGCTCCGCGTACGATCGCCAGAGCCAGCCGGTCTCGGCCATCTCTGAAAGAATGTCATTCCCGAAAGCATTCGGAATCCGCTGACAAATTTCCCGCTTCGCGGATTTTGGCAGAAGAAGTTTGTTTCAGTTCCAGGCGAGCGGGTGAGATAAAGGACCTCATTCCATTCATCGGGTAGGGGGTCCATGACCACAGCTACGATTGACACCAGACTGCCAGAGATTCGCGTGGACACATACGCGCTTCTGGTCGTCGCGCTCGCCTTCATCGTAGGCGTGATGGCCATCACGAATCTGGTCAGCCTGAACCAGGCGCTGCTGTTCCTGACCGGCGGCATGCTGGGGTTCGCGCTTTATCAGGCGTCGTTTGGTTTCACCGGCGGCTGGAAGCGTTTTGCCACCGAAGGACGCAGCCGCTCCATGCGCGCGCAGTTCTTCATGATAGGCATCACGGCCATCGTCTTCATTCCGTTGATGAGCGGCGCCGCGGATCTCGGTCGCAGCTTCATCGGCGCCTGGGCCCCTGTCGGCGTTTCGGTGATCTTCGGGTCGTTCCTGTTCGGTCTCGGCATGCAGCTGGGCGGCGGCTGCGGCTCCGGTACTCTTTTCACCGTCGGCGGTGGCAGCGCCCGCATGCTGGTGACGCTGGCCGGGTTCATCATCGGCGCTACAGTCGGAACCTGGCATCTGCCGTTCTGGCTCGAACTGCCCTCGTTGCCGGTCATCCGCTTCGGCCAGACCTTCGGCGCCCTTGGCGGCACGCTCCTGACGCTCGCTGGCCTCGCGGCGATCATCGGCTTGCTTGCCTTCGTCGAGAAGCGCAATCATGGCAACGTGGAACCTATCTTCTCCGGTCTCCGCAACCTCACGCTGACGAGCTTCCTGCATGGTCCCTGGCCGCTGATCCTCGCAGCCCTCGTGCTTGCGCTCGGCAACGTGTTCACCCTGCTGCTCGCTGGCCACCCCTGGTCGGTGACCTATGGCTTTGGCCTGTGGGGCGCCAAGCTCTTCGAGGCCGTCGGCATCCCGGTCTCCGGCTGGCAGTTCTGGCAGAACCCTGTCCAGGCGGCAGCGCTCCACAACAGCGTGCTGTTCGACGTGACCTCCGTCATGAACTTCGGCGTCATTCTCGGCGCAGCATTGGCGGCGACGCTTGCCGGCAAGTTTGCAACGAAGGCGCACATGCCGTTCCTGTCCTGGCTTGCGGCGATCATCGGCGGTCTGCTGATGGGCTATGGCGCCCGCCTCTCCTTCGGCTGCAACATCGGCGCCTTGTTCTCGGGCATTGCCTCGGGCAGCCTGCACGGCTGGGTCTGGTTCGTGATGGCTTACATCGGCAGCCTTGCCGGCATCTACCTGCGCCCGCTGTTCGGCCTGGATGGGTTCAAGCGGTCATGAGCGGCAGGAAGACTGCCCTTGTCGGCGCCGGCGGCGCGGTGACGGCCGACTGGCATCGAGCCCGGCACCGGTCGCGGCGGCTTCCGCAGCAGCACTAGCCGCGTTGAATCCCTGTTCGGCCGGATCGATCTAACCTCCTGAAGCCAGACTGCGGCGGCCCTCGGCCGCCGCTTTTTTCGGAGCCCCGCACGGAAAGGGCCTTTTCCGGGACCATTTTCCCTTTTGTGCAGCGCCGCAGAGTGTCGCTTTCGGGACGTGTCGGCAGGCAGGCGAGCGCGGTCACGCGCCTGGTCATTGATGTTGGCGAAAGCGCGGAAATCGTTCGGTCAAAGGAAAAGGGGCCTGCCATCGCAAGCCCCCAGTAGACGGATGAGCTTCGGCTCAGGCCGCCAGCTTCGGAACCGCGTCAATCAGCATCTTGGTGTAAGGATGCTGCGGGGCAGTGAAGACCTGCTGCGCCGGTCCCTGCTCCACGATCTCGCCGTGCCGCATCACGATGACCCGGTCGCAGAGATGGTTCACGACAGATAGGTCATGGCTGATGAACAGCATCGTGATGTTGAGGTTCCGCCGCAGCTCCATCAGCAGGTTGATGACCTGCGCCTGGATGGACACGTCGAGCGAGGCCACCGGCTCATCGCAGACGATGACCTCCGGCTGCATGGCGAGGGCACGGGCGATGGCTACGCGCTGCCGCTGGCCGCCCGAAAACTGGTGCGGATAGCGGTCGGCCATCGCCGGGTCGAAGGCCACGGCGCGTAGCCACCGGTTCACATATTCCCTAGCATTCTGCCGGGTGCAGAATCCGTGTGCGATCGGACCTTCGGCGACCGATTGGAAAATCGTCCGCCTTGGGTCGAGCGATGCGAACGGATCCTGGAAGATCATTTGCACGCGCGTCCCGAGCTTACCCTTCTCCGACCGGACAGGCTGGCCGCCCACTGTCACCGTGCCGGCGTCGGCCGGATAGATGCCGCAAAGAATGCGGCCGAGCGTAGACTTGCCGGAACCCGACTCGCCGACGAGGCCCAGGATTTCGCCGCGAGCGATGGTGACATTCGCCGATTTCACCGCGTTGACGGGCTTCGGCTCCTTGGCCAGTCCCGCGCGGATGCCGAGCCTGCGCAGGAACCCGGCCTTCGGCGCGAAGATCTTCTCGACACCCACAGCCTTGACGAATTCCGCATCCGGATCCGCCCCGATGGCAGATCCGCCGAGACCCGTGAAATCCATCCTGCCTGCGGCTTCCGTCGCGGAAGAGGCAAGCAGCTGTCCGGGTTGCGAGCGGGAGGGCAGCGCGTCGAGCAGTCCCTTTGTGTAAGGATGCTGCGGGTTGTGCAGCACCTCACGCGCGCGGCCTGCCTCCACGATCTTCCCGTGGCGCATGACCGCGATCGTGTCGGCGATGGAGGAAACGGTCGCCAGGTCGTGGCTAACCCAGATGAGCGACGTGCCCATCTCGGCGACGAGTTCCTTCACCACCTTGAGGATTTCGGCCTGGACCGACACGTCGAGCGCAGTGGTCGGTTCGTCAGCGATCACGAGCTGCGGCCGGTGCAGGAGCGCGATTGCGATCGCCACGCGCTGGCGCATGCCGCCGGAGAACTCGTGGGGATACTGGTCCACCTTGTTCTCGGGGTCGACGATCTGGACCTTGCGCAGCGCCTCGACGGCCCGGCGGCGGACCTCCGCGTCCGACACCTGCTCGTGCGCACGGATGGCCATGCCGATCTGGTCGATGATCTTGACCACCGGGTTCAGGGTCATCATCGGGTCCTGGAAGACCATCGAGATTTCCTTGCCCCGTATCTTGCGCAGCTCCCGTTCGTTCAGTCCGACCAGTTCGCGCCCGTTGAACCTGATGGAGCTGCCCGGCTGGATGCTTCCGTTCGCGTCCAGCAACCCGATCAGCGAGAAACCGGTGATCGACTTGCCCGAGCCGGATTCGCCCACGAGACCCATTACCTCCCCGCGCTCCAGCGTGAAGGAAATGCCGTCCACGGACTTGATGGTGCCCTTGTCCGTCTGGAAATAGGTCCTGAGGTTAGTGACTTCCAGAAGATGGGTCATTTGCGCAACCTCGGATTAAGCTGGTCACGGATCTGGTCGCCGACCAGGTTGATCGCCATGATGAGAATGATCAGCGCCACGCCAGGGTAGATCGCAATCCAGTAGCGGCCCGACAGCAGGTACTGGAAACCGTTGGCGATGAGCATCCCGAGCGACGGTTCGGTGGGCGGCAGGCCGACGCCGAGGAACGACAGGGTCGCCTCGAGCGAAATGGCCGAGGCCACCTGCACCGTCGCCACAACGATCAGCGGCGGCAGAGAATTCGGGATGATGTGCCGCGTGACGACGAACCATCCGCTCATCGGCACGGAGAGCGCGGCCTGAACATAATCCTTCTGACGCTCCGCCGAGGCGGCGCCATGGGCCGTTCGCACGAAATAGGCATATTGGGCGAACACCAGCGCGAGGATCAGCTGCGACTTGCCCTGCCCAAGCATGGCCGCCACCACGAAGGCGAGAAGGATCGCCGGGAAGGACAGCTGGATGTCCACAATGCGCATGATGAGCGCTTCGATGCGCCCGCCGACATAGGCGGCGAAGCAGCCGACCACGGCGCCGATGGTGAAGGCGATCGCACCGGCCAGCAGCCCCATCTGCAGGGAGATGCGCAGGCCGTACACGATGGCCGAGAGCAGATCGCGGCCCTGGCTGTCGGTGCCGAGCAGATGGACGATGCCGCTCGACCCCACATAACCCGGGGGACGGCGGGCATCACGAAGGACCAGCGATTTCAGGTCATACGGGTCCTGCGGTACGATGAACGGCGCGAAGATGGCCACGACGATGATGGCAAGCACGACGACCAGTGCCCCCACCGCGACCTTGTTGCGGCGGAAGGTCCGCCAGAATTCGGCTGCCGGAGAGACGGAACTTGCGGATCGAGCTTCGACGGTCATGTCAGCCTCTCCCGTGGCGCAGGCGCGGATCGAGCGCGGCATAGGCGAGATCGACGCAGAGATTGATGAAGACGAACAGCGCGGAGACCAGCATGAGATAGGCCACCATGACGGGGCGATCGAGCGACATGATCGAGTCCACGATCAGCTTGCCGAGGCCCGGCCAGTTGAAGATCGTCTCGGTCACCAGCGCGAAGGCGAGCGTGGAGCCCAGCTCGAGACCGAATACCGTCACCAGCGGGATGGAGATCAGCTTGAGGACGTGTCGCCGCAGGATCGTCCCTTCGGAAATGCCCGCCGCCCGGGCAAACTTGATCGTGTCGGTAAGCATCGTCTCGCGCGTGCCCGATGCCGCCAGGCGGCACATCATCGACATCTTGAACAGCGACAGGTTGAGCGCCGGCAGGATGAGATGCTTCCAGCCGTCGGCCGTCAGGAACGAGAACGGAACTCCAAAGAGCTCAGCCGTCTGTCCCCGTCCCCCCGCAGGAAGCCAGCCGAGCTGAACGGCGAAGACCATGATGAGCATCAGGCCGATCCAGAAGGTCGGCACGGAGAAGCCGAGAATGCTTACCGCCATGATCGACTTCGCCAGGACGCTGTTGGGCTTGTAGCCGGCATAAATGCCGAGCGGAATGCCCACGGCGGAAGCGAAAAGCACGGCAATCAGGGTAAGTTCGAGCGTTGCCGGCAGCCGCTGCGCGATCAGCGTCATCACCGGCATGTTGTAGACGAACGAACGCCCCAGGTCCCCCCGCATGAGACGTTCAAGAAACTCCAGGTATTGCTGCCAGATCGGAAGATCGAGCCCGTATTGCCTGATCACCTGGAGCCGCATTTCCTGCGTGGCATCCGGAGAGATCAGCACGTCAATAGGGTTTCCGATGACATACACACCCAGGAAAACAAGCAGGGACATGACGAGCAGCACGATGACCGCCTGTCCGAACCTGCGCAGAATGAAGGATGCCATGCCTGCCCCTCTTTTATGGTTATTGCGGGCTGGTGAAGGGGCGCGCGGCGCGCGCCCTCCAGGTCAGTGCCAGCCGTGTTCTATCTCGTAACGGGTCTCCTCGACGCCCACTTTCCAGATTGCGAGCATGTCCTCGTCGGAACGCTGGAAGACGCCGTGGTAGTTGCCCTCGCCGATGCGCTCGCGCTTGCGGCCGGCATCGACGCGTGAGGTCGCGGCGAAATCGATGCGCTCCTTCTGGAAGTTCGGGATCGGCGCGCCGGGCAGACGGGTCCACGGGAAGTTCTCCATCCAGCTTGCGTGCGACGCAGCCGGATCAATCTCCATGACCTTCGCCCAGGTCTTGGGCGCGCGCCACCAGTCATGCAGCTTCACCGAAGCGTCACGGTGACGGTTCAGCCACTCGCTGATCACCGGATTCACCGGCGTGTTGCCGCCGTGGCCGTTGACGATGAGAATGCGGCGGAAGCCCGTGTGATAGAGGCTGTCCAGAATATCCTCGATGATGCCGATGTAGGTGCGCATGGACAGCGTCACGGTGCCCGGAAAATCGACAAAACCGGAAGCCATGCCGTAGGGAAGGCAGGGAAAGACCGGGACACCGAGCGGCTCGGCGGCTTCCACGGAAACCCGCTCAGCCAGAATCATGTCGGTGGCCAGGCTGAGATAGGCATGCTGCTCGACGGAGCCGAGCGGCAGTACGCATCTGTCATCCTTCTTTACCTGTTCCTCGACCTTGCTCCAATGCATGTCCTGAATGCGCATTTCTCATCCCTTTTTCTGGAAGTTTGCGGACGCGACATTGACTGTCGTCGGCCCCTCGCCCGGCGGACGAGGAAAAGCAATTTAGTTCTTTATGGATCAAAAATTGCCATTGACGCAAGATAGTTTCGGCAAATAAAGTTCCATTTGGGATTATTTCCGGAAAGCGAGACATGCAAGATGAGCAATCCGGTGCAACAGGCACTCTTTGAAGGACGCGCAGGGCGGGAGGTTCCTGCGCTTTCCATCAGTTCGGATGCCGAAGCACTCATGCATGCCAAGCTGTGGAATAATCCGTGCTGGTTCTCGTTTCGGCTGAACTACCTGGCCCTGCACTTCAACAACCCGGTCTACGGCTTCATCCAGCAGCATCTGGGCCTCTTGCGTCCGGAGTTCGTGGTGCTCTGGTCCCTCTATCTGGGAGGGCGCTCCACGCTGTCTGATGTTGTCCGCACCTCGGGTTTCCCCAAGAACACCCTGAGCCGCGCAACGAACAAGCTCTTCCGCCTCGGCATGATTGAGCGCGAGACTGATCAGGAGGACCAGCGGAAGATCCTGCTGGCCCTCACTGAAAAGGGTCTCGGCGCGGTCAAGTTCGCGGAAGGCGTGATGATCGAGCACGAGCGCCGGATGCTGGAGTGCCTGAGCCCTGCAGAAAGGCTGTGTCTGTCCGAAATTCTGACCAAGCTCGTTTCGGCGTCCGATCAGTGGCCCCAGGTGATCGATGCCGACGAACTTGAACCAAACCGATCCTGCTCCAAGCCACAGCAGGACACTGTCAATTGGGCATCACATCTAGAAGAGGAACAAGAATGCTGAAATCCATGCTGCGAACTGCCCTTGTCGCCACCATGCTGGCGTCCCCGCTCTCCGCGTGGGCCGCTGACCTGGTGATCGCGACGAAGTCGGGCCCGGCCTCGATGGACCCTCACTTCACCGCCACCGCCGCGAACGCCGAGGCGACGAAGCACGTCTTCGACACGCTGCTGCGTTCGGGCAACGACCTGGAGATCCTGCCCTCGCTCGCTACGAGCTGGGAAGCCATCGACGACACCACCTGGGAATTCAAGCTGCGCCAGGGCGTGAAGTTTCATGACGGCTCGGAGTTCACCGCCGAGGACGTGAAGTTCTCCATCGAGCGCATCCCGAACGTAACCGGCCCGAACCCGTCGACAATTTACGTGCGCCGCGTTGCCGGCGTCGAGATCATCGACCCCTACACGATCCGCGTGAAGACCCACGGCCCGGCCC
Source organism: Chelativorans composti (assembly GCF_039541695.1). Taxonomy (NCBI): domain Bacteria; kingdom Pseudomonadati; phylum Pseudomonadota; class Alphaproteobacteria; order Hyphomicrobiales; family Phyllobacteriaceae; genus Chelativorans; species Chelativorans composti. The sequence goes on along the minus strand of NZ_BAABGS010000009.1, from coordinate 64,407 downwards.
CGACGCTGCCGAACGACTTCGTGCGCCTTTTCATCGTCTCCCACAAGGCTGCCGCCGACTACTCCACCCAAGAGACTGCGGCCGAGGGCTTCAACACCGGCAAGGCCACCATCGGCACCGGGCCTTACAAGTTCGTAAGCTGGGCTCCGACTCAGGACCTCGTGCTCGAAAAGTTCGAAGAGTACTGGGACGGCCCGCAGCCGTGGGACAAGGTGATCCGCAAGGAGATCCCGAATGACGCGGCCCGCGTCGCCCAGCTGAAGGCCGGTCAGGTCGACATCATCTCCAAGGTTCCGACCACGGACCTCGCCAGCATCGAGTCCGATCCGAACCTCGCCGTCGTGAAGTACGAGTCCATCTACATCCCGTACCTGGAGTTCGACTTCCGCGAGGACACCCCGCAGGTCTGGGACAATGCGGGCAAGAAGATGGAGAAGAACCCGTTCCTCGACCCGCGCGTTCGTGAAGCGTTCGACCTCGTGATCGACCGCGAGACGCTCGTCGAATACGCGCTCGAAGGCATGGGCGTGGTCTCCACGCAGCTCGTGACACCGAACATCTTCGGCTACAACAAGGACATCCCGGTTCCGGAGTACAACGTCGAGAAGGCCAAGCAGCTGATGGCCGAAGCCGGCTACCAGGAGGGCTTCAAGGTCTCCCTCGCCTACGCGAACGACCGCATGCCGACCGAGCTCGGACCGACGATTGCCCAGATGCTCTCCGCCATCAACGTGACGGTCGATGTGCAGGGCGTTCCGGCCGCCGTGTTCAACCCGGCCAAGACCCGCGGCGAATACTCGCTCTACATGGCTTCCTGGGGCACGCTGACGGGCGAGGCGAACTACATGCTCTCCTCGCTGATGCACACCAACGACCCGGAGAAGTCCATGGGCGCCTTCAACGTCCGCGGTTACTCCAACGCGAAGATGGACGAGCTGATCCAGGCCGCCAGCGTCGAGATGGACGAAGCCAAGCGCCGCGCGCTGCTTGAGGAGGCCAACATGCTCGTCGCGACCGACCGTCCGGACCTGCCGCTGGCGATCAACCTCTCCGCCTGGGGCCTGAAGGCTGACAAGATCACCTACACCCCGCGCTCGGACGAGGACACCCTCGCCATGGACGTGAAGCCGAAGCAGTAATCTGTCCGGCTCGAAATCCTGGGATACCGGCCATGCCGCCGGTATCCCTTACGACCATATGCTCGTCATTGACGGCCGCACCTTTGCGGACCGCAATTGCCCGAAACGGGTACGCGTAGCAAAAGCGCCTCTTTGTTCCCGGACAAGGCAATCTTCTGAACACGGAGTTTCCCCATGACAAAGTTCGCCCTCGCCATTCACGGCGGCTGCGGCGTGATGGCCAAGCTGGATCTTACCGAGCAGGAATGGCAGGAAGCCCGCCGCGATCTGGGCCGGGCGCTGGAAGCCGGTTACGCAATCCTTGCCGCGGGCGGCAAGGCGACCGACGCCGTGCAGGCGGCCGTCGTCGTCATGGAGGACAGCCCCCATTTCAATGCTGGCCACGGCGCAGCACTCAACGAGAACGGCATCCACGAACTTGACGCCTCGATCATGGACGGCTCGACGCTGGCCGCCGGCGCTGTGAGCGCCGCCCGCCACATCCGCAACCCCATTCTGGCCGCCCGCGCGGTCCTGGAACACGACGATGCGGTGCTGCTCACCGGACCGGCCGCCGACCGCTTCGCCGAGGCGAAGGGGCTGGAGATCGTGGAACAGTCCTATTTCACCACCGAACGCCGCAAGAAGGCCCTCGCCGCCATGAAGGCGCATGCCGCTGCCGGCACGCTGGAGCAGGCCCGCGAGGCGGAAAAGCACGGCACGGTCGGCGCGGTAGCGCTCGACCAGCACGGCCACCTCGCCGCGGCGACCTCTACCGGCGGCTATAACAACAAGCCGGACGGGCGCGTGGGCGACAGCCCGATCATCGGCGCGGGCACCTATGCCCGCGACGGCGTGTGCGCTGTTTCCGGCACCGGCAAGGGTGAGTTCTTCATCCGCCATGTGGTGGGACACGAGATCGCCTCGCGCGTCGCCTATCTCGGCGAGGACGTGAAGACCGCCGCCACCAAGGTTGTCATGGAAGACCTGAAGCCCCACAACATCGGCGCAGGTCTCGTCGCCGTGGGCGCGGACGGCACGATCGCCGCCCCCTACAATACGGACGGCATGTTCCGCGGCTGGGTTTCGGACGATGGCGAGTTCTTCGTCGCTTCCCACGACGAGGTCTTCCGCTACGAACCGCGCCAGAAGTAGCGCGCGGTCATCCCGAACAGACAAGAAAGCGGACAGGCTCGTCCTGTCCGCCTTCCTTTTTGCAAATCACCTTTGCGCAAATCATCAGCAGGTGCCATTTTTTGTTCCACCCGTTTCGCGCCCGGTGCATGGCAACGGTCCGGGAAACCTGTTTATTCGCCCCGGTGACGGATCTGACGCCTGGCATGTGCCTTGCATGGTCACCCGCGACGATACGGAAGCACGCCGCGAGGAAGACTTTAACGAGTTTACCTCTTCCGTATCGGCCTTGCGGGCATTGACCGAACGAACAACCAGACTTTCCAGACAAGGAGAACCCGACACCGTCGTGCCGGGTTCTTGCAAAGTCACCCCTGACTTGGTCCTGTGCCCCGTGGCCAGGACCATTTTTTTGTCGATGCTCCATTGCCGATGATCAGAATATCCTCGAAACGTCCTGCCCAAAGGCCATGGCACCCGCATAGCGGGCCTGCGGTCCTGCCTGCAGCGGATGGAAGCGTGCGCCCTGCACGTCCCTGAACAGGCGCTCGATGACGTTCCGGCGGTAGAAGCCGGCCCCGCCTACCAACTCCAGGGCGAGTTCGACCGTGCGGATCGCATTCTTTGCCACCAGCGAACGGCCGATCATCACCTCGTTTACCGTTGCCGCCGAAGGGTTATTCAGCTCCGCCGTCTCGACCATCCAGCGATGCGCAAGCTGCGCCGCCCGCAACGCGGTCTCCATCCGACCGGCCGGGTCTAACGCAACCGGGCTGGAACTCTTGCCCTGCGCCATCTCGATGGCCAGGTCGCGCGCCCGCTCGGCGATGCCCAGATAGACGGCGTAGATGAGCGGGAAGGCGATGGTCGAGATGATCTGGAACACTGGATGCCATTCACCACCCTTGCGCGAGAAGACCACCGCGCCGTCAGCGATGAACAGACCATCCATGATCACGTCATGGGAGCCCGTACCTCGCATGCCCATGGCATACCAGGTATCCTCCACCCGCACGCCAGCAGCCTTCATCGGCGCGCCGAAGTGGATGACCGTAGGGCCGTTCTCGTCGTCTTCGACAATTGCGCAAGGGCACAACGATCAAGACAGTACGTGAAAAAATGGGGCCGGGCGGTCGTAAGCAGCGGATGGTTGAAGCCGAAGGGCTGATTAGCAGCTACAGGGTTTTGTCTCGCACAGACACTAACCGTGTCAGCTCGGTAGAGATCGAGGCGCCCAAGTGGATCTATCAGGAGATCGTAGAGGGCAAACAGCCGGACGTGCTAACCGTCCATCCCGATTATTTTTTGATCGAACCGGGCATAGGCCGGTTTGTCTATCGACTGGCTCGGCGTGCGGCTGGCAAGGGCGAAGCAAAGTGGTCTTTCCGCACAATTTATGAGCGCAGCGGCAGCACGGGGCAATTCAAAGATTTCTCCCGTCACTTGCGCAAGATCATCGCCTCAAATGACCTGCCAGAGTACGACCTGCGAGAGGAACGCGGTCAGAGTGGTCCCTTGCTTATCATGACTTACAGGAACGGTGCCGCGCCGTTGGAGAGCGGACAGGGTGGCTAATAGACGGTGGGCCGGGGCTTTCCGGCAGGTGTCGGCGAGCAATTCAGCAGCTATTGACAGCTATTGACTTCGAAATCGGGTCTGGCCTGTGGATAGACCGTCTATTAGCCACCCATCACCGTCTATTAGCCACCCATCACCGTCTATTAGCCACCCTGCCACCGTCTATTAGCCACCCACCCCTCTTGTAACTATCTGATATCTAAAGAGAAATCGGCATTTCTCGGCCCTAAAACTCTTTTAAAACTCTATAAAACTCTTAAAACCCTCTCAGCCTGTGGGTAATTCCAGTTCCATGAGAAGTGCAAAGCACCGCCTCTTGGGGGCTTTGCCCCCGCCGGCTCGCTCGCTTCGCTCGCCCCGGCATCCCCCAGCGGCTGCGCCGCTAAAGTGTGTTCGCTTCGCTCACGACTATTTCAATCCCTGCGCGGCCGCATGACGCGGCCTTGCCCAAAGGGGCGCTGCCCCTCTGGACTCCCCGCGTTCGCCACGTGGCAGGGGAGCAGGACGGGCGGCCTTCGGCCTTCGACCTGCCCCCCATGCCCTCAGCGTAACCGGGTTCCAGCCGCGTCAAGGCCAAGCCCTTCGGGCGGGCTACGCCCGGCCTTGACCCGGCTTCCACCCTCACAGCCAAAAACATCCCAGGAGCACTCAGAACGCGAAAAGAGCGGTTAGGCATGGTTTGGGTGGCCTCGGCTTCGAAAGCGCCTCAGAGGCTCTAGAAACGCCTAGGAGAAGCCATCAGTGTATGGGCTTCATGAGCTGCGGAAGGCGGGTCAAGGCTCGCGTAGCGACCGCATAGCGGCTTGGCCTTGACGCGACTGGAGCGGCCAGCCTCCCAGCGAGGGGCAGGCATAGCGCAGCGACGTCCTGCCCCCGAGCCTCCCGGCGGCGAGGGCGGGGCGTGCAGAGGGGCAGCGCCCCTTGCCCAAGCCCGAAGGGCGCGGAGTGCATCACGTTTGCACAATCGATGCATCATGGTTGCCTGACTGCTGCATCACACCTGTAGCCGGTGGCCGGTTTTTTAGCCTTGTAGTGCTTTTGTAGTGCTGGAAGGCCAGCATTCATGCGGGTTTGCGGCCGTTTTGTAGTGGTCGAACACTACAGGGGTTTTTCGCAGTCCGAGAAATATTGTTATTTTTCAATGGTTTACGGCCACCGGAAGGTGCGTATTGTGTATAGACGTGTTAAGGGCCAATGAATGGGAATAATTAGAGTTTTGCCATGCCCGAGACACACCGCACTTTAAGGGGGTCAAACCTTGGCCCCAATGCGCAAGGCGCATTGGGATGATGCGGCTATGAGGCAGATGTGATGCAGGTGCGATGCAGCGATCATGCATAGCTGCTCACCCTGCCTTGCGACCACGGAAATAACCGACAGCTCGGCCGCGAGGTCATGGGCGTCGTGCAGGGCGGATCGGTGTCGTGGCAGTTGGGGCGGCAGAGGGGCCTGAGTCTGTAAAGCTGTTGGCAGCTTCTCAGGAATCTGGCACGTAGCGCACGTCAGTCTGCGTCTCGCGCCATTCCCGTAGCATGGTCGCACGACGTTTCGGGTAGCGTTCTTCAAGGTTCGTGAGGGCGGTTATTCGATCTGTTCGGAAGTGCCGGAAATCCTTTCGTTCCTCGCACCATCCAACAAGTATCCGAACCTTCTGAAAATAGCCCAAGGCGAAGGGCCATATGGTTCTGTCCGAATGGTTTCCTGAAGCATCGACATAGGCCAAGCGTAGCTTCTGCTCGTTGCGGATCGCCGTCCGCGCGATTTTGAGATCAACCGTCTCGGCATCTTTGAACGTCCTTGGTCCAACTAGCAGAGCATTGCCTTCCAGCTCATCCTTCAAGCTCTCCGGCAGCACCGCCGCAATTTTTGCGAGCGCATCCGAAGCGGCTTTCGTCATCGGCCCATCCGCAAACTTGGACACCCACCGAAAGCCGAGCATCAGAGCTTCCAGTTCCGTTTGAGAGAACATTAGCGGCGGCAGCATGAAACCCGGCCGCAGGATGTAGCCGACGCCCGGCTCACCCTCGATGCTCGCACCCTGCGCCTGTAGCGACGCAATATCCCGATAGAGGGTGCGAATACTAATGCCGAGTTCCTCGGCCAGCCGTGCCCCACTCACCGGGCGCTTGTGCCGCCGAAGGGCTTGCAAGAGGGACAGCAATCGTTCGGATCGGGTCATGATTTATACTGCCAGTTTTTGGCAGCGGTGTCGCGTAAATTCGCCCAGCAACATCGCAACAGGACGACTTTCTATGACACTTCCGAACCTCATTCTTCTCTATGTCGAAGACCCTGCTCGCAGCAGCGAGTTCTATGAAAAGTTGTTGGGTAAAGCACCGGCAGCATCATTCCCGACCTATGTAGCCTTCGAGTTTTCCAATGGCATGAACCTTGGCCTATGGTCCACGAAGGCGGCGAACTTTGTGTCGTCTGGAACGGGCCATCGCTTTGAACTGGCGTTCATGGTGGACGACGACGCAGCGGTAGATCGGCTTTACGAAACTTGGCGAGCCGCTGGCGTGCCAATCGAGCAAGAGCCGAGTGTAGCGGTCTTTGGACGCACATTCGTTGCTCTTGATCCAGATGGGCATCGCCTGCGCGTCTGCACGCCCGACGAATAAGTGCCGAGCAGGTTTAGCGGATGCGACGGCAGCAACGTTCAGCGCCAATGATCGACCGTCAAAGGGGAGTGCCGACCTCACTCGGGTCGCGCATTCCCCTCGCATCCTTGATTCAGACGTTCCAGGCTGGACCGGCGATTGATCCATGGCAAAACCGCCGACCTTGCGCCGACCGGCTTCGGCTAGCAGGTGCGCGAAGCCATGGACCAACGGCGCGAGCACCATATCGAACAGGCCAACGCTACCCGCAGCAGGGACGGCCGTATCTTCTACCGGCGCAATCTTCTCGCCACCCTGCGCGAGCGCGAGGTTATGGGCGTCGTGTAGGGCGGTTCGGTGTCGTGGCAGTTGGGAAAGCAAAGGGGATTGGGTCGATAAACTTCATAGAATTTCTCGGCGTCGTGTTGAGAATTTTGTTCGGAATTGCGTTTCCGATCTTCGAAAGCAGCTCCGTAAACAGAGTGTCCCACTTTGCCTCGTCTAAATCGACAAGACCAAATGCGCGCAGCATACTCGCGCCGTCCTCATCCGTCTTGTGCAGAAGTTTTGACCGGCCCATCCAGCGGCGATTCGAAATAGACGATCATGCGCAGATGGCGATGCTCGTCCACGATCAGCGTCTCGTGGGCAAAATCCCGGCGGGAACCGTCCGGGCTCAGGACCGCTCCGATGCCTCTGGCGTAGCTGTCCATGTCAGGTTCCTCGAACCCGCGTCGAAAAACGGGCGACAGCTTCTTCAATTCGTCAATCAGCGCGAGCATCGTGGGATCGTCAGGTGCCGTGGCAAGGTCCGCGCGGAACTGCGCGAGAAGTCTGAGCGCATCGTCCTGCCATGCCGGCAGGCGATAGCGCATATCAGGATCGGCGAAGACCATCCGCATGACATTGCGATCCGCCTGCTCGCGACCGGAGAAGGCGAACAGATCGTCGGCCGCTGCATTCCACGCGATGACATCCCAGCGCAGGTTGAGCACATAGGCGGGACGAGCCGCGAGATCGTCCAGCATCTGTTGGATCAGGGGGCTCACGGATGGCCACTGATAGGCTTCCGGCGGAGGCGGACGGCGGTGCGCCAGCAGAAAAAGGCGGCTGCATTCCGCGTCGTCCAACCGGAGCGCCTTCGCCACCTTGAGCAGAAAGCTCTCCGAGACCTGAACGTCGCGGCCCTGCTCGAACCACGTATACCAAGTGAGGCCGACCCCAGCGAGTTGGGCCACTTCCTCACGGCGCAAGCCCGGCGTGCGTCGGCCGCCGGTCGTCGGCAAGCCAACATCGGCCGGCGTGAGCTTCGCCCTGTGCCGGATCAGGAAATCGGAAAGATCGGTTCGCGTGCGTGCGAGGGTTCGGGCGGCCAAGGTGTTGCTCTTGGTAACAGGATAATTTCTAACATTGTAACAGTTATCATTCTGCCTCGATAATTCACCTCCGACAAGGAGGCGATGATGAGTTCCCCGCACGAGACTGACACACCCCAAGCCCGGATACTGACGAACGACGCATCGTCGCCTCCGGCGAGGGCCGGCCTTCGTGAATGGCTGGGGCTGGCGCTGCTCTCGCTGCCGACCATCCTGCTCGGGCTCGACCTGACCCTTCTGCACCTGACACTTCCGGCACTGGCGGCGGACTTGCAGCCCACCAGCACGCAGGCGCTATGGATCATGGACGCCTATGGCTTCATGATCGCCGGCTTCCTCATCACCATGGGCACGCTGGGCGACCGCATCGGCCGGCGCAAGCTGCTGATGATCGGCGCGACCGCCTTCGCCATCGCTTCGGTGTTCGCCGCTTTCTCGGCCAGCGCCGTCATGCTGATCGCGGCCCGCGCCATGCTCGGCGTATCGGCAGCGACGCTGATGCCTTCGACGCTCGCCCTCATCAGCAACATCTTCAAGGACCCTCAGCAACGTGCCCTCGGCTTCGGCATTTGGGCCACCATGTTCGGTGTCGGCTATGCGCTGGGGCCTGTCGTCGGCGGCGTCCTGCTGGAGCTGTTCTGGTGGGGGGCGGCATTCCTTATCGCGGTGCCGGTCGTCTTGCTCCTGCTGATCCTTGCGCCCTTTCTTCTCCCCGAATATCGAGCCCCGAACAGTGAGCGGCTGGACCTTTTGAGCGTCGCGCTGTCGCTCGCGGCGATGCTGCCGGTCATCTACGGCATCAAGCAGATCGCAAAATACGGCATCGTGGCGGATGCACTCATCGCCATCGTCCTCGGAATAGCCTTCGCCGTTCTCTTCGTCAGGCGGCAGCGGCGGCTCGCCGATCCACTGCTCGACATGACGTTATTCTCCAACAGGGCCTTCTCGGCGGCCCTGATCGTCCTGCTCGTAGGACTTGTCGCCGTGGGCGGGGCCATGCTGCTTGTCGCGCAATATCTCCAGCTCGTAGCCGGCTATTCGCCGTTCGGCGCAGGCCTCTTGATGGGGCTTGCGGCGCTGGCGATGATCATTGGCGGCGTCACCGCGCCGCTGATCGCCCGCCATATCAGGCCCGGTTATGTCGTCGCCGCCTCGCTCGTTCTGTCCGCTATCGGCTATGTCCTTCTGGCGATCATCGGGAACGATGCGCCATCTGGGGTGGCGCTGGCGGTCTCGGGACTCGCGCTCGCCTATCTCGGTAACGGCACAATCGCCGCACTCGGCACCGACCTCGTTGTCGGCTCGGCACCGCCAGAGAAGGCGGGTTCGGCCTCGGCCATGACCGAAACCGTGCAGGACCTCGGCATCTCGCTCGGCATCGCCGTGCTCGGCAGCGTCAGCGCCGCCGTCTATCGCCACATGATTGCTCTCAGCACCCCGGAAAGCCTGAGCCAGCCGACCCGCGAGGCCGTCAGCGACAGCTTGTGGGCGGCGCTGGCTGCGCAGGCGGAATTGCCGGCGGGACTGATCGAGGAAGCGCGGGCCGCATTCACGACGGGCTTGAACGGCGCATCCGCTCTTAGTGCCGTCAGCGTGGCCGTTCTTGCGATCCTCGCGGCAGTGGCATTACGCCATGTCGGAAGGCTCGGGCAGCCGGAGGATTGAGCGCGATGCGGCGGCGATTGCGCAATACTTCCGCAGTTGACGAGCCATCGCTACTAATGCGCGGCTGCGTTCCAATGGCGTCGCTGATTCAGACGCTTGCCGTCGCCGAGTATCTGAACTTCCGCCATGCCGCCAATGCGCTCGGCGTCGCGCAATCCAGCGTTAGCGCGCGCGTGAAGGCGCTGGAGGAAGACCTTGGCATCCTCCTGTTCGAGCGTCACGCACGCGGCGTCCGATTGACCGAAGCCGGACGCCACTTCGTCGAGCGGATCGCGATCGGAGTCGATCAACTCGACCATGCAGTGAAGACTGCAGCCATCGCGGCGCTCGTGCTGCTGGTCGTGCTGCAATGGCTGCACCGCGTGCGGCGGCTGGTGCTGCTCGTGGTGCAGCCCGCATGGCGTCCGGTGCGGCTGGTGTCACTCGCGCAGCTGTCGGTTATTTCCGTGGTCGCAAGGCAGGGTGAGCAGCTATGCATGATCGCTGCATCGCACCTGCATCACATCTGCCTCATAGCCGCATCATCCCAATGCGCCTTGCGCATTGGGGCCAAGGTTTGACCCCCTTAAAGTGCGGTGTGTCTCGGGCATGGCAAAACTCTAATTATTCCCATTCATTGGCCCTTAACACGTCTATAGACAATACGCACCCCCAGGTGCGGCGTAATACATTGATTTGTAAAGGGATTTTGTGGTTTGCATCATGGGCCATTGTAGTGTTCGACCACTACAAAACGGCCGCAAACCCGCATGAATGCTGGCCCTCCAACACTACAGGGACACTACAAGAGGCGTTTTATGGCGGGTGACATGCAGATCATCAAAGCCGTTATATCGCCCGACCTAAAAATGCGGTTTAGGCAGGCTGTTGAGCGTCAAGACCGAGTGGTAAGCCAAGTTTTGCGAGACCTCATCCGCGAATACATCTGGCGGGCGTCCAAGAAGCGCCTGAACTATGGCGCGGTCTATTTGCCTTCTGGCGGCGACATCATCAGAGCGGCCATTGCCCCGGAATTGAAAGCTCAATTTGAGGCGGTCGCCCGGCAAAACAACGTCATTCCCAGTCGCGTACTGCGCGATCTTATCCGCGAGTATGTCGAGCGGCACGCGAAGGGCGACATTTGGGAACCGGGAAGGGAAATCAAGCGAAAGCAGACACTGAAAACAGGAGGCGGAAATGTCCGATAAGTTCAAGGCCAGATTCACCCGTATCAACCGGGCGGTTCAGAAGGGCCTCGCGGCGTTATTTGCGGTGATGGGGGTGCTGCTGTGCCTTGCATTCTTGCTGATGGCTCCTGACCTTTTGACCGCAGAAAGGCCCTTGGAAACCATCATGAATGCGGCGGCGGCCGTTGGCTTGTGCTGGCTGCAATGGCGTTACCGCCATATCGTCTACCCGCAGCTCCGGCGCGACTATCTGGCTGAAAAACGGGCCTGATTAGCGATTTCACGTGCTGACTTGTCGCAGAAATCCTAGTTTCTGCGACTCCTTCCCTCTTGCTGCTTCTTTTCGATTATCAGTGTCGCAATTGTTTGTCGCGATATGGAGGCATATCATTGTGATATTTGCGACAGGGGACACTATGCAGATCGGCTATGCTCGCGTTAGCACTGACGCCCAAGACTTGACCAATCAGCGCGAGCAATTAGCGGCTGCTGGCTGTACGCGCATTTTTGCCGAAAAGATCACCGGTACTCATGCTGACAGGCCAGAGTTGGACCGGATGCTAGATCATCTGAGGCCGGGCGATGTTGTGACAGTGGTGAGCCTCGACCGCTTAGCGCGTAGCACCCGTGACCTGCTGGACATTACCGAGCGGCTACACGAGGCAGGCGCGGGCCTGCGCAGCTTGTCCGAGCCGTGGGCTGACACGACCAGTGCGGCAGGCCGAATGGTGCTGACCGTGTTCGCCGGAATAGCCGAGTTTGAACGTTCTCTTATCATCGAACGTACAAGACGGGGCCGATCTGCCGCCAAGCGGCGGGGCGTGCAGTTTGGCCGTCGCCCTATCCTTTCCGCCGCCCAGGTCGAACACGCCCGCGAACTGCTGACTGAGGGCCGTACCGTGGCAGAAACGGCCGATTTGTTGGGTGTGCATCGAGCCACCCTTTACCGTGCGCTACGCGCTCATGAGAGCAGCAATGCCAAGCCGCGTGAGCTGCGGCAGGACGACCCTGCTTTTATTACGTATGGCCCGCCCTCCGATGACCTGCCGATACCACCATACCGCACCGAGAATCTAGGAAAAGCACGGTGAATGAATATTCAAATAGCATTGCTTTGCTATTGACATGAGGCGTAGCGACTCAGCATAATTACCCCATCGTTTGAATATTCAGATGGGGTGATAATGTGATTATTGCGATAGGCAATACAAAAGGGGGAGTCGGCAAAACCACATTAGCGGTACAGCTTGCCATTACCCGCGCCCTAGAAGGCCGGGAAGTGTGGTTGGTCGACGGAGATAGGCAAGGCACCGCTGCGGCGGCCATTGCCGCCCGCGCTGAGGCAGGCAAGCAACCGGGCATTGCCTGCGCTCAGTACCCAGACGGCCCCACGCTGCGGGCACAAGTCCAACAGCAACGCGACAAGTGGGGCGACATCATCATTGATGTGGGTGGCCGCGACTCTACCGCGCTACGGGCTGCGCTCATCCTGGCCGATGTTCTTGTAGTGCCCTTTGCGCCGCGTAGCTATGACGTTTGGGCGCTGGATGACATGGCGGCATTAGTTGATGAGGCCCGTAGCGTTCGAGATGGCTTGCGGGCTTTCGCTGTAATGAATCAAGCCGACCCCGGCGAGAACTCGACCGACAACGCGGACGCCGTTGCCGCTGTCGCAGAGGTTCCGCAGTTCACTTACCTGCCGACGCCGATCCGCCGTCGCAAGGCGTTTAGCAACGCCAGCGGTGCCGGGCTGTCCGTGGCGGAGATGACGCCGCGTGACCCCAAGGCTGTTGCCGAAATCAAAGCGCTGGCTACATCTCTTTTTAATCCTGTTTGAATATCCGTTGGATGTTAGGAGAATATGAAATGGCCATTCAACGTAAGCCAAAAACTGCAATTGCCAGAGAAGCGGCGGCAGATGCCTTCGTAACTGCTGCACCCGACGCAGCGGCAGCAAAACCAGTGACGTATGAGAAGGGCTTGCCCAAGGGGAAAAAGCGTCAGATCAGCCTGACTATCGCGCCGGATTTACTCCGGCAGGTGGATGAGCGCGCTGCAAAGGCAGGGATAGGCCGCGCCGCCTTTATTAGCATGGCGATCTACAAGGCTCTAGAAGAGCTTTAATAGTCAAATTCACCGCAAAGGATATTCAAAAAATATTCTTACAGAGTCCATTATGGGGGAAGTTATGGAAGATAACCAAAACGGCCCGAAACCGGTAGGTCATGCCTTACTCAGTGCTCTCGATCGCCTTAGCGCGAGCCGGGAAGCCTACGTCAAACGAGTTGAGGCGTCGGCCCTGCCCGGCGAAACTTTCGAGCAAACCGAAATGCGTTTGCGCCGTGAGCAAGATCAGCGCGACCGCGCTCGAGCGGCGATGCCGAACGGTTCTATTAAGCCGGGTTCCCCCTCCATGATTCGCAAGCCGCCGAAGGGCGATGAGCAGCCCGATTTCTTTGTTCCGGGTCTCTATGACATGGGCAGTCGGGACAACCGAAGTGTCATGGACGTGGCCGTATTTCGCTTGTCGAAGCGGGAGAAGCGGGCCGGTGAGGTTATCCGATATGACCTCCCGGATGGCTATGTAGAGGTGAAAGCAGGGCCGGACGGTATGGCTTCCGTGTGGGACTATGACATTGTGCTGATGATGGTCTCGCATCTCACCGAAGCTATGAACCGCTACAAGGAAGCCAAAGGAGAAAAACCGGGCCGCACATTTCGTCCCCACGTCTCCGACATTCTGAAATTTGCACGGCGCGGTGATGGCTCACGGCAGATAGAGGAAGTAGAAGCCGCCCTAGACCGGCTCCCGTCATCAGGATGTCGCCAGCCAGGGCGCCGGACGTGAAGGTCTTGCGGGCGGAGATCTGGTATCCGCCCTCAACCTTCTTCGCCCTGCCCGATCCGGGGATCCAGTCCGAACCGCCGCTTGAAAGGATGATGATCTTCTCCGACGCTATGCGTTTGAGAAGCGGCTCGACCGCAGTGACGTTCTGGTAGCGCCAGCGCCACGCCGGCACCGCCACCTGGTGGGTGTGCATGGACAACGCAAGTGCCGTGGAACTGCACGCGTGGGCCATGCGGCGAAGCATGTCGGCGAGCTCCGCCACTTCCAGGCCGCCTCCTCCCAGCTCTTCGGGCACGCCGGCATCGACCAGGCCGGCTTCCTTGAGAAGTGGGTAGTTTTCCGCGACGAAGATATCGTTCTCGTCAGATTGCGCTGCCCGTTCGGAAAGAATTCCGCTGATCTGGCGGACAGCTTCTGTTGCATCGAATCCTGGCTTTTCTGTTTGTTTTACTTCTGCCAGTGCGCTCGTCATTTGTGGTCTCCTCCTGCCACGTTTCTTGACGAGACCACCTTCCGCCAAAGTACTAAGGCGTTCCAGTTCAGGATCTGTATCACCCCGCTGGCGCAAATACCCCGTTTGGGTTATTCTTGCGCATTCACGGAGGCCTCAATGGAGGACCGGGGAAGCTACGGCCAATTCTGCCCCGTTTCCATGGCATCGGAGATCATATGCTCGCGGTGGACCACTTTGGTCGTGCGCGAGCTTCTCTGCGGCACGACCCGGTTCAACGACCTGCGGCGCGGCGTTCCGCGCATGTCGCCGGCGCTCCTCTCGAAACGGCTGAAGGAACTGGAGCGCGCAGGGGTCGTCTACACCAAGCGCAATGAGCAAGGCGTCGTCGAATATCATCTCACCGAGGCGGGCGAAGACTTGCGGCCGGTGATCATGGGTATCGGCTTCTGGGGGCAGCGGTGGGTAGAATCCCAGCTTTCGCTCAAGAATCTGGACCCCTCCCTGCTCATGTGGGACATGCGTCGGCACCTCAATCCGCAGCCGCTGCCGCCTCGCCGGTGCACGATTCAGTTTCAGTACCCCGAGCTACCACCATCGAAGCAGCGATGGTGGCTGCTGATCGAGAACGGGATGGTGGATCTGTGCAAGATCGACCCCGGCTTCGAGATCGACCTGCTGGTAACAAGCTCCCTTCACTGCATGACCGCCATCTGGATGGGACTGACCGTCGTGCGCAAGGAGATCGACGCGGGCCGGCTCGCGCTGGATGGCGACCCGAAGATCGCCAGCGCCATGCAGCAGTGGCTGGGGCTGAGCCCCTTCGCCAAGGAGCCCCGGCGCGTGGCCTGAGCCGCCGACGGCAGCGAACCTATTCCCAGCCTACACCGGACATCGAAACCGCCCGCCTTGCGAGCTTCAGATAGCGCTCGTGACCCTGCTCGCGCGCCGCTTTCTCCAGCCGCGCCCAGGCTGCCCGCCAGGCCGCCATTGCCGTCAACCGCATGAAGCCGTGCGCCTCCTCGGCAGGAGCGGGGCTTGCGGCGACCCGTCTTGCCTCTTCCTCCCACGTTCGCGCCACGTCATCCAGTTCAGGCCCGCTTGCCCGCAGGAATGCGGCAAAGGCCGCAGCGCCGGCGCCACCTTCGCTCTTCAGCGAGCGCGTGGCGTTGGTGAGCGCGTGAATGCCGTTCGTCCCCTCGTAAATCGCGCAGATGCGAACATCGCGCCAGTTCTGTTCGGCGCCATATTCACGGAGGTAGCCGTAACCGCCCATCACCTGGATGGCGAGATCCGCCGCGCGGATGCCGCCTTCCGTGCAGAGCCACTTGCACACGGGCGTCATGAAGGAAAGGAACGTTTCGCCTCCGGGCTGGCTCCCCTCCACCATGGCAAGATGCACCAGCGCCCGGCCGCCGACAGCCCAGGCGTCGGCTTCCTCGATCATGCGCACGACATCAGCGTGCCGGTCAATGGTGACAGGCTGACCGGAGGCGCCACGCCCCTGCCGCCGCTCTGCCGCATAACGTTGTGCGAGATCCGCCCCGCGGGCGGCATGGGCAACGCCCTGCAGAGCCACGTCAAGACGGGCGTGGTTCATCAGAGCGAACATGGCCCTGAGGCCCATGCCCTCCTCGCCCAAGAGCTCGCCTTCAGCGCCATCGAAGGCGAGCTGACAGGTCGGCGAAGCATGGAGACCGAGCTTCTCCTCGATCCTCAACACCGAAATGCGGTTGCGGGATCCATCGGCCAGATGGGACGGGCAGGCGAACAGGCTCAGCCCGCGCGAGCCATCCTCCATGCTTCCGGTGCGCGCGAGCACCAGGTGAAGGATTCCCTCGCTCATGTCCTGGTCGCCGCCGGAGATGAAGATCTTCTCGCCTTCGATGCGCCAGCGATCGCCCTCGCGGGTGGCGCGGGTACGGATGACCGAGAGGTCGGAGCCTGCCCCGGCCTCTGTCAGCGCCATGGTTGCCAGCCACCGGCCTTCGATGAGCGGCGGGATGAACCGCCGCTGCTGATCTTCCGAACCGAAGCGCAGGAGCGTGCTGATGGCGCCGGGCACCAGTCCGGCCACCATCTGGAGCGAATGGTTGGCGCCGGCGAAGATTTCGCAGATCGCGCCGTTGATGGCGACGTTCAGGTTCTGCCCCCCGAACTCTTCCGGTGCAGCCAGCCCCTGCCAGCCCTGTTCGGCGAGCTCCCGAAAGACGTCGCCGAAGCCGGTCGGCATGCGTACGCGCCCGTCTTCCAGGCGGCAACCTTCGACATCGCCGGGGGCGTTGAGCGGCGCAATTCGCTCCTCCGCGAACGCGGCAAAGTGGCTGATTACTTCGCGGGCAAGCTCGGCGTCCCAATCGGGAATCCGGCTCGCGCGGGCCACATGCTCAAGGCTGAAAAGGATGTCCTCGACAGGTGCGTGAAATTCAGGGGATGTCGTCATGGTCCACGGAAACTAGAAAACGGAGCGCGGATTGCGGGCGACGGCTGAAATGCGCTCTGACGGCGGTTCGGATTTCACGTGACGACCTCCCTCTTCAAGCTTCTGGCGGACAGTCGGCGTTCCTCCTCCCCGAATGTCCGCGTTCATGATGACCAAATGACGCTTCGCGTATCAAGTCCCGACCGGCGAAAGGGACGATCTGTCGCCCGACCGGAGAAGGCCGCTCGAGTGAGGGTCTCGGTGACCTCCCCGGACGGGTCCCGTAATGCTCGCAGGAAATCTGATAAAGCCGCTAGATCGTTCCCATGCGCTTGGCGACGGTATGGGCGGCCTTTTCGAGGTCCCGGATTACCGAACGGTTGTCGTCGGCGCGCCAGGCGAGCGCGGTTTCAATGGGCGGCAGGTCCAGCTCGACGAATGCAATGCCGGGATGGGTGAAGTAGTTGCGGGCGCGGGCTGCCAGAATCATCACGCATTCCCCGGCCGCAACAGCCGCAAGGCCCTCGCGGACGGTCGTGATCTCCGGCCCTGTCGCAATCGGCCTGCCCATGGGAGTGCTTGTCGGCAGATGGTAGGATGTCCACGCATCAGAGACGTGTCCCGGCGGCAGTTGCGCCATCGTCTCGTACTGCAGTTCCTCGGGATCAAGCAGGCCACTCCCCGCGAGACGGTGATTTTCGGGAATGACCAGCAATCGCGCATCCCGAAAGATCGTCTGTCCGCGCACAAGACCCGCACTCGGCAGCGGCAGGCGCACCACCGCCACATCAACCTGGCCGTGTACCACGGCCGAACCTTGGTTGAGGTAATTGAGCTCAAGGAAGCGCAGCTTCACATCGGGGCGCCGGCGCTGAAACTCGGCGACAACGCCGGACGTCAGCTCATAAAGACCGCCACCCAGATAACCGACGGTCAGCTCCAGGGGCCTGCCCTGGGCCCGGCGGCGCGCGTCCTTGACCGCCGTCTGAAGGGTCATCACGGAAGGCTCGATGTCGGCCAGGAACGCCTCGCCGATCGGAGTCAGCGCCACGCGGCGGCTGGTGCGTTCCAGCAGCTTTCCCCCGATCGCGTCTTCGAGCGCCTTGACGGACTCCGAGACGACCGACTGCCTGACTCCCAACATTTCCGCCGCACGCCCGAAATGCAACAATCGGGCAACGGCAATGAAGCATTCCAACTTTCTAAGATCTATCGCGCTCATCAATCGGTGTTTCCGATCAATCCGAGGGATTTTTAGCGTTGAAGCATGACTGTTTCAAGCCGTTAATGACCCCTGTGAAATGCTGCAGTCCGGCGCGAGAGAGAGGATCCATCCGGGTCTGCAGAACAATTGGAAATTTCGATCCATCCGGATGTCTTCGCGATGGGTAGATCGGAACGATAGGGAGGCCATTCCATGGAAGTCACGGAACATGCCGTGTCCTTTCCATCGTATGATCTGACCATACGAGGCACACTTTACATTCCCGAAGGCAAGCACGACACCCCTCTTCCCGCCGTTGCGCTGGGCCATGGCTGGGGAATGGTCGCGGGTGGTGATCTGGAAGACTATGCGCGCGTTATCGCAAGCCGCGGCATCGTCTGCCTGACCTTCGACTATCGCCGTCTCGGCAAGAGCGAAGGCGAACCGCGTCAGGAGATTGACCCCTCCTGGCAGCAGGAGGACTACCGCGCGGCTGTCACCTATCTCTGCTCGCGCAGCGAAGTTGATCCGAAGCGCATCGGTATCTGGGGTTCGAGCTACAGCGGCGGGCACGTCCTCGTCGTCGGCGCGACCGACGCCCGCGTGCGCTGCGTGGTCAGCCAGGTCCCGACCATCAGCGGTTACGAGGCGGGCCTGCGCAAGACCCATCCCAACAACCTGCAGGCGCTGCACGACTTCTTCGCAGAGGACCGCCTCGCGCGGCTGCGCGGCGAACCGCCGCGGACGATGAAGCAGGTGGGTCTCGACGGGGAAGCCAACGTCGCCTATCCGGGCCAGGAGTCTTACGACTACATGATGGGCCAGGCGAAGCGTTGCCCCGAATGGCGCAACGAAGTGACGGTCCGCTCGCTGGAACTGGCGCGCGCCTACGAGCCCGGCCGGTGGATCGACCGCATCGGGCCCAAACCCCTGCTGATGATCGTCGCCGAGACGGACCGGCAGACGCCGACGGACCTGCAGCTCGACGCGTTCAACCGTGCGCGGGAGCCCAAGAAGCTGCTGATCATCAAGGGAGGCCATTACGCCGTCTATACGACACACTTCGAGCAGACGAGCAAGGCGGCGGCCGACTGGTTCGAGCAGTACCTGAAAGCATGAACTGAATGAGACAAAGCCCCGGGGAGGAGCAACCCCGGCAATCAATCGGAGGAAACATGGCAAACACAGAGACTGCCTCGGGCTTTGTCGGGGCCGGAGCTACGCTATCCGAACGTCAGAAGGCACTCCGTTCGCTTCGTGCGGCGGTTTTCGGCAACCTGCTTGAGTGGTTCGACTGGACGCTCTACGGCACATTCGCCGTCTACCTGGCGGCCAACTTCTTCGACAACAGCAACCCGACCTCGGCGCTTCTGTCGGTGCTGGCCGTCTTTGCCGTGGGCTTCGTCGCCCGTCCGGTGGGCGGAATTGTCTTCGGCCGCTTCGGCGACAAGATCGGCCGCAAGAACACGCTCATCCTGACCATGTCGACGATGGCGTTGGCAAGCTTCATCATCGCTTTCATTCCGAGCTACGAGAGCATCGGCATCTGGGCTTCGGTCCTGCTGCTGACCGCCCGTCTGCTGCAGGGCCTGGCCCATGGTGGCGAGTCCGGCGTATCCTATGCCTACGTGGCCGAGATCTCCCCGCCCGAACACCGCGGCCTCTGGTCGAGCTCGGTTTTCGTAAGCGTGACGCTCGGCGTGATGGGCGCCACACTGCTCGGTATCCTGCTGACCTCCATCTTCACCAAGGAACAGATGATGGAGTACGGCTGGCGCATCGGCTTCGCCTTCGGCGGTCTGCTCGGCATCTTCGCGCTCTACATGCGCCGCGCGAGCCATGAGACGCCGGTCTACACCAAGACCTCCGCGTCAAAGGCCGAACCGCGCCCGCTGACGCGGCAGGAGAAGATCCAGATTCTCTTCAAGGTGATCTTCTTCTCCTCCTCCTCCAACGTCGCCTACTACACCTGGGTGACCTTCGCCCCCAGCATGGCCATCTCCAACCATGGCATGGATGCCAACGGCGCGTTCATCGCCAGCCTGTGCGCTCAGGTGGTGACCCTCTTCCTGCTGCCGTTCTTCGGCCATCTGGCTGACCGCTTCGGACGCAAGACCATGGTCGCGATCTATGGCTTGGGCATCATCCTGGCTCCGTTCCCGGTCAACGCCATCCTGACCTCCGAGCCGTGGACGCTGTTCGTCTCGCAGGGCATCGGCCTGGCGGTCTGGGCCATCATTGCCGCGATCTACCCGGCGCTCATCGCCGAGCAGATCCCGACCAAGCAGCGTGCTCTTGGCGTCGGCTTCCTGTCCTCGCTGTCGGTGGCGATCTTCGGCGGTACGGCCCCGTACCTCAACACCTGGCTCACCTCCATCGGCATGTCCTGGGTGTTCTCGGTCTACATCATGTTCCTCGGTCTGCTCGCGGTCATTGCCGCGACCATGATCCGGGAAACCAAGGGTATCCCGCTGAGCGAGATCAGCGGCGACTGACCCCTCCCCCTCCTGCGGCTGCCCTCTGCGGGCAGCCGCTTCTCGTTTCATCAGAATTCATCTGACAATCGGATTGCAGAACAACACAATGACCCAAGGTAAAGTAGCTGTCGTCACCGGAGCCTGCGGCGGAATTGGCAGGGCAATCTGCAAGCGCCTGAAGGCGGAGGGCATGAAGATCGTCGCGATCGACGTGGTGCCCCCGAAGGAGCCGGACAGCGATATCGATTACCGCACCTTCGACATTACCGACACGACAACGCTCCGCCAGACCGTCGAGGACATCGTTGCAACCCATGGCGCAATCGACGTCTGGGTGAACAACGCCGGCTTTCTGGAACGCCGGGAAGCCCTGGAAATCTCTGAGGAGGAGTGGAACCAGACGCTGGCGATCAACCTCACAGCCGCATTCTTCGGCGCCCAGCAGGCCGCTCGCGTGATGCGCGAGAAGGGCAAGGGCGGCAGCATCATCAACCTTTCCAGCTATGCCGGGCTTAAGGCTCGCCCCAACTGTGCCCCCTATGCCGCCGCCAAGGCTGCCATCGCCCACCTGACATCGTGCCTCGCGATCGAGTGGGGGCCCTACAACATCCGCGTCAACGCCATAGCGCCCGGCTATATCGAGACGCCCATGAGCGCCTGGATGCACCAGGACGAGCAACAGCGCACGATGCTGCTCGCCCGCACGCCGCTCGGCCGCATTGGTCAGCCGGCGGAGATCGCGGACGCCGTCGCGTTCCTGGCGGGCGAAGGCAGCAGCTACATCACCGGCCATACACTGAGCGTGGATGGAGGCATAGTGAGATCATGACGGACACCTACTGGGTCAACAAGACATTCATCGTCACCGGCGGCGCACGCGGACAAGGTGCGGCGGAGGTCAATCGCCTGCTGCGGCTTGGCGCGAATGTCGTTGTCATTGACCCGCTTGCGCCGGACAGCCCCGACTGGGCCATCGACCGCAGCCGCGCCGATCACCTGAAGATCGTGTCGGGCAGCGTGGCGGAGGAAGCGACCTGGCTTGAGGCTCTAGACGCGGTAAAGGCGCTTGGATCGCCACTCTCTGGCCTGGTGAACAACGCCGGCATCACGCTCCGCAAGACGGTGACGGAAACCACGCTCGCCGAATGGGAAAACCTGCTCAGCGTGAATCTCACCGGCGCCTTCCTCGGCATCCGCATGACCGCTCCCGCCATGGAGGCCGGCGCCTCGATCGTGAACGTGTCCTCTACGGCTGGGCTCACCGGTTATTTCAGCGCCGCCTACACGGCCAGCAAATGGGCCCTGCGCGGACTTGCGAAGGCGGCAGCCATCGAACTCGCCCCGCGCAAGATCCGGGTCAACACGATCTGCCCCGGTCTCATTGACACGCCGATGATCAACCGGCCCAACGCCGGATACAACGCAAACCAGGCAAGTGCCTTCTTCGAGGGCAACCGGGCCATGACGCCGCTCGGACGCGGAGCCGGCCCGGACGAGGTGGCGGGTGCCGTGATCTTCCTGCTGGGACCGGACAGCCGTTTCATCACGGCCGCGGACCTTGCCGTGGACGGCGGCATGATCGGCGCCGGCATTTACAGCCAGATCGGCCGCCAGGTCGGAACCATCAAGGATCCGGACTGACCCCACGCATCGTTGTTCCGCGCCGGCCGGCAACCCCGATACTCTTCCCCCAGAGCCGGCGCAAACAACCGGCGATCCGAAAACCGGGGCGCCGGTTGCCTTTCAGATCGCCTTCTCCGCTTTAAGCCGCGGAGAGCCCCCGGTGCCCGGCACTCTTCTTCCTCACGCAATTTGCGAGCCAGACTAAAGAACGCCCCAGGCCCTGAAGCGCTTGCGACCGGTCATTTCCCGCAGTGCCAATTCCTCCACCAGATTGATGGCACCCTGTTGGGTGACCTTGAGCGCCTTCTGGATCATCGTCGTGGAGACCATCGGCCGCGCAAGAACAAGCTCGATCAGTTCGGGAAGCCGGGAGTTCGACCGGCGTTTTGCCAGCCGGCGCTCCATCTGCGCCTTCGCCAACATCAGCTTGTCGTGCTCCTTGATGCCGAGTTCAACAGCAGCCTCGATGGAAGACAGAAATGCCAGCAGGCGCCGGGTCTGGTCTGGAGACCGGCGCCGCTCGCGGGCGATCGCGCGGCTGCCGAGATGCAGGCAGGGCAGATGATGCAGCGTCAGTCCTTCCCGTCGCAGGAGGGACGCCACAAGCAGCCCGCCGAGCCAGCCGCCATGCTGCAGCACATTGATCTGCTCCCACGCGTCGAGCAGTACGACCGCGCGAAGCATGGCCGGAAGCCCCTCCGTCCGTTCCAGAACCGCGGTCCATTCCGCCATGCGCGCGCTTTCGTCCCACTCGAGATCATAGACAAGCTCCGAGCGCACGCGCAGCGGCACCGGCTGTGCGGTTTCTTCCACGCTGTCGGGACGGCGTTCCACGCGCTTGCCGTCAAGAAGCAGGTTGGCCCGCTCGAGGACCGCATCCAGCGCCGCAAAGTGAGCGGCAAGCGGATCCGCCTTGTCGCCGGTTGCTCCGACAACAAGCTCATCATCCTGATGGCCAACTCCCGGCACGGACGCATGATCCCGGGATTGATCCGCCGGGCCTTCTTCCTGCGGCGCGCTCAATCCGGCCAGTTCGCGCAATCCGGCTCGTGACAGCGCCCAGTCCGGCTTCGCCGCGTGGATGCGGCGGCGGGCGCGCAGAACCGCATGGGCGCGCGTAAGCTCATGCGTCGGCGCCCGCACGTCCATGCGCTCGTCGTGGAGCACCAGGTCCTCCATCTGCACGAGTTCGCCTTCGAGCCAGAGTGCCGCGGCGGCGTCGAGGAAATGTGTGCGCTCGATCCAGCCGGTCCGCACCGGACTTGAGTGCAGACGCTCGTCCAGCCGCGCCAGTGCAGCACTCGCACTGACCACGGGCACGAGCAGATCGTGAATCGGCAACTTGTCGAACGAATAAGACATTGCCCGAGCGATACCACACGGCGCTTGCTCAAGCTAATGCAGAGTTTCTTTTTGCACTGCTCTCGGCACCTCAGCAGCACCAAGGACCCGGCGCATCGGTCACCTTCCGCGAAACCCGCATGCACGCCCGAGCCTTGATCGCCCCCGCTCGGGGCGCTCCCTGACGACGCTTGAACCCTCCGCACGCAACCACCAGATCATGGGTGGGCGGCAAAGCCCGTCGAATGACTTGCTCTGACAACAAAGACAATAATGGAGGAAGCAATTGACGGATATCACCTTTCCTGAACCTGTCATCGTGCGCATGCCTGACCGGCCCGAGCGAAAGGTGTCGACCGCTTTTGAAGCCCTTGAATGCCTGGAAAGTGCGTGGCCTCAATCGGCCCGCGGCGCCCATTGGAGACGCGCCATGATCGCCTGTCGGGATGCACTGGACGGCTGGCGAACCGGCGCTGAAGCGCGCCGCCTGTTTCTCGAAGCCGCATCCTATGCCGGCGTTGCCTACAGCGGGCGCCGGCGTTCGGTGAACGCCAGACCGCCCATCAGTCAATCCCCGCTTGCAACGTCAGCCGGTTAGCCGGCACACCTTCTTAACGCCGCGCCGGCGGGGCCACGAGCGGTGGACCGGCGAAGGTCCCCGCTTGATCCCGGCAGGCGGCAACCCGCTTCACCACCTCGGTTATCAACAGACTTTTCCACTAGAAAATCAACCAATTAGCAGTCCACCCATGCGAGTGCTAAATTTTTTTGTCTCCCCTCTTGAAAACTTTTTCGACTGAAACCAGATCGTCTCGCGCGCAACGCCGCAAGGGTTGCGTGACCTCGCTACCGGCCTCGCGGTGGCCGGTGCGGAGGGATTCGGTCAATCATTGTTTGTCCTTTAGGAGAACGAAATGACGTTCCGTCCACTGCATGATCGCATTCTAGTCCGCCGCATTGAAGCTGAGCAGAAAACTGCGGGTGGCATCATCATCCCCGACACCGCGAAGGAGAAGCCCAGCGAAGGTGAAGTGATCGCAGTCGGGCCGGGCGCGCGTGACGATTCCGGCAAGCTCATTCCGCTGGACGTCAAGGTCGGCGACCGCATCCTTTTCGGCAAGTGGTCGGGCACCGAAGTCAAGATCGATGGTGTCGACTACCTGATCATGAAGGAAAGCGATGTTCTCGGCGTGATCGAGAAGGTGGAATCCGAAAAGAAGGCCGCTTGAGGCTTCTTTCCGCATCAGTCCAAGAAAGCTGCCTATAACAGGAGTGTTCAATGGCCGCAAAAGACGTGAAGTTTAGCACTGATGCCCGCGAGCGCATGCTGCGTGGCGTCGACATTCTTGCGAATGCAGTCAAGGTCACCCTCGGCCCGAAGGGACGCAACGTCGTCATCGACAAGTCCTTCGGCGCTCCGCGCATCACCAAGGACGGCGTCTCCGTTGCCAAGGAGATCGAGCTTGAGGACAAGTTCGAGAACATGGGCGCCCAGATGGTGCGCGAGGTCGCCAGCAAGACCAACGATCTTGCCGGTGACGGTACGACCACCGCGACCGTTCTCGCCCAGGCCATCATCAAGGAGGGCGCGAAGGCCGTCGCCTCCGGCATGAATCCGATGGACCTGAAGCGCGGCATCGACAAGGCCGTTGACGCGGTTGTCGCCGAGCTGAAGGCGAACGCTCGCAAGGTTACCAAGAACGACGAGATTGCCCAGGTAGGCACGATTTCCGCCAACGGCGACTCCGAGATCGGCCGCTTCCTCGCCGAGGCCATGCAGAAGGTCGGCAACGAGGGTGTCATCACGGTTGAAGAGGCCAAGACCGCCGAGACCGAGCTTGAGGTGGTCGAGGGCATGCAGTTCGACCGCGGCTATCTCTCCCCCTATTTCATTACCAACCAGGAAAAGATGCGGGTCGAGCTGGAGGAGCCTTACGTGCTCATCCACGAGAAGAAGCTCTCGAACCTGCAGTCAATGCTTCCCATCCTCGAGGCCGTTGTCCAGTCGGGCAAGCCGCTCCTCATCATCGCCGAGGACGTCGAGGGCGAGGCCCTGGCCACGCTCGTCGTCAACAAGCTGCGCGGCGGCCTGAAGGTTGCTGCGGTCAAGGCTCCTGGCTTCGGCGACCGCCGCAAGGCCATGCTGCAGGATATCGCCATCCTGACCGGCGGCACCGCGATCTCCGAGGATCTCGGCATCAAGCTCGAGAATGTCACCCTCGAGATGCTCGGCCGCGCCAAGAAGGTCATCATCGACAAGGAGAACACCACCATCGTCGATGGCGCCGGCAGCAAGGAGGAGATCGAGGGTCGCATCAAGCAGATCAAGGCCCAGATCGAGGAGACCACCTCTGACTACGACCGCGAAAAGCTGCAGGAGCGCCTGGCCAAGCTCGCCGGTGGCGTTGCCGTGATCCGCGTCGGCGGTGCGACCGAAGTCGAGGTGAAGGAGAAGAAGGACCGCGTCGACGACGCCCTGCATGCGACCCGCGCCGCTGTCGAGGAAGGCATCCTGCCGGGTGGTGGCGTTGCCCTGCTGCGCGCTGCCAAGGCTCTCGACGGCGTCCAGACCGACAACGCCGACCAGAAGTTCGGTGTCGAGATCATCCGCCGCGCCATCGAGGCGCCGGTTCGCCAGATCGCTGAGAATGCTGGCGAGGAAGGCTCGATCATCGTCGGCAAGCTGCGTGAGAAGTCCGACTTCGCCTACGGATGGAACGCCCAGACGGGTGAGTTCGGCGACATGTTCGGGCAGGGCGTCATCGACCCCGCCAAGGTGGTTCGCACCGCTCTGCAGGATGCGGCCTCCGTCGCCGGCCTGCTGATCACCACCGAGGCGATGATCGCCGAGAAGCCAAAGAAGGAAACCGCTCCCGCGATGCCGGGCGGCGGCATGGACTTCTAAAGATCTGACGCGCTCAGAACCTCGACCAGCCCGCTCCACACCCGTGGGGCGGGTTCCTCTTTTTGAGAATAATGAGGCAGGCCCAGGAGAGCCCTACCCGTCGTGACCAGTTGAGCGCGACGGACAGTCCTGCCTCGACGGTCGTCGAGCAAGGATTATGGCACGCTGGTCCTGATCGGAAGGCTCAGCGGCGCGGCGTCTCACGCCCCAACCCGATCCCCGCCGCCGGCAGGCGGTAGAACATGGCGAGCATCAGGCTTTCAGCGATACGCTCGGCGCGCTCCATAAAAACCTGCGCCACTTCCGGTTCGCAGCGTTCCGTCACGGTTTCGCGAAAGAGCCCCAGCCAGATCTGGAAATCCTCGGGCACGACCTGTTTGAGCTTCACATGGGCAGGGACGGGGCGTCCCTTGTATGCGCCGTTCTTGAGGATGACTGCGCTCCAGAAGTCGGTCATCCTCTCCAGATGCGGCTCCCAATGATCACCGATGACGCCGTCGAAGATAGGTCCCAGCCGCGCGTCGCGGCGAACCTTGCCATAAAAGGCCCTGACCAGAGCGCCAATGAACTCGCGATTCACCTGCGGATGCTCGAGCGGCAACTCGGGAACGGGCTGGCTCGCACCGCGTTGCAAGGCGACGTTCGGTTTGGGGGCCATGGTTCCTGCCTCGTTGCGAAACAATGTGGGGCGTCCAATGCCAGTTCTTGCACCATACAGGAACCCCGCTCCATGCCACAGATCAATACGGGCGAAATAAAATCCGCCGGAGCAGAACCCCGGCGGAGACTGCAAGCCCTGCCTGTCGTCAAGGTCAGGCCCTCACCTCCTGCCGCTGGAACACGACATAGGCGAGCGTGAACAGGAGCAGCATGGCTGCGATCAGGCCGACGATCTGAGGCCACACGATGAGCAGGCTCTGCATGGTGGGCAGAGGTGCACCAATCACCGCGCCACGCAGCTGATAGGCGAACACCGGGCCTACCGAACGGGCTGCCGGATCGAGGAGGAGGCCGGTCACCTCGCCATAGAGCGTCTGCGGCGACAGGCGCGCGATCAGCTGCTGCCACTCGAAGCGGTTGACGACGCTCATCGGGTCGAACGGGTCGATGGGCGCGATCAGACCGGCAACGAGCGGAGCGATCATGCTCCAGAACACGGTGAAGATCAGCCAGACCGCCAGCGCCGCCAGCGCAGACGTGGCCGGAGAACGCACCAGCGTCGAGAAGGTGATCGCCAGCGCCAGCCACACGCCCGCGTAGGCCACCGTCACGGCAAGCCACACAACGCCGCGGAGGATATCCGCGCCCGATGGTGGCAGGCCGAGGAACAGGATTCCGAGGCCAACCATCATCAGCCACAGGGTGACGAGCGCGATCGCAATGACCAGCAGGCCACCCAGGAACTTGCCGAACAGCACAGCGTCCCGGTAGATCGGCTGGGCCAGCAGCCGGCTCATAGTGCGGCGGTTGAACTCGCCGTTGACCGCGTCGAAGCCGAGCGCGATCGCCACCAGCGGCAGCAGGAAGCCCAGGAAGGCCGCAAAGGACGGCAGCGGATCCCTGGCCACCGTGAACAGCTTGAGAAACAGATAGGGATCCTGGGCCGTCGTCTCGCGGATGCGGTCGATGGCGCCGTAGACCGCGCCGATGGCTGTCAGCAGCACGAGCAGCATGATGAGGTGCATACGCGCACTCGTCATGTGATCGGCCGCTTCCTTCAGCGCGACGGTGCCGACGCCCGTAAACGGTGAACCTTCACGCCGCATTGGCATACTCCCTGAAATAGCGGTTGTAAGCCTCATCCAGCCGTGCCCGGCGGAGGTTCATGTTCTTCAGGTTCCCTCCCGCCTGCACGATCAGGCACGCGAGCTCGGCTCGGACATCGTTGACGGCCTCTACCTGCCATGTGCCGTTCTCGGAAGCGACGACCGAGGTGACGCCGTTGGCACCGCTGAGGACACTGGGCAGGTCGATGCCCTCCACCTCGACGTCAATGACATACGAGCCACGCCCGAGCCGTTCCGCCAGCTCCTCCACCGTGCCGAAGAAGCCGATGCGCCCCTTGTTGAACAGGGCGATCCGGGTGCAGATCGACTGCACCACGTCCAGCATGTGCGAGGACAGCAGGATGGTCATGCCGCCGCGCGACAGCTCCAGAATCAGCTCCAGGAGCTCCTGCGTCGACTGCGGATCGAGGCCCGAGGTGGGCTCGTCGAGGATCGCCACCTTGCAGTCGCGCATCAGCAGCTCCGCGATGCCGAGGCGCTGGCGCATGCCGCGCGAATAGGTGCCGACGGGTCGGTCCGCGGCCTCCGTCAGGCGCACCCGCTCCAGCGCAACGGCGATGCGTTCCTTGGCCTGCTCGCGCGACAGGCCGGCAAGCCTCGCCGTGTAGGCAAGGTTCTCACGCCCTGTCATGTTGTCGTAGAAGCCGACCGCGTCCGGCAGATAGCCGACCTCCCGCTTGACCGCCAGCGGCTGGCGCAGAGGATCCTTGCCCAGGATTGTGACGGTGCCTTCGCTGGCCTCCGTCAGACCCAGCAGCATGAGGATGGTGGTCGTCTTGCCGGCGCCGTTCGGCCCAAGCAGCCCTATGACTTCCCCCTCATGGACGATGAGGTCGATGCCAGCGACGGCAACCTGACTGCCGTAACGCTTGGCGAGGCCCCTTGCCTCCAGAACCACCGCACTCATCGCCGGCCATACCTCATGACGGCACCACCCAGCACAAGAGCTGCGATGGCGATGATGCCAAGACCGGCAGCACCCCACATGGTCGAGGTCTTCACCGTGACGCGGAACTGCACATCCTGGGAAATGTCATTGTTGGCGGCACGGATATTGACCATGTAGTCGCCGGTGATCGCCTGCTCGGACGGCGTGATCTTCACGTTCACCTGGGCTGTCGAGTTGGGCGCGATCTGGGCGACTTCCTTCGGCTCGAATTCGACGTTCCAGCCTGTGGGCTGAGTGGCCGTCATCTCGATGTCCGTCGCCGGCGCCGTGCCGGTGTTGACCAGGGTGAAGGTGAAGGTGGTCTCCTTGCCCGCGACCGCCTCGCCGGAGAGGCGCTCCTGCGGACCGACGATCGCCACCTGTGGTTCGCCTGTCACGTCGAGCTTCAGGTCCGCCGTACCCGTCAGACCCTCGCCGGAAATCTCGAACCCGGCTTCATACTGTCCAGCCGAAACGCTGCGCGAGGGAATGACCTCCATGGTGACGGTCTCGGTTGAACCGGCGTTGATGGGGATGCTGGTGATCTCTTCCGAGCCATAGCCCTTCTTGAAGCGGACATGGAAACCATTCGGCACCTTCGCCGCCAGATTGAAGAGACCATCCTCCTCGCCCTCGTTCTTCACGCGGATCTTGAAGGAGAAGGTGGAGCGGGCGCTGCCGCGCAGCGCGGGAAGTTCCGGTTCGACAGAAAGGCCGGAGGCAACCTTCTCGACCTCGGAAAGCCGGATCAGCAACGGCAGGCTTACCGTGCCCTCGCTGGTCCGGGCGCGCACTTCGATCGGATAGGACTTGTCGGTTTCCGCATCCTTCGGCGGGGTAATGTCGAGCGTCAGCCGCTCGGTGCTGTCGGGAGAGACGATTGCCGCCGTCACTTCGCGCCCGCCGCCCTTGAGCGCCCATTCCCAGCCCTCCGGCACACCGGTCACTTCGAGCGCCGCCCGCTGCGGCGGCAGGTTCTGGTTGCGAAGCGACAGCGATATGGAATGGTTCTCGCCCGGCTTCAGCGTCATTTCCGGCCACGAGGTGGTCAGCCAGAATCCGCTCAGCTCTGCCTTCTGCGCCCCATTGTCCTGGGCGATCACCGGCAACGGAGCCATCAGCGACGCACCTAGGGCTGCAGCCATCAATGTCCTGGTGATTGTCCTCATCATGTTCTCCCTGATGTTCACAAGAAGCAGTCAGCGAAGCGGAGGACTGGCCTGCCATCGCGCGCAGGAACCTCGGCCCCCGCAGAAAACGGTTGATGAAGCAGACGGAATGAGTGCCCCACGGCGGGGGCGCCAGAAAGTTCGCAGTGTGCGGGAAGAGCGTGCCCGCGCGGAGGGTGGCGCGCGGCGAACGGCGGTTCTGCCTGCGCTTCCGCGACGGAGGCAGGGTGGTCGGGGCTTGGACGTGGAGAACCTGCAGCACATCTGGCGGCTGACAGACAATCATCGTCACGCTCCGGGCGGATGTCTGGATCTGCGGGACGTTGCGGGGCGGAGCGGCTCTTCAGGTGCCTGCGAATGGACCGAAGGCGCCTGCCCGCGGGCCAACGCGCGGGGACGGCCCCGTCGTCCCGCCCTGGCTATTCCTCCCCAACTCCCTTTCCGGGGTTACGCTCGGATGCGCTGGTTTGCTGGACGCTCCTCTTCAGCGAAGAATGGAACATCGTATCGCTCTCCCAAGGGCAAACTACGTCAATTGAAGTCTCGCCACCTTGGTGAGCCCGGATCTCCCCCCACGACTCACCAGGAGCCACGTGTGGAAATTCAGCTAGTTACCGACCGTGGCCGTTTCAAGAGACCAGAAGCCAAATCCCCCGGGAGAGCGCCGGGCGGGCCGACGCAACGGAAGAAGGCAGGAATGGCGGCCCGCCCATTCCCACCTGATCGTATGGAGCGGACGAGGGCCGCGCGGTGAGACGGGGCACGTCCCACCGCGATCTGATCACCGGCAGGCCGCTCAGGCTGACGTCCTGGCGGCTGCGGCAGCTTCGCCGGCAAGCTCGCGTATCTCGTCGGCACCAAGCGTTTCCTTTTCCAGAAGCTTGCGGGCGGTACGCTCCAATGCGTCCCGACGCTCGGTAAGAAGATTCACCACCCGGTCGAATGTCTGGTCGACGATCCTGCGGACCTCCTCATCCACGGCGGAGGCGGTTTCATCCGAGTAGCTGCGCTCCTGCGGGCCGTAGTACATCTGATCCCCCGCGAGGAAGGAATAGCGCTCCTTTTCCAGCGCCACATGGCCGAGCTTGTCCGACATGCCGTAGCGCGTGACCATTGCACGGGCAATGTCTGTCACCTTCGCCAGATCGTCCGCCGCCCCGGTGGACAAATGCCCGAAGACGATCTTCTCCGCCGCGCGGCCGCCGAGCAGCACGGCCATTTTGTTGAGAAGCTCCTCGCGGGTCATCAGGAAGCGATCTTCGGTCGGGCGCTGGATGGTATAGCCGAGCGCGCCAATCCCGCGCGGGATGATAGACACCTTGTGGACCACGTCGGTGCCGGGCAGCGCCATCGCCACCAGCGCGTGGCCCATCTCGTGATAGGCGACGATCTCGCGCTCCTTCGGGTTGAGCAGGCGGTTGCGCTTTTCCAGGCCCGCCACGATGCGCTCGATCGCATTGGTGAAATCCTCCATCGCCACCGCATCAGCCCTGCGGCGGGTGGCAAGCAGGGTCGCTTCGTTAACAAGATTGGCGATGTCCGCGCCGGTGAAACCGGGCGTGAGCGCCGCGATCTGCTCGGGGCTCACATCCGGAGCGAGCTTCTTCACCTTCTTCAAATGTACGCCGAGGATCTGGATGCGACCTGTCTTGTCCGGACGATCGACGAGGATCTGGCGATCGAAGCGGCCTGCGCGCAAGAGCGCCGGATCGAGAATCTCGGGCCGGTTGGTCGCCGCCAGCAGCACCACGCCGGTAGACGGATCGAAACCGTCCAGCTCCGCGAGCAGTTGGTTCAGTGTCTGCTCCTTCTCGTCGTGGCCGCCGGTGATCGGACCGATACCGCGGGCGCGGCCGACCGCGTCGAGCTCGTCAATGAAAATGATCGCCGGTGCCTTGGCGCGGGCCTGCTCGAACAGGTCGCGCACGCGGGCCGCCCCCACGCCGACGAACAGTTCCACGAACTCCGAGCCGGAAATGGAGAAGAACGGCACGCCCGCCTCCCCCGCGACAGCCCTCGCCAGCAGCGTCTTGCCCGTGCCGGGCGGGCCGACCAGCAGGATGCCCTTGGGCATGCGCGCACCGAGCCGGCTGTAGTCCTGCGGGTTCTTGAGGAACTCGACGATCTCCTTCAGCTCTTCCTTTGCCTCGTCGACGCCGGCGACATCGGCAAAGGTTACACCCGTGTCGGACTGGACATAGACCCGGGCCTTGGATTTCCCGATCTGCATCAGGCCGCCGCCAACGCCGCCGCCGATGCGCCGCAGCATGAACATCCAGATGCCAACGAAAAGCACGACCGGCACGACCCAGGAAAGCAGATCGCGCAGGAACGTGCTTTCGATCTGGCCCGTCACCACCACGCCATGCGCCTGAAGCTCCTTGGCAAGGTCAGGTTCGACACGCGTGGTGATGAACATCGGCTTGCCATCGACGGGCTCCTTGAACGTGCCCTGAATGTACTGGTCGGAAACGGCGACCTCGGCGATACGGCCTTCCTGGAGATAGGTCTCGAACTGGCTGTACGGGATCTGCGCCACCTGCGTGGCAGTCGTGTAGACGTACTGGAACGCCAGAAAAATGAAAAAGGCGATCAGCCAGTACCAGAGGTTGAATTGTGTCTTCGGGTTCATGTTCAAGGCGCTTCCGGTGTTTACGCGTTCGCGGCGCGCGCGGGAACGCCCGCAGCGCTTCGGCCGCGGCACTATGGGGCGCTACTTCATCCCGGGCTTTGTGCCAGGTCAAGAGAACCACCGTTAGGCGCGCGGTTTCCAGGCACCCACGGCGGCACAGGCCGGCGAAACCTGTCACGGCCTACCCGTCCTGGTGCCCTCGTCACCCAGGCACCCGAAACTGTTGCTTGAGCGCGGGTTTGTGGCTCCGGCTGGTGCGGGGTGAATGAGATTCCTGTTTCGGCCCCGAATTGATATTCAGAAAACCATCTCTCCATCCACTTTTTGCCGGCAAGTATTGTGCAAGCATCGCAATATTGGAGACGGCAGAGATCATGAAGACTGACTTTACGCCCCGTCTGAATGTCGTTCCTGTTCCCATGAACCGCCGTGGGACAATTCCGGCGGGCTGAGTCTCTCTCTCTCTCGCTACCCATCATCTTGCCGGAAGGATTGGCAGGTCGGGAACGAAACCTCCTCCCCGTTCCATGGCTGATCAGCTTCGGCCGAATTCTTCCGGCAGCTCCCTCCACACGCCACAGACGGGTCCATCATGACATCAGCAAGCATCATCGGGTTTTCGGGCAATATTTCCTCGCCGTCGAAGACATATGCCTTTGTCAGGCAGGTCGCGCACCAGATCGGACGTGAGTACGGCCGCTCCGTCGCCACCTACGACCTGGCTAGCCTGGGGCCCTCCTTCCGCA
Organism: Chelativorans composti; assembly: GCF_039541695.1. Lineage (NCBI taxonomy): Bacteria > Pseudomonadati > Pseudomonadota > Alphaproteobacteria > Hyphomicrobiales > Phyllobacteriaceae > Chelativorans > Chelativorans composti. The sequence continues at coordinate 31,237 of NZ_BAABGS010000009.1, read as the reverse complement.
CCGCAAACAGCGTGGCCGATCTCGATGACCACGCGAGAAGCATCGTTGAAAGCATCGAAAACGCCGATCTGCTGGTTGTCGGCAGCCCGACCTACAAGGGCAGCTATACGGGGCTCTTCAAGCACTTCTTCGACCTGCTGCATCCTGCAGCCCTGAAGGGCAAGCCCGTCCTTCTGACCGCCACCGGCGGCGGCGACAAACATGCGCTGATGGTGGAGCACCAGCTGCGGCCGCTGTTCGGTTTCTTCGAAGCCTATACGCTGCCGACGGCCATCTATGCGAATGACCGCGATTTCGCCGATGGCGCTGTCGTTTCGGACCTCGTCAGCGCGCGCATTGCGCAGGCTATCGCGCAGGCCGGTCCGTTTCTTTCAGCGATCCAGGCCGCAGGTGTAGCCGCCGAGTAACCGCCGGCGGCGCATTCCCTCCGCCCCCGGCGCACGCCGCTCGCGCGTCGCGAGGCAAATTACCTTTTCCCCTGACTGGTGAACTCCCATTGTCCGACGCCCAGCAGGGGCGAAGCCTTGTCGAGCGCGAGCTCGCTGCCGGAGAAGCTGATCGGCGTGCGGAGCCCCGGAATCCCTTCGGGTTCAATGACCATGCCGCGCGCCAGCACCTGCGGCTCTGAAAGAGCCTCCGCCACGCTGTTGATCGGCCCGGCCGGCACGCCTGCCTTTTCCAGCGCACCGATCAGTGTCGCACAGTCCATGGTCCGGGTGCGCTCGGACAGCAGCGGGGTCAGGCTTTCGCGATTGGCGACCCGCGCCGGGTTCGTGGCATAGCGCTCATCCCTGGCGAGCTCTTCCACGCCGAGCACGCCGCACAGCGCTGCGAACTGCCGGTCGTTGCCGCAGGCAATGATCATATGACCGTCGCTCGTCGGGAAAACCTGGTACGGCACGATGTTCGGATGCGCGTTGCCGAGGCGGCGCGGAACCATCCCGCCGAGCAGCCAGTTGGTCGCCTGGTTGGCGAGCACCGCAACGCCACAGTCGAGCAGCGATACGTCCACATGCTGGCCGCGCCCGGTCTTGTCGCGGGCGGCAAGGGCGGAAAGCACGCCGATGGTTCCGTAGAGGCCGGTAAAGATGTCGATCCAGGCCACGCCGACCTTCTGCGGCTCCCCCGCGGGATCGCCGGTCAGATCCATGATCCCGCACATGCCCTGGATCAGAAAGTCGTAGCCCGGCTGTGTCGCCCTGGGGCCGGTCTGCCCAAAGCCCGTGACCGAAACATAGACGAGGCGGGGATTGTCCTTTGCCAGGCTCTCGTAGTCGAGCCCGTATTTCCGGAGGCCCCCGACCTTGAAGTTTTCGATGACCACATCCGCCTCGGCGATAAGCCTTTTCAGCCGGGCCAGGTCACCGGGATCGTTGAAATCGCACACCACCGAGGACTTCCCCCGGTTGGCCGAATGGAAATAGGCCGCGACCTTCTCCACGCTGCCGTCCGGCCTTGGCCGCTCGATGAACGGGGGTCCCCACCGTCGGGTGTCGTCGCCTTCCGGGGCTTCAACCTTGATAACCTCGGCACCGAGATCTGCCAGCGTCTGGCCGATCCAGGGGCCTGCCAGAATGCGCGCCAGCTCGACAACCCGGATCCCTTCAAGCGGTGTGTTCATGTGTTTGCCTGCAATTCTGTCAGCGCGGTCCGAAGTGTAAACACGTCATTCATGTCGTGACGGCTCTGGATTTCCGGGTTCCGCGCGTCCCCTGCCACGTGAATAGCCGATTTGGTTTCGTTTTCCACCATGCTTTTGGCGGATGCGGCAAACGGTTGCGACCGCCTGCCAAGGCTCTCCATGAGATTCGTCGCGCGGAAACCAAGCTTTCGCCCCGACGGTGCACAGCCAGACCAGCGATCAGCCGGCACTGGTCAGATAGGCGATCACCGCGTCCGAAATCATCTGCCGGTGCCGATTGTAGGTCTCCGGCTCCGACAGGTCGCGGTGGAAGATCGTGCCGAAGGTGTAGCGGTTCGAGACCCGGAAGAAGCAGAAGGCGCTGATCATCATGTGGAGGTCGATGGCGTCGACGTCGCGGCGGAATACCCCTTCCCTGCGACCGCGCTCCAGAATGTCCTCCAGCGTCTTGATGATGGAGATGTTGAGCTTGCCGATCTCCGTGGAGCGCTTCATGTGCATCGCGTGGTGAATGTTCTCGATGCTGACGAGGCGCACGAAGTCCGGGTTCTGTTCATCGTGATCGAAGGTGCTGGCAATCAGCGTGCGCAGGGCCTCCACCGGCCCCATGCCCTCGAGCTTCAGATCCGCTTCCAGGGTGCGGATCTTGCGGTAGGCCTTCTCCAGAACCGCGAGGTACAGCCCCTCCTTGCTGCCGAAGTAGTAATAGATCATCCGCTTGGACGTGCGGGTCTTTTCCGCGATCGCATCGACCCGTCCGCCAGAAAGCCCGAAGGCCGCGAATTCCTCCGTGGCCACCCTCAGGATGTCCTCCCTGGTGCCTTCCGGATCGTTCTTCCGGGGTTCCCGCTCGCGTGCCATGTCCACGCCCATAACCCTCCCGTTGGCGGCCTCCTCCGGCCGCCGCAGCTCAGCGCCTAGGTCATATTGAGCTTCGTGCCATCTTTCAATGCTCGGCTCAATTGACACGAACTAGTTCGTACATTAATCCTAAAGTCAAGGAGCTAATGGGAGGAGGGCCGACGCCGGAGTGGAACCAGCCACTTCCGGAGCGGTGGCGGATGGATGCACAGCTTTCGTGCCGGCCTGATAGGAAAGGGAATCCAGGCATCTTTGACCCCGGCGATGCACATCGCCGAGGGGCGGGTGCACGGGCTGGATTACAGCTATGAATTGTTGGACCTGGATCGGCTTGACGACACGGACCTCGCACACATCATTGCCGACGCGGAGAGCCGTGGCTTCGGCGGGCTGAACGTCACCCATCCCTGCAAGCAGGACGTCATCCGGCATCTGGACAGTCTTTCACCGGAAGCCGAAGCCCTTCATGCCGTAAATACAATCGTGCTTCGGGACGGAAAACGACATGGCCACAACACCGACTGGTGGGGATTCGCGGAGAGCTTCCGCCGTGGTCTGCCGGATGCCGACCTGAGTTCCGTCGTTCAGTTGGGGGCGGGGGGCGCGGGCGCCGGAACAGCGTATGCAATTCTACGATCCGGCGCCCGCGGGCTTACGGTCTTCGACCGGGACGAAACCCGAGCAGAGAGCCTTGCCGATACGATGGGGCGATACTTTCCCGATGCCGTCGTGCGGGCAGGCAAGGATCTGGAACAGGCCATGGCGCAAGCCTCGGGCCTCATCCACGCAACGCCCATGGGCATGGCCAAGTATCCGGGGCTGCCCCTGCCCGAGGAGTTCCTGCGCCCATCGCACTGGGTTGCGGAAATCGTCTATTTTCCGCTCAACACCGCCCTGCTCATCGCTGCTCACCGGCGTGGTTGCCGGACGCTGAACGGCGGCGGCATGGCCGTGTTCCAGGCGGTGAAGGCGTTCGAGCTTTTCACCGGCATCAAGCCGGACGCGGACCGCATGCTTTGTCACTTCGCAGAACTGACAAAGGCCGACTCGCTTCAGGCGGAAAGGGCTGCGTCATGAAGACATCCATCGCGACCGTTTCGATCAGCGGTGAACTGCCCCAGAAACTGGAGGCCATCGCCAAGGCCGGCTTCGATGGTGTCGAGATTTTCGAGACCGACTTCCTCGCCTACGATCGCAGTCCGCGCGAAGTGGGGCAGATGGTGCGCGACCACGGGCTCGAAATCACCCTGTTCCAGCCGTTCCGCGACTTCGAGGGTATGCCCGAGCCGCACCGCAGCCGGACCTTCGACCGCGCCGAACGGAAGTTCGACGTGATGCAGGAGCTGGGGACGGACCTCGTGCTCGTCTGCTCGAACGTGTCGCCCATCTCGCTCGGCGGGATCGACCGGGCGGCAGCGGATTTCCACGAGCTTGGCGAACGGGCGGCGAAGCGCGGGCTGCGGGTCGGCTATGAGGCCCTGGCCTGGGGCCGTCACATCAACGATCACCGCGACGCCTGGGAGGTCGTGCGCAGGGCCAATCACCCGAACGTCGGACTGATCCTCGACAGTTTCCATTCGCTGGCGCGCAAGATCGACATCAACTCGATCCGCTCGATCCCCAGGGACAAGATCTTCATCGTCCAGCTTGCGGATGCGCCGCTGATCGACATGGACCTGCTCTACTGGAGCCGGCATTTCCGCAGCATGCCCGGCGAAGGCGACCTGCCGGTCGCCGATTTCGTGGCCGCAGTCGCGGAGACCGGTTACGACGGCTACTTCTCGCTGGAGATCTTCAACGACCAGTTCCGCGGCGGTTCGGCGAAGGCGATCGCCGCAGACGGCTACCGCTCACTCGTTTACCTCGGCGACCAGGTGCGGCGCCGTCCCGGCGCCTCGTCCCTTTCGGTGCCCGCCATGCCCGACCGGGCAAAGGTGAAGGGCGTGACCTTCATCGAATTCGCCGTGAGCGATGCCGATGCCGGCCAGCTGGTGGCCATGCTGAAGACGCTGGGCTTCCGCAGGACGCGGGTCCACCGCTCGAAGAAGGTCAGCGTCTACGAACAGAGCGAGATCCGCATTCTCGTGAACACCGAACCGGTGGGCTTCGCAAGCTCCGCCTACGCGGTGCACGGGCCGTCTGCCTATGCGATGGCGCTTGAGGTGGAGGACGCCGCGGAGGCCCACGCCCGCGCGCTGGCGCTGGGCGCCGAGCCCTTCAGCCAGCCGGTCGGCCCCGGAGAGCTCAGGATCCCCGCCATCCGTGGCGTGGGCGGCGGTATTCTCTACCTCATCGACAGGAAAACCGAGCTTGGCCGTCTGTGGGACATTGATTTCAAGCCGGCCGAGCCTGAAGAAGAAGTCGTCGACGCGCATCTCGTCACTGTCGACCATGTGGCGCAGACGGTGGCCTATGAGGAGATGCTGACCTGGATACTCTTCTACACGTCGATCTTCGAGACCCGAAAGTCACCGATGGTGGACATCATCGACCCGGCCGGCGTGGTGCGCAGCCAGGTGATCGAGAATGCCGAGGGAACGCTGCGGATCACCATGAACGGCGCGGAGAACCGCCGGACGCTGGCGGGCCATTTCATCGCGGAGAAGTTCGGCTCGGGCATTCAGCACATCGCCTTCAACACGGACGACATCTTCGCCACGGCGGCCGCATTGCGGGCAAACGGCTTCCGGCCGCTGCCGATTTCGCCGAACTACTACGGCGACGTGGAGGCCCGGTTCGGGCTTGACCCGGAGCTCACGGAGCGGCTGCGCGCGGAAAACATCCTGTATGACCGCGACGACGATGGCGAATACTTCCAGCTCTACAGCGGGACGTTCGCCGAAGGATTCTTCTTCGAGATCGTCCAGCGGACCGGCTACCGGGGGTACGGCGCGGCAAACGCAATCTTCCGGATTGCCTCGTTGAAGAAGCAGATCAGGCCGGAGGGCTTGCCGGCTGTCTGACCGTCAGCCGAGCCGCCATGCCGGCGGTTCGGGCAAGGCAGAGGGAAAGAAACGAAGTGGGAGGAACCATCCGCGCCGCGGATGGCAGATCAACAGGAGGAGAACCGACATGTTCAAGCTAACCCGCCGAACGATTCTCGGCGCGACCATGATGGCGGCAGCCACGCTCGCCGCCCCGGCCCTTGCACAGGACAAGCCGGTGCTGAAGTTCTCGGCCGTTTTCTCCGAGCAGGACATCCGCGCCGAGATGATGAAGAAACTGGCCGACGGCATCGCAGATGACTTCAAGCTGGAGACCTATCTCGGCGGCAACCTGTTCAAGCAGGGCACTGAGCTCGTCGCCATCCAGCGCGGCAACCTGCAGATGGGCAACATCGCGCCGCAGGACATTTCCAAGCAGATCCCGGAATGGTCGGTACTGACGTCGGCCTACCTGTTCCGTGACGCCGCCCATGTGACGACCTTCTTCAAGAGCGAGGTGGGTGAAGAGTTCAAGAAGAAGGCTGAAGACCAGCTGGGCATCAAGATCCTTGGCCCGACCTATTTCGGCGCCCGTCAGGTTGGCCTGAAACCCAACAAGAAGATCAACACTCCCGCCGACATGGCCGGCATCAAGCTGCGCATGCCCGGCGGTGACGCCTGGCAGTTCCTGGGCGAGGCTCTCGGCGCGAACCCGGTTCCCGTTGCATATGCAGAGGTCTATACCGCGCTGCAGACCGGCGCCATCGATGGCCAGGACAACCCGCTGCCGAACGTCAAGAACATGAAGTTCTACGAGGTCATGTCGCAGATCGTGCTGACCTCGCACCTCATCGGCTATGACCTGCTCGTCATCTCCAAGGACGCTTGGGACAAGATGACCCCCGAGCAGCAGGAGAAGTTCCAGAAGGTCGCCGACGAGGCGATGAAGTGGAGCGAAGACCAGCACGTCGCGCAGGAACAGAGCCTGATCGAGGAATTCAAGAACTACGGCCTCGAGATCTACGAGCCGGATCAGGACGCCTTCCGCAAGTTCGCGCAGGAAAAGTACCTCAGCTCCGACCTGGCCAAGTCCTGGCCCGAGGGCATTCTCGACAAGATCGCGGCAATGTAATTCTTCACATTGCTGACGGTTTCGCAGACAGGGCGCGCCGGTGACGCGGCGCGCTCCCGCAGGGGAGGAATGACGGAATGTATGAAAGACTGGCAGCCGCCGGCCACTGGCTCAGACGGCGGGCGGAGAACATTCTGTGCGCGATGCTGTTCGCGATGTTCGTCGTGTTCGTTCTCCAGATCATATTCCGCTACCTCCTCAACCTTTCGATCGGCTGGACGCACGAGATCAGCGTCTCCCTGTGGATCTGGATCGTGCTGTTCGGCTCGGCTTTCGTGATCCGGGAATCGGAAGAGATCCGGTTCGATCTCATTTGGGGTAGCACCAGCGACAAGGGACGCCGCATCATGCAGATCATCTGCTCGATTGCTCTGGTCGTCCTCTTCGGCATCTCGCTGCCCGGCATCTATGACTACGTCAACTTCATGAAGGTGGAGAAAACGGCCTATCTGAAGATCCGTTTCGACTATCTCTATTCCATCTACGTCGTCTTCACGGTCGCGATGATCGTCCGCTACATCTGGCTCGGCATCCAGGCCATCCGCGGCAAGGCACCAGAAGCCTACGATCCCACCAAGGCGAGTTCCGGCGTATGAGCATTGCAAGTCCCTTTTCCCTTTCCGTCGTCGCCATCACCATCCTTGCCCTGCTGGGCATGCCGATCGGCCTTTCCATGATCGCCGGATCGGCGCTCTACCTGTTCCTGGTCGGCGCGGACATGGGCATCGTCGCCGAGCAGTTCCTGAACGGCATGTACTCGAACTACGTCATCCTGGCGGTGCCGCTGTTCATCCTGGCCGCCGAGTTCATGAACGTGGGTTCGATGACCGAGCGCCTGCTCGATTTCTGCAATGTCCTGGTGGGCCGCTTCCGGGGCGGGCTGGCGCAGATCAACATTGTACAGAGCATCATCTTCGCCGGCATGTCGGGCTCAGCCATCGCCGATGCCGCGGGTAGCGGACGCATGATGCAGAAAATGATGACGCGCGACGGCCGTTACACGCCGAGCTACGCTGCAGCACTGACTGCCGTCACCTCGGTTGTCGGCCCGATCATCCCGCCGTCCATCCCGATGATCCTCTACGCGCTCATGTCGGATGCGTCGATCGGCTATCTCTTCATCGCAGGCACGGTGCCTGGACTGCTGATGTCGGCCCTGCAGATGTTGCAAGTGGCGATCGATGCGCGCCGCGGAAATTTCCCGGTCGAGGATCCGGTGCCGATGCGCGAGATCCCGCGCATCACCATCCGCGCCTTCCCGGCGCTGATGATGCCGGTGGTGCTGCTCGGCTGCATCTACACGGGTATCACAACCCCGACCGAGGCCGCCGCGATCGCCGCCGCCTATGCGCTCGTGATTTCCGTGGTGATCTATCGCAGCATCAGCGTCAAGGATTTCTACGCCTCGCTCTACACAAGTGCGAAGTCGTCCGCTTCGATCGGAATGCTGATCGCCGGCGCGCTGGTCTTCAACTACGTGGTGACGATCGAGAACATTCCGGATGCCATCCGGGTGCTCCTCACCGACATGGAGCTTACACCCACCGGTTTCCTCATCCTCGTCAACGTGATCCTGCTGCTGCTCGGCTGCGTGCTGGAAGGCACGGCGATCCTGCTCATCATCGTGCCGGTGTTCATCCCGACGGCGCAGGCGCTCGGCATCGACCTCGTGCACTTCGGCGTGGTTGTCGTGGTGAACATCATGCTCGGGTTGGTCACCCCGCCCTACGGTCTGCTCCTGTTCATCATGACCAACATCGCCGGCTGCCCGGTGCGCGACATCATCCGCGATGCGCTGCCGTTCATTGTCTGGATGGTCATCTGCCTGATCATCATCACCTTCGTGCCGGAGACGGTCCTGTGGCTGCCCCGGCTGTTCGGATACCAGGGTTAGGGAAGGAGACCCCATGCGCCCCATCTATATTCTCAACGGACCGAACCTGAACCGCCTCGGCAAGCGGGAGCCGGAGATCTACGGCACCACGACGCTTGCCGAGATCGAGCAATGGTGCCGCGAGGCGGCGGGTGAGCGTCCGGTCGTGTTCCGCCAGACGAACAGCGAGGAACGGCTGATCGAGTGGGTTCACGAGGCGATCGACGAGGCCGACGGCATCATCATCAATCCGGCGGCCTTCACCTTCACGTCGCTGGCGCTGCTCGACGCGCTCAAGATGTTCAAGGGACCGATCATCGAGTTCCACATCAGCAACGTCCATCGCCGCGAGTCGATCTACCACAAGTCGTATGTCTCGATGACGGCAACGACTATGATGGCGGGACTGGGCGCGGAAGGGTATCCTATTGCCGTGAAGGCGCTAGAGTCGCTCATCGCCCGCGGCGCGCGGTGACGCGATCTGCAAGGCGGACGACCAGGTTTCAGGCAGTGCGGGATGTCCGGGGATTCCTGAGCTGCACGCCAAGCGGGGCGGCTTGTCCGCCCCGCTTTGGTCTTGCGCACTACAGCTCCTGCCGTCGCAACCGCAGCGAATTGGCGATCACGCTGACGGACGACAGCGACATGGCCGCCGCTGCGATGACCGGCGACAGCAGAAGCGCCATCACCGGATAGAGAATGCCCGCCGCGATCGGCACGCCTGCCGCATTGTAGATGAAGGCGAAAAACAGGTTCTGCCGGATGTTGCGCATGGTGGCCCGGCTGATCTGGCGCGCGCGGACAAGGCCCTGCAGGTCGCCGCGGATGAGCGTCACGCCGGCGCTATGGATCGCGACATCGGTGCCCGTGCCCATCGCAACGCCGACATCCGCTGCCGCAAGCGCAGGCGCGTCGTTCACGCCATCGCCAGCCATTGCGACGACACGGCCCTCGCCGCGCAGCTGCGACACGATACGGCTCTTTTCCTCCGGCAATACATCTGCCACCACCTCGGTGATACCAAGGCGGCGGGCGACGGCATGCGCAGTGGTCTCGTTGTCGCCCGTCAGCATGACGATTCTCACGCCATCCGCCACAAGCGCCTTCACAGCGTCGGGCGTCGTCGGCTTGATCGGATCGGAGATACCGAAGAGACCGGCCGCGCAACCGTCCATGGCGGCGAAGATGACCGTGGCTCCTTCCTGCCGCAGCTCCTCCGCCTTTCCGGCAAGGCCCGCCACATCCACACCCGCTTCTTCCATGATACGCTGGCCGCCGATGACGAGCTGCCTGCCTTCAACAGTTCCTGTGACGCCCTTGCCCACCGGGCTGTCGAAGGAGGAGGCCTCACTCAGGGAGATCCCCCGTTCGTTCGCGGCCTCGACGATGGCATGCGCCAGCGGGTGCTCGCTCGATCGCTCCAGAGAGGCTGCGAGCCGCAGCAGGTCGCCTTCATCCACACCGTCGGCCGCGACGATGGCCGTCACTTTCGGCCGGCCTTCGGTGAGTGTTCCGGTCTTGTCGACAACAATCGTGTCGATCTTCTCGAAACGTTCCAGCGCCTCGGCGTCGCGTATCAGTACGCCCATGCTGGCCGCCCGGCCGACGCCGACCATGACCGACATGGGCGTGGCGAGCCCCAGCGCGCAGGGACAGGCTATGATGAGGACGGCGACAGCGGCCACGAGAGCGTAGCTGAAACGGGGCTCAGGGCCGAAGATCATCCAGGCGGCGAAGGCGATGACGGCCACCGCAATCACTGCCGGCACGAACCAGCCGGAGACCTGATCGGCCAAGCGCTGGATCGGCGCGCGGGAGCGCTGTGCCTCGGCGACCATCTGGACAATCCGGGCGAGCATCGTGTCCCGCCCGACCTTGCGCGCTTCCATTACGAAGGCGCCGGTCTGGTTGATGGTGCCGCCGATGAGTTCCGCGCCCATTTCCTTGGTGACGGGCATTGCTTCGCCTGTGATCATGGACTCGTCCACCGAGCTGCGGCCCTCCAGCAGAACGCCGTCGACCGGCACCTTTTCGCCGGGCCGCACGCGCAAGCGGTCGCCAACTTCGATAAGCTCCAGCGGCACTTCCTCCTCCGCTCCGTCGGGACCAACGCGCCGCGCGGTCTTCGGCGCCAGGTCGAGCAACGCGCGGATGGCCCCGCCCGTCTGCTCGCGGGCTCGGAGCTCCAGCACCTGCCCCAGCAGGACAAGGACGGTGATCACGGCAGAGGCCTCGAAATAGACAGCCACGGACCCGTCATGCGACCGGAACGCTTCCGGAAACAGGCCGGGCGCCAAGGTTGCCACGATGCTGTAGAGCCAGGCCACGCCGGTACCCATCGCGATCAGCGTGAACATGTTGAGATGGCGCGTGACGATAGACTTCCACCCGCGTTCGAAGAACGGCCACCCGGCCCAGAGCACGACGGGCGTCGCAAGCACCAGCTGGATCCAGTTCGACGTCTGCTGGCGGATCACCCCATGGAGGTCCACCAGATGCCCGCCCATCTCCAGCACAAAGACCGGGATGGTGAGCAGAAGCCCGATCCAGAACCGCCGGGTCATGTCCACGAGTTCGGGATTGGGACCGGTGTCCAGCGACACCACCTCCGGTTCCAACGCCATGCCGCAGATCGGGCAGCTACCCGGACCGATCTGCCGGATCTCGGGATGCATCGGGCAGGTATAGACGGTTCCAGGACCCAGGTCTGCGCGCGGAGCAACAGTTTTCCGGTGCCCCCCATGGTGATGATGGTGGCCGTGCTGATCGTGCCCGTGGCAGCAACCATGAGACTTCTGGGCAGTCTCATTGGATTGGCAGCAGTGATGCGTCTGCGCTTTCTCTTGCGGTTTCTCGTGAGGCCCGCAGCAATGATGCTTGCCACCGTGGCCGGAGTGGTTTTCTGTCATCGTTTCTCCACCTGCCTCTTGGGGCGGTTCCTGGAAAATGGAATCCATCTGGCATCCGGAACCGCGGAAACCGTTGGGGCTGCTACCGGACAAGCTCGCAGCCCCAGGGAGGCCGCCGCAGGGGCGAACCTTTGGCAGCCTGATCCGATCAAAGGCTGATAATCTCCCAATAGCACACTATTTGCTCGACACCGATGTTCCATGGCATGGATCAAGCCAGGTGGAATTATGAGGGTCCGGACCCCAAAACCACGGTGCCGCATGACAGACAGAGGCCCGCGATCGGCTCGCGGGCCTCTATTTGCGCAGTGTGGCAAGCCTCAGTGCTCGGTCACTTCCTGCCGATTGAGCTGCACACCCGCAACTTCAGAACCGACGGGCGATTGCGCTCCATGAACACTGTATTGGTGGCAATCCGCTTGCGTCGGCTCGTGCCTTCCGGCTCGCCGGTATTCGGATTCACATCGTATTTCGGGAAATTGGAAGAGGAGATGTCCAGCCGGATGCGATGCCCCTTCTTGAACAGGTTCGCCGTTGCGAAGGGAGCAATGGTGATCTTGAAGACCTCTCCCGGCTGCACCGGTTCCGGCCGGTCAAAGCCGTTGCGGTAGCGCACGCGGAAAATACCGTCCGTGATGTTGAGCGCATAACCGCGCGGATAGTCCTCAGAGGGGGGATACACGTCGACCAGCTTGGCGGTGAAATCCGTGTCCGGCGCGTCGGTGGTCACCCAAAGCTCCACCTCCACCGGTCCGATAACGGCAAGATCCTCTTCGAGCGGCTCCGTCTCGAAACTCAGCACGTCATGCCTCGCGGTCAGCGGAAGTCCGGGGTTCCTGCATCCGAAGAACTGTTCCGATTCCACCTGATTGAAACCGCCGCCGGTGAAGATCGGCTCGCCGGAGGTCAGCGCGCCGCCGATGGTCGGGACAGGGTTGGAGGGGTCGAAATCGTAACTGATCGAAGCGCTCTCCTCATCCGGCACCCTTTCCTTCAGGGCCATGTCGGCATGCAGGAAAAGGTTGAACTCCCGCGATTCCGGCAGGGGCCAGTCGCTGCTTTCGATCCAGCGGCCGCCATGGTCGAGATGTCCTTCTTCAGTCTTGCGGCCGCTACCCGTTCCCATCAGGAAGATGTGGACGCGGCCGGCGAGGTCATGGGCCACGTCACCCTTCAGGTAACGGGCGAACCACTTCTCGCGGTAGGCCAGCCAATCCTCGTCGATCTGGCCGTCGAAGGTCGCTTCGGGACCGAAATCCACGTCGCCGAAGACCCGGCACGACCTGTTGCCGTGCGTCCAGGGCCCCATGATGAGCGTCAGCGGACGGTCCGGGTCGCCTTTCAGGCCCATGTAGTTCTCGAGCGTCGTCGTGACATAGGCATCGAACCAGCTCGACATGAAGACGATCGGAACCTTCGGGAATGTCTTGTAGTATCCGGCTGCGTAGATGCCGACCTTCTTCCAGAAGTCGTTGAAGGTGCCCTGCTGCCACTGCTCCAGCAAGTAATCCTCGTACTCCGGATTCCAGCGGATCGGCGAGCGTCCCTTCGTCCACGGCATCCGGGTGAACCAGTCGTGGAGATTTTCAGCCGCGATGGCTGCAGCGGTGCGCTCGTCCGTCCCTTCCTGCGCGTGATTGTAGGCCCAGGTCGCCTGCTTCAGCTCGAAGGCGCCGCCCTGGCGGATTCCACAGGTGTAGGCGTTGGAGAAGCCGCCGGAATCCACAGCCATTGCGGCCAGGCCCGGCGGGTTGAGGCAGGCCAGCGCCATCTGGGTGTGCGCGCCATAGGAAAGGCCCTGCGTGCCGATCATGCCATTGGTCCAGGGCTGGGAGACCAGCCACTGCATCGTGTCGTACCCGTCCTCGCCTTCCGACAGGTATTTCACGAACGTTCCTTCGCTGTCGTAGCGGCCGCGGCAGTCCTGCCACACGACGATGAAACCGCGGCGGACGTAGTGGATGGCAAGCTCCTCGCGCGTCTTTGGCGCCGGGTTCTTCACTGAGCGTTCCGTCCGTGAGGTGCCGCGCTTGTTGTAGGGCGTGCGCTCCAGAATGACCGGCAGGGGCGTGTCCACCGGCCGTCCGTCTACCGCTAGGCGGTAGACGTCCGTCGCCAGATGAACGCCGTCCCGCATCACAACCATGACGTTGCGATGCACGACGACATCATCAGCCACCGGCTCAGGTGGCGTCAGCTCGTTGGGAACAAAGCTCATTTGGCAATCCGTACATCCTGGGCGACGGTGCGCTCGGACAGGTTCGGCGTGAAGTCGATACCGTCACGTGCCGCCCAGTAGATCTTCTGGAAGTAGAGCGGCACGATCGCCTGGTCTTCCATTGCGATACGGGTTGCGATCTGCAGCTTTTCCATGCGCTTTTCCTGATCGAACTCTCCGATCGCGCTCTGCAGCGCGGCGTCGAATTCAGGGTTGGAATAGCGCATGCGGTTGAAACCGCCGGTGCCCGCCTCCTTGTCATAGGTCTGCAGAAGCGCGCGCAGGTTGGCTTCCGCATTCGGCGTGGACGAACCAAGCGAGAAGACGAAGGCGCCGTATTCACCCTTGGTCGCGGCGGACGAATAGACGTTGTAAGGCTGCGTCTGCACGCCGTTGACCTTCAGGCCGCCGCGGGCCAGCAGCTGGCCGATGGCCTGCGTGATATCGCCGTCACCGGGGAAGCGGTCGTTGGACGAGTAGATCGTGATGCCGAAGCCATCCGGGAACCCGGCTTCCGCCAGCAGGGCCTTCGCCCCGGCGGGATCCGCCGAACCGGGCTGCAGATCCGGGACATAGCCTCCGAGCACCGACGGCACGATCTGCACCGACGGCACGCCGGCGCCATTGAGCACCCGGTCAACGAGCATCTGCCGGTCGATCATCTTGGAGATCGCCTTGCGGACACGCGCGTCGCGGAACGGATTGGGTTCGATCGGATTGCCGGCGGCATCCACGACGCCCGGCGCAATGTTGTCGCGCATGCTGAGCGCGAGATAGACAAGGCGGCCGGATTCAACGGGGAAGACCTTGATGTTCGAGGTACCCTCAAGCCGCGGCACATCCGAGGGCGAGACGGCGTCGATGATGTCGACCGAGCCCGAGAGAAGAGCTGCCGTGCGGGCGGCGTCATTCGGGATGAAGCGGATTTCGACGTTCTCGAAGTCAGGCTTCTCGCCCCAGTAGCCCTCATACGCCGCAAGCTTCAGGTACTCGGCCGGGCGCCATTCGACGAACTTGTACGGCCCGGTGCCGATGGCGGCCTTGCCGGAGTTGAAGTCCTCCAGCGTGGCATTTTCGGTCGCTTTCTTCGAGACCATGAAGACGCGGCCAATCTGTTCCATCAGGGCCGGGTTCGGGGCCTTGGTGATGACGCGGAACTTGTAGTCATCGATCTTCTCCAGTCGGTCGATCGAGCTCACCATGTCGGAGAACGGAGCCGGGCTGTTCGGCACCTCGTCGGTGCGGTCCAGCGAATAGATGACATCATCGACCGTAAAGGGCGAACCATCGTGGAAGGTCACGTCCTTCCGGATGGAGATTTCCCAGGTCAGCGGATCGATGTTGGTCCATTCGGTCGCCAGATGCGGGTGCATCTGCAGGTTCTCGTCCGTCCGCAGCAGCGTCTCGAACATGTTGTCGGCAGTCATCTGGTTGTTGCCGGTGCGCGAGAACTGCGGATCGATCGCCGAAGGCTCGTTGGCGCGCCCGATCACCACGTCGGCAGCCAGCGCCGTAAGCGCCGACAAAGACAGCAGAGCCGCGGCAAGCGCCGCTGCATTGCCCCATCTTTTCAGAGATTTCATGATGCGTTCTCCCTTCCCTTTTCGTTGAGATCAAAATCGGGCCGCCGCTCGAGATCGTTGAGGTGGCAGGCACTCTTGCGGCCATCGGCGAGCGTGCGAAGTGCAGGACGCTCCATGCGGCAGCGGTCCATCGCAAACGGACAGCGCGGGTGGAAATGGCATCCCGACGGCGGATTGATGGGTGACGGAATTTCGCCCTTGATGGTCTGGAATGTCCTGTGCCGGCGGTCGATACGAGGGATTTCGGCCAGCAGAGCCGCAGTGTAGGGATGATTGGGGCTGTCGAAGATTTGCGCGGCCGTGCCTTCCTCGACGATCCGCCCGAGATACATGATCACCACGCGGTCAGCGATGTGGTTGACCACGCTCAGGTCATGGCTGATGAACAGGTAGGTCAGGTTCAGCTGTTCGCGCAGGTCCATGAACAGATTGAGGATCTGCGCCTGGATGGAAATGTCGAGGGCGGCGATGCTCTCGTCGCAGACGAGGAACTCCGGCTTGACCGCCAGCGCCCGAGCGATACCAATGCGCTGGCGCTGTCCGCCCGAGAACTGATGCGGATAGCGGCCCGCCATGGAAGGGTCGAGCCCGACCGTCACAAGAAGGTCCTCGACATAGGCGCGCTTCTCGCTGCGCGCGATCAGCCCGTGGGCAAGCGGCGCCTCGCCGATGATGTCGATCACCCGCTTACGCGGATTGAGCGAGGACATCGGGTCCTGGAAGATGATCTGCGTGTTGAGCCTTGCGCGCCTGGCAGCCTGTCCGGCAAGCGTGCGGCGCTCCACGCCCTCGATGTAGACCTCGCCCTCTGTGGGCGGCAGCATGCCGGCGATGATGCGGCCGAGGGTCGATTTCCCGCAGCCCGACTCGCCTACTAGGCCCACCACCTCGCCGCGGCGAACCTGCAGGTCCACACCGTCCAGCGCGTGAACCACCGGTGGCTGCGCGGCCGCGCCGAGCCGGATCGCAATCCTCTCCGCAAAGTCCGGCCGCGAGGAGAAGCGCTTGGAGACGTTCCTAACTTCCGCGAACACATCCGTCATGGCAGCGTCTCCAGTTGCGCGTCGGCCAGCGGGTGGAAGCAACGCCACCGGTGGGCGCGACTGCCGGCCGTTTCCGGCGGCTCCTTGAGGCACATGTCGGTGGCATAGTCGCAGCGCGTACGAAAGGCGCAGCCTTCCGGGCGGTTGAGCGGATGGGGTGCGGCTCCGCGGATCTGTTGGAGCCGCGCACCGCGCCGATTTGCCGCCGGGGCTGAGCCGATGAGGCCGGCGGTGTAGGGATGGCGCGGCGAGTCGAGCACTTCGTCGACCGTGCCCTGTTCCACGATCCGCCCGGCGTACATGACGGCCACGCGGTCAGCGAGACCGGCCACCACGCCCAGGTCGTGGCTGATCCAGATAAGGCCCATCCCGAATTCGCGGCAGAGCTTCTGCACTTCCGACAGGATCTGGCTCTGGATCGTGACGTCCAGGGCCGTTGTCGGCTCGTCCGCGATGATCAGGTCCGGCTTGTGCAGGAGCGCGATGGCGATTGCCACGCGCTGGCGCATGCCGCCGGAAAATTCGTGCGGATAGCTTTCGATGCGGGTTTCCGGCTGCGATATGCCAACCATGCGGAGCGCTTCGATGGACCGCGCCAGCGCCTCTTCCCGGCCGACATTGTCGTGCGCCAGCACCGTCTCGATCATGTGCGTCTTAATCGAGAGCACGGGGTTGAGCGTCATCATCGGATCCTGGAAGATCATGGCGATGCGATTGCCGCGCAGGCTGCGGAGACGTTCCTCGCTCGCGTTCAAGAGCTCCTCGCCCCTGAAGAGGATGGAGCCGCCCACGTTGCGCCCCGGCGGATCCACCAAACCCAGGATCGAGAACCCGGTGATGGACTTGCCCGAGCCGGACTCGCCGACGAGGCCGAGGATTTCGCCCCGCTTCAGCGTGAGGCTGACGCCATCGACGGATTTCACCACCCCCTGCGGGGTGAAGAAGTGGGTCTGCAGGTCGCGGACCTCGAGGATCGTTTCTGCGGTTTTCAGTTCCATCATGCCGCAAGCCTCGGGTTGAAGACTTCACGCAGTCGGTCGCCAACGATGTTGATCGAAAAGACCAGGGTGAGGAGCAGCAGTCCGGGGAAGACGCTTATCCAGTAGAGCCCGGCGAGCAGGACCTGATAGCCATTGGAGATCAGCAGGCCGAGGGACGGCTCCGTAATGGGCAGGCCAATGCCGAGGAAGCTGAGCGTGGCCTCCGTCGCGATCGCATTCGCGATCTGGATGGTGCCGATCACCATCAGCGGCGGCAGGCAGTTCGGCAGCAGATGGGAGAACAGGATCCGCCCCCAGCCCAGGCCGAGGCAGCGCGCCGCCTCCACGTAGTCCTTGTTGACCTCCACCAGCGCCGCGCCGCGGGCCGCCCGCGCGAAATAGGCCCACTGCACCAGCACCAGCGCCAGGATCACCTTCCACGTGCCCTGCCCCAAGATGGCGAGGATCAGGAGAGCGATCAGGATTGTCGGAAAGCCCAGCATCAGGTCGACAATGCGCATGATCAGCGCGTCGAGCCTGCCGCGGGCATAGGCCGCCAGCAAGCCAAGGGCAGATCCCACCGCCAGCGCCAGAAATCCCGCAAGGAGGCCCACGCCGAGGCTGGTCCGCAAACCATAGAGCATGGCCGAGAGCATATCGCGGCCCTGCGTGTCGGTACCGAGCCAGTAGGTCATGCCGCTCATGCTTTTCGACAGCGGGGGCAGCCGCGCATCGAAAAAGTCGATCTGCATCAGGTCGTATGGATTCTGCGGCGCGAGCCACGGGGCGAAGATGGCCGCGAACACGAGGATGAGGCAGACGACGAACGCGATGGTCGCCTTGGTGCTGGCAAAGATGCCGTTCAGCGCCGTCGACAGCATGCCGTTCCCGAGCAGGCGTAAGGTCAGCGCGCTCATTGGGCCTTGCTCCTGATGCGCGGGTCGAGAATGGAGTAGAGAATGTCGACGATCAGGTTGATCGTGATGAACATGGTTACGACGACGAGGATGTAGGCAACGACGATGGGCCTATCGAGAACCCGGATGCTGTCGATGATCAGCTTGCCAACGCCGGGCCAGGAAAAGATCGTTTCCGTCACCACCGCGAAGGCAATCAGCGAGCCGAACTCGACGCCGATCACCGTGATGATCGGTATCAGGATGTTCTTCAGCACATGGACCAGCACGATGCGCCTGGAGGACAGCCCGCGCGCCCGCGCAAACTTGATGAAGTCGAGCGGCATCGTCTCCTGGACACCAGCGCGCGTGAGCCGGATCACCAGCGCAATCTTGGCCAGCGACAGGTTGACGGCGGGGAGGATCAGATGCCGGATGCCGTCCCAGGTCGCGAAGCTTGTCTCAACGCCGAAGATCGTGCCCGTCTGGCCGCGACCGGTGGACGGCAGCCAGCCCAGATAGACCGAGAAGATCATGATCAGCATCATGCCCTGCCAGAAATTGGGCAGGCTGAAGCCGAGGATCGATCCGGTCATGATCGTCTCGTCGACGGTGGTGCCGCGGCGCAGCCCCGACCAGAGCCCCAGCGGAATGCCAATGATGATTGACAGGAAAAGCGCGCTGAAGGCCAGTTCCAGCGTCGCGGGCAGACGCTGCAGAATGATGCTGATCGACGGCTGGTTGTAGACGAAGGACGTACCCAGATCCCCGTGGAGGGCATTCCACAGAAACAGGCCGTATTGCACGATGAGCGGCTTGTCGAGGCCGAGCGAACGGGTCACCTGCTCGCGCTCGGCCATGGTCGCATCTGCCGGCAGGAGGATCTCCAGGGGATCGCCGATGGCATAAACGCCAGCGAACACTATCACCGACGTCACGAACAGTACGGCCAGCGCCTGCAAGAGACGGCGGATCACAAATGCAGTCAATCGGGCCTCCTCACCAAGCGTCAGTCCTCCGGCGCTTGAAGAGAAGCAAATCACGCGCGGGATATGCTTGCAATATTATGAGTTAAGTGCGAATTTTTATGCGTTTTGCGCATAAATCCGGGGAGGCGGATGAAACTCAAGAACCTGGAAGCCTATCGCGCCGTCATGAGCACGGGCTCCACACAGGCGGCGGCCGCACTCCTGGGGATATCACAGTCGGCGATCAGCCGGCGCATCAGCCAGCTTGAGGAGGAATTGGGGCTGGAGCTTTTCTACAGGGACGGCGTGCGTCTCGTGCCCTCCCGCGCCAACAAGATGGCCGAACCGCTGGTGGCCGACGTGCTGGAGCGGCTGCACACGTTGCGGGAAGCCGCGCAACACATCCGCCTCGGTCAGCACGCGAGCGCCATGCTACGGATCGCCGTACCACCGGGAATCTCGCGGCGCATCATGCCGGCGATCATCGCCGATTTCCTGAAGGAATGCCCGGACATACGCCTCGAGGTTCTGCACGGAACCTATGACGTCATCCAGCGCATGCTGGAGGAGAAACAGGCGGAGATCGCCTTTCTCCGCTTGCCCTACGCATCAACCATCCTGACGCGTTCGGATGTCATCGAGACGAAATCGGTCTGTGTCATGCAGCGCGGACACAGGCTTTCGGAACTCAGCGTCATACGACCGTCCGATCTCAAAGGCGAGCCTCTCGTGCTGCTCGGTTGGCGCCGCGCTCCCCGGCACGACCTCGATCTGGTGTTCTCTGCCCACGGGATTGCGCCGACAATCCGCATCGAGGCGCATTCCGTGGCCTCGGCTTGCGGCTTCTCCGCCCAGGGAATCGGCATCTCGATCGTCAATGCGCTGCTGGTCCAGGACTGCACGGATCTCGAGATCGACATCCGGCCGTTCGAGCCGGCGGTTCCACACCAGTTTGCCTTCGTCTACACGGACCAGCCGCGCCTGCCGCCGATCGGGCTGGAGTTCATCCGGCACGCGACCGCGGCACTGAAGAAGCTGAGCGCCACGGCCCTACCCCGGAGGAACGGACATTCCTTCTGAAGGCTGGCGAGACTGTCCTGAAGGCCTTCGGCGTCCGTCTACGGCAGGCTCTTGCCTTCTGCGGTCAGGCCAGCTCGAACCGGATGTCGTGCGCGCCTTCCCAGAGCACCTTGCGGCCGAGCTCCGGCAGCTTGTCAAGGTTCGAGGTAAGCGTGATGAAGTGGTTGCCGGCAAGCTGGCCTACCTTCGACGAAAAGTCCACGCCACCATAGGCAAGCAGGATTTCCGTCTCGCTGATGCCACCCGGGTAGAGGATGACCTGGCCCGGTGCCGGGTGGCTGGTCGCGTTCTCGTAGCCAACGCCAAAGCTGTAATCACCGAGCGGAATCCAGACGCCCTCACCCGACCAGCGCACATGCACGATCTTGCCCTCGAAGGGCATGCGCTCGAGGAAGGCCTTGCAGGTCTGCGGAGCCTTTTCCGTTTCCAGCACCGCGTCAAAGACGAAGGGACCAGCAGTCACTTTGATTTTCATGAGTTTTCCCGATCTGACTGCAGCCGCTCCGGGAACCGGTGTCCCGCCCGGAACGGCCCTGAACAAGACTAAAGGGTGCGCGTGCGCGCCGTTTGGTATTGGCCGTCGCCCTTGCGACCGACGAGCTCTCCGTTCCGGATCATGACGCGTCCGCGCAGGATCACTGTCGTCGGCCAGCCGGTCACTTCGACACCCTCGTAGGGCGTGTAGTCCGCGCCGTCGTGCAGATCCGCATGGCGGATGGTTTTCTTGACCGACGGATCCCAGATGGCAATGTCCGCATCGGAGCCGATCGCGATCGTGCCCTTCTCAGGGTAGAGCCCATAGGTCCTGGCATGGTTGGTCGCCGTCAGCGCGACGAAGCGCGGCAGGTCGATGCGGCCCTTCATGACGCCTTCGGAGAACAGGATAGGCATACGCGTCTCAACGCCGGGAATGCCGTTGGGGATATGGCGGAAACTCTCGAGCGCCTTCGGCGCCCGCTTGCCGTGCTCGTCGTCATACCTGAAGGGGCAGTGGTCGGAGGAGAACAGGTCGAACACGCCCGTTTCGATGCCGCGCCAGCAATCCTCCTGCGCCGCCTTGTCCCGGGGCGGCGGCGAGCAGACGAACTTCGCGCCCTCCCAATCCATGCCATCCAGGTCCTCGGCGGTGAGCATCAGGTACTGCGGGCAGGTCTCGCTGTAGACCTTCAGGCCACGCGCGCGGGCCCGCGAAATTTCATCCATGGCCTGGCCGTTCGAGACATGCACGATGACGATTGGCACCTCGGCGATCTCGGCCAGCGTGAGCGCCCGGTGCGTGGCCTCGCGTTCGGCGGCGATGGGCCTCGTCGTGGCGTGGGCGCGTGGTGCCACGTCTCCGGCCGCCTCGTGCTTTTCCACGAGATAGCGGATGGCATCCTCATTCTCGCAGTGGATCATCACGGTCGAGCCGGTCTGGCGAGCGACGTCCAGCGTCTTCAGGATCTCCGCGTCGTTGAGGCGGAGATTTTCGTAGGTCATGAAGACCTTGAACGAAGCGTAGCCTTCCTCCGCAAGAGCGGCCAGTTCCTGACCGAGCAGCGTCGGGCTCGCGTCCGAAACGATCAGGTGGAAGCTCACGTCCGTATAGCAGCTGCCTTCGGCCAGCTCGTGATAGGCGTTCAGCGCCTCGCGCAGCGGACGGCCCTTCTCCTGGAGGCAGAAAGGCATGATCGTGGTGTTGCCGCCGAAAAGTGCGGAAAGCGTGCCGCTCTCGAAGTCATCTGCCATCGAGATGCCCTCGCCGGACGGCTGCGAAATGTGGACATGGCTGTCGATGCCGCCGGGCAGCACATACTTGCCGGTGGCGTCGATGACTTCGGTAGCGCCCTCCAGGGCCGCGCCAATCTGGACGATCTTTCCGTCCCTGATGCCGATGTCGGCCTTGAAGACATCGGATGCGGTCGCGATGGTTCCGCCCCTGATGATGAGATCGAACGTGCTCATGGACAGCCTCAATGGTGCAGGATCTTGCCGAGGAACGCCTCGGTGCGGGGATTGTGGCGGGAGGTGAAGAACTCTTCGGTCGGACGGTCTTCGATGATTTCACCCCGGTCTATGAAGACCATCCGCGTCGCAACCTTGCGCGCGAAACCCATCTCGTGGGTGACAATCATCATTGTCATACCCTCGGCGGCAAGGCTGGTCATGACGTCCAGCACTTCCGAAATCATTTCGGGATCGAGCGCCGACGTGGGCTCGTCGAACAGCATCGCCTTGGGGTTCATGGCGAGCGCCCGGGCGATCGCAACGCGCTGCTGCTGGCCGCCCGAGAGCTGGCTCGGAAACTTGTGGGCATGGTCGGCGAGGCCGACGCGATCGAGCAGTGTCATAGCGGTCTTGCGTGCTGCGCTTTCGCTGCGCCCGAGCACGATGCGCTGGGCGAGCATGACGTTCTCGACGATGCGCAGGTGCGGGAACAGCTCGAAGTTCTGGAAGACCATGCCGACCAGTGTACGCAGCTCCGGCAGGTTGGTGCGCGGATCGTTCACCTCGATGCCGTCGACCTTGATCGAGCCTTCGCTGATCGGCTCAAGCGCATTGACGCACTTGATGAGCGTGGACTTGCCCGAACCCGAAGGCCCGCAGATGACCACCACCTCGCCCTTGTCGACGCGCGTGGTGCAGTTCTTGAGGACAGGGAAGCTGCCGTAATATTTGCTGACGCCGGTGATCTCGATCATCATCGCTCTCCGTGGAAACGGCGGATTGAATAGGGCGACAGGTCCCGGCCGGGATCGCGCCCCAGTACGAGTTGCGCAGTGAGCTGGCCCACGATCGGCCCGAGCGTGAAGCCATTGGACGTGACGGCGTTGAAAAAGCCCGGCATCGCCGGGTGCTCGCCGAGGATCGGCGCGCCATCGATGTTGATGTTCATCGCTGCCCAGGTCCGGATGACATGCAGCTTGCGCAGGCCGGGCACGACATGCTGCGCCACCCAGAGGTTGCCCTCGATGCTCGACAGCAACGGGCGCGGATGGCTGTGCACGGGATCGAGTCCGGCGGTCCAGCCGCCGCCGATGAGAAAATTGCCGTTGGCCGCCTGCTTCAGCGTCAGGTGCCGGTCGGCATGGGCTACGAGATGGGAGATGGCGGGCGCGGCAGCCTCTGTAACCACCATCTGCAGCGGAGCGCCGAAGACAGGCACCTCAAGACCAAGCATCCGGCCGATCCGCGAAGCGAAAGCACCAGCCGCGTTGACCACCCTGCCCGCGCGGATCAGCCCGCGGGAAGTCATGATCCTGTAGCCCGAGCCGTCCCGTTCGATGGCGAGAACCTCCGTCCGGTCGAATACACGTGCGCCGGTGGCAACGGCCGCGTCCAGCACGTGGCGGGTGGCGACCAGGGGATTGATCTTGCCTTCGAGCGGGCAGTAGGCCGCGCCGATCATGCGGGGCGACAGGAGCGGCTCGAGGCGCTCAAGCTCCGTCTTTCCGATGACGTGGCATTCAATGCCCATCTGCCGTTCGACGCGGGTCTTTCCCTCCAGGAAACGGAGATGGTCCTCAGTCTCGGCGACCATCAGACCGCCGGTAATCTTCATCTCGAAATCGCGACCCAGCTCCTTCTCGAGCTGTTGCCAGAGCAGAATGGAGTCCCTTTGCAGTGGCAGCGTCCGCGCGGCGGGCGCGCCTCCTGCCTCGGCACGCGCACCGTGATCGAATGACAGCAGCTGCGCATGGAGACTGCCCGCATTGCCACCGGAGGCGAGGCCGCCCGGATAGGCGCGTTCGAGAACCACGACGTCCTCGCCCGCGCGGGCAAGGAACAGGGCGGTGGACAGGCCCGCAATGCCTGCGCCGATGATGACGGTTGAAACCTCTCCGACAGGCAGCGGGTCGGGATGCGGCAGCGGCGGACGCTCCGGCAACAGGGCCCGCTTGTGGCCGCCCCATTCGGGCTTCTCCAAGGCCAGCGCGGCGAGAGGAACCGGACGCAACGGCATTTGCGGCGCAAGCAGGCCGTTGGTTTCGCTGACCGGGCGCCCGGCAAGCCGGGTCAATATGCGGCTGCAATAGCGGCTCTGGCAACGGCCCATGCCGGCGCGGGTGAGACGCTTCAGCGTCGAAATGTCGGGAGGGCTCGTCTCCGCCGTCCCCTTCAGCGTGCCCGCAAGAACACTCTCGCAGCGGCAGGCTATGGCTGTGTCTTCGACGGAAGCTTCCGGCGCTACTGGCGCGAAGAGCTTCCAAAGCGCCGCCTGAAAGGCGGTTGCTCGCTCGAGCTTGCGCAGAGCCGTCTTGTCAGGCTCCGCCTTCAGGCCAAGCTTCCGGGCCGCGGCGAGCCCTGCAAGCCGGCCAGCCGCCATGGCGATGTGAGCCCCGCCGAACCGGGCAGCTTCGCCGACAATATGGACATTCGGCAGCGAACTTTCGCCGTCCGGCCCGCAGACGGCCTGCAAGGTCCCGTCCTCCCGCACGCTATGGGCACAGCCCAGCAAGCGCGAGAGTTCATTGGAGGAGGTGAAATCGCCACCGAGGAGCACCGTATCGGCTTCCAGGACTTCCGCGCCGTGCGGCCCGGAGAGCGTGACGGAAGCGACGCGTCCGTCGCCCTGGATGGAGGTCACGTTGGACCGCCATGCGAACTGCACGCCGGCCTGGCTCAGGCGGAGAATTTCCTTCATGCCCTTGACGGCAAGGGCGGGGTCATGGCGCAGTAGCGCGGCAGCCTCGGCCGGACGGGCCCATGGAGCGGCAGCACGCTCGACGAGCCGCACCACCGTGCCGCCAGCCTTCACGATTTCGGCGGCAACCTGAATGTTGAGAGGGCCGTTGCCTGCGATGACGACGCGCCGTCCCGGCAACGTGCCATAGCTGCGCAGCAGCGTCTGGGCGGCGCCGGTGGTCATCACGCCCGGAAGCGTCCAGCCGGGAACGGGCGCGGGCCGCTCGAATGCACCCGTGCCGATGACGAGCATCTTCGGATGGCAGTAGAAAGCGCCCTCCGGGCCAAGGCAGGCGATGACCGGAATTCCATCGTCGTCAAGCGCCGCGCCCCAGACCGTAACATCCCCCAGAATGGTGACGCCGAGCCTCTGTGCCTCGGCTATGAGCCTTGCCCCGTCGCCTGCCTGGCGGTCTCCGGCGAGCCCCTCGCGGGCAGCATCGGTGTTCGGCTGCTTGTAGAACTGCCCGCCGGCGGTGTGGCGCTCGTCCACGATGGTGACCGATGCGCCGGCCGCCGCGGCGGCAATGGCGGCGGAAAGACCGGCTGGACCGGAGCCCACCACCAGCAGGTCCATGTAACGTCGCTCGATCTCCTCCGGGACGGGCCGGAGATCGGCGAGCGCCGGCGAGGCTATGTCCGGCTTTGGCTGCTGGCGCTCGATGCGCATGCCATCGGCCACCACGGTCATGCAGGCCCGCTGACTCGTGCGCCCGTCCACCGTCACGAGGCAGTCATGACACACGCCCATGCCGCAGAACACGCCGCGCTTCCTTCCGGCGGCGTCCGTGGAAAAGTCGGGCCGGCCGTGACGCGTCAGCGCCGCCGCAACCGAGAGGCCAGCTTCCACGGTGTATGGTACGCCATCCACGTGGATGGTTGCCTGGGCGCTCTGTTGCGTCGGAGCCAGCATCGTTCGTTCCCCGGTTCAGCGTGGGAAGCGGAGGTTGAACCGCTCCACAAGGGCCTTCATCTCGGCATCCTTTTCGGGTGGAAGCGGCAGGCGGGGCGGCAGCGGCTTGCCCGCCGCAAAGCCCATGTGATTGAGCAGCGACTTGGTGCCCGCCACATAGGCCTGACCGCCCACGGCATTGATGATCGGCAGCCACTCAAGGTACAGGGCACGGGCCTCGTCGTACTTCTTTTCGTCGGCGGCGAGCTCGAAGATGCGGGCCATCGGCCCCGGCGCGACGTTGGAAGCCACCGCAACCCATCCCTGCGCGCCCATGACGAAGGACTCGAAACCCATGATGCCGCCGAAGGGCGTCATGTTTTCGCCCGCCAGGCGGATGATATCGCGGATGCGGAACACCTCGAGCGTCGATTCCTTGACGTAGTCGCAACCCTCGATCTCCGCGATGCGGGCGAGCAGCTCCGGCTTCATGTCGACGTTGGACGTCGCCGGGTTGTTGTAGACCATGATCGGGACGGAAATCGCCGCGGCAATGGTTTTGTAGTGCTCAACCAGCTCGTCATCGGTGGGCGTCGAGTAGAACGGCGGAATGATCATGACGCCGTCGGCGCCGAACGCTTCCGCCTTCCGGCTGAGGCGGACGGCCTCCCGGGTGTCTTCCGCGCCTGTTCCGATCAGCACCGGAACGCGGCCCGCGGCCGCCTCGATGACCGTGCGGGCGACGCTGTCCCATTCCTCATCGGAGAGCGAGAGAAATTCACCGGTCGAGCCGAGCGGAATCAGCCCATGGACCCCCTGCTCGATCTGCCAATTGGTGAGATCGGCCAGCGCGGAGAGGTTGGGGCGGCCATTCTCATCGACCGGGGTAATCATCACGGTGTAGACACCGCGGAACTTCTTAGACATGCACTTTTCCCTTGTCTGGAAACCGTCACCGCTTCTGCGGCGAGGCAACGGCCGTGGACTGGCCGAACTTCCGCTCGATCCGCCGCTGAACGAAATCCCAGGCGGTGGTGAGCAGCAGGTAGTAGATGGCGGCCACGGCGAAGAGCTCGAGCACCATGAACTTCTCCTGGATCAGCACCTGCGTGCGGCGGAGCAGCTCTTCCATGGAGATGACCGACGTGACCGAGGTCGTCTTGAGCAGGCCGTTCACCGAGTTGCCGAGCGGCGGAATGATGATCTTGAAGGCCTGCGGAGCCACGATATGACGCATGATCTGATGCTCGGTCATGCCGAGGGCGCGGGCGGCGCGCGACTGGCCTTCGGGTACCGCCTCGATGCCCGCGCGGATGATCTCGGCGAGATAGGCCGCCTCGTTCAGCGCCAGGCCAAGAAGCGCGGCCTCGACCACCGAGAAGCGGATGCCGAGCTGCGGCAAAGCCGTGTAGATGACAATCAGCTGCACCAGGAGCGGCGTGCCCCGGAAAAGCCAGACGTAGAACCAGGCGATCCCGCGCAGCGGTACAAGCTTTGAGCGCCGCATGAGCGCGATGACGAAGCCGAGGATCAGGCCAGCGACCAGCGACACGGCGGTCAGCCAGATCGTGGTGAAGACGCCGCCGAGGATGAACGGGTTGAAGAGATAGTCAAAGAAGCCGGACCAGCTCCAGATCGACATGGGTCAGCCTTTCAATCCGGGGGTGTAGGCGGCGCCGGCCACGCGGCGCCGCAGTCAGGGGCGTGCGCCTGCCGGGATCAGCGGCCCGGACCCTTCACCGAATAGTCCGTTTCCGGCATCGGAACGCCGTAGCTGTCGAACAGGGCAGCGAGTGAACCGTCCGCCTTCATCTCCTTGAGAACTTCCGA
This sequence comes from Chelativorans composti, assembly GCF_039541695.1. Classification (NCBI taxonomy): domain Bacteria; kingdom Pseudomonadati; phylum Pseudomonadota; class Alphaproteobacteria; order Hyphomicrobiales; family Phyllobacteriaceae; genus Chelativorans; species Chelativorans composti. The sequence goes on along the minus strand of NZ_BAABGS010000009.1, from coordinate 3,741 downwards.
TACGGCGTCGGCAAGCGCAGGGCTCTTCATCGCGAAGGCAACCGGGGCCGGATAGAGGCCGCTTACCGCACGGCGGAAGTCACCGCGGGCGTCGTATTCCTTGGCGACGGCATCGATCGACACCACACCGTCGACCTGGCCGGCGCGCAGGGCCTGATAGGCGAGCGCGAAATTGTCGAAGGTCTGGATGACGAGACCTTCCTTGCCGGCAGCCTTGAGTTCCTCGTCGAGCAGGCGGGTCTTGGTTTCCTCGAAGCCCCCGATCTCCACGCCGATGCGCAGGCCGGCGAGATCCTCCTTGGTCTTCACGGCCTCATTGCCGGAAGCCACGGAGACGCTGATTGCCTGATCCTCGTAGGGGATCATCTGCATCATGCCCGCGCGCTCTTCGGTGAAGAAGATGCCGGTGTTGATCATGTCCCAGCGGCCGGCGCTGAGACCGGGGATCATCGCAGAGAACTCGATGTGGACGTATTCGGGCGTCAGGCAAAGCCGCTTGGCGATCTCCGTGCCGAGCTCGACGCGCATACCCTTCAGCTCGCCCGCCGAGTCGACATACTGCAGCGGAGGCAGCGTCGGGTTCGTGGACATGACGAGCACGCCGGGCTTGATCAGCTCGGAATCGGCAACCTTCGGCGTGCAGTCCCCGGCAAGAACGGCAACGGTGGATGCGAGCAGGACTGCGGCGGCGGAAGAAACCTTGCGAAGCAACATGAAACCCTCTGGACTGGTTGTTTTCGGCGAACGCTTGTCTCGTTCGCATAATTTTGGTATACCATTCCTATACACTCGGCGACGATGCGTTGCAAGCGCTTTTCGCTGACCTCGCGAAACAGGTGAAAAATCGGAAGAGCCGGCGTGAAGCTGCTAGTATGTCGTCAGAACGTTCCTGCGGACCTGGTCCAGATGAATCGTCATCGCTTCGCGCGCCGCCTGCGGATCACGGGCGGCGAGGGCCCTCAGGATCGCCTGATGGTCTTCGAGGCCCGGCTTGCGCTGGGCAAGCTTGCGCTGGCGCTCGAAGATCGTCGTATAACGGCGCATCCGGACGATTGTCTCCGCCATGAAGGGATTGCCGCTTGCCGCGCCAATGCTATCGTGGAGCACGTCATCGAAGGCCCAGACAACGGCCGGCTCGGGGTCAGGGTCGGCATCCAGAGCTTCGAGCATTTCCGCGAGCCGCTTGACTTCGGCGGCGTCGATCGCCTCCGCCGCCAGCGCCGCAGCCGTCGGCTCGAGAAGCATTCGCACCGAGATTGCGTTCAGGTAATCCGTGAGGGCGATGATGCGGACCGTCAGCACCCCCTTGTCGTTGCGAATCAGGAGCCCCTGGCCCTCCAGGCGCCCGAGCGCATCGCGCATCGGCGACCGCGAGACACCGAGGCGTTCGGCCAGACGCCTTTCTTGGACCACGGTGCCGCCGGCAAGCCTGGCCGCAAGAATTTCCTCGAGAAGCGCGTCGTAGGTCTCGTCGGCGAGGCTCTTGTTGGCGGCGGCACTTTCAACCATAGCTTTGTGTTCCTCTCACAATTCCCCCGCGTTGCTATGAACGATGGAGTGACCCGTGAAAAGTCCCCCGGACAGGAACGCAGCCGCAGGAGGAACGGAAGAAGGGAGACATGGGCGTGAGCATTTCTGAAACCAGAGCCGACAGCGGCAAGCCTTTGCGACACGGCGACAAGCTCGCCGCTCAGGCCTATCGGGCGGTGTCCGACATGATCCGGCGGCGGCGGCTTGCCGCGGGGCACGTCATTGTCGAGGCCCGTCTGGCCGAGCTTCTGGGCGTGTCGCGCACGCCACTCCGCGAAGCGCTCCAGCGCCTGGAGGGCGAAGGCCTCGTCCGCAAGGGTGACGGACGGAACTACGTCGTGCGCCATGTCGACATCGGCGAATACATCCAGAGCCTGAAGCTGCGCCTGCTGATCGAGCCGCACGCGGCGGTGCAGTCCATGCCCTTCATCCCGGCGCGCAAGCTCATCGAGGTGCGCCGCGAGACGGAAGAGCTGATGAACGCGACCAGCTACCATATCGACGTTCACTGGGACGCGGATGACCATCTGCACAACCTGATCATCGACTATTGCGATAATCAGGTGATGGCGGAAGTGCTCCGCAACCTTCGCGCGACCACCCGCCTGTTCGAGATAGACCAGCTGCAAGACAGGCTGAAGCCCGACGCCAAGGAGCATCTGGAAATCATCGACGCTCTGGAGCGCGCTGATGCCGACGCCTGCTTCAAGGCCGTCGCCAACCATATCGAAAGTTTGATTGCCTTCGCCCGGCTGCATATCGGCATTGCCGAGTGATCCGGGCCTTGTCAGTTGCCCGGATACCCCCTCCAAACCGCGACCGGCACCCGCGCTGCGTCAGGACCAGCAACAGGCGCCGGCGCTGGGCCACTGAGGAACTCATGCTCGCCGCTCCTGACCGATCGCCGCGACAACGTCTTGCGTCCCACGGAGATCAAGGCTCGACGGGAGCGTCCAGCTCCAATTCTGGGGGGCCGCTCCGCGTTGCGCGAGGTGTCATCCGGGCTGCTTGGCAGAGAGGCCACCTGCTCTGACATGGCTCGCGGCCGCCAGCCGGATCGGGCCGCCTTCGGGTAGCCAGATGCAAAGGAGCGCGGTGCTTCGCGACATGACCTCACCTACTCTGCGGCCAGCCGCTGCCCAGGTGAAGACGTCAGCTCGCTTCTCGAGCTTTCCGGCAAAATTTCGAGGATCGCGTTATAGACCCGCTCGCAGCACCGGCCGTCCCGGAACGCGAAGAACGACTCCCGCCGCTGCGCATAGACCGGATCCTCCTGACCCTCCAGCACCTTCTGGATGGCGTCCAGGACCTGGTCCCCGGTTTCGACGACCGGCCCGAAGCCGTGCTCGCGATAATCGAAGTAGCCACGCGTGTAGACGTGATCTCCGGCGAAAAACTCGTCACGGTCAAACTGGAAATACACTATCGGGCGATAAATGTATGCGCATTCGAAGGCAACGGAGGAATAGTCGGNAAGCCACGATCTACGTGTGGCGTAAGAAGTTCGGCAGCATGGAAACGGACGAGGTCAAACGCCTGAAGGCGCTGGAGGCCGAAAACGCCAGGCTGCGTAAGTTGCTGGTCGACCGGGAGCTGGAAATCGATGTGATGAAGGAGATCAACTCAAAAAAATGGTAGGCGCACAGGCTCGTCTGGCGCAGGCGAGGTACGCCATCTCTCGTGGCGTCTCCCAGCGTCGGGCCTGTGCGCTGATGGATGTTTCCCGTTCCGGTTTGTATTACACGCTGAAGATGCCTACGAAGGATGCCCCGGTGATTGAGGTTATGCAACGCCTATCAGGTCAGTACCCACGCTTTGGTTCTCGTCGTATCCGTGTCTTCCTGGGCCGCGAAGGCATTCAGGTTGGCCAGGAGCGCTGTTCACGTCTATGGCGGGAAGCAGGGCTCCAAGTGCCTGCGAAACGTAAGCGGCGCCGTGTGGCGAGCTCGCTGCCTCGACCATGCCTGCCGACTGGCCGGAATAGCGTCTGGAGCTACGACTTTGTGTACGACGCCTGCGCCAACGGTCAGACACTTAAATGTTTGACGGTGGTGGACGAATACACGCGGGAATGCTTGGCGATTGACGTTGCCGGCAGCATCCGTGCCCAGCGGGTAATCGAGGTGCTCAGCCGCTTGGTCAGCCTGCGTGGCGCACCAAAATACCTTCGAAGTGATAACGGCCCCGAGTTCGTTAGTACACAGCTGCTGC